>NZ_CP146100.1:1606071-1933928 GCF_037023755.1 Saccharopolyspora sp. SCSIO 74807 | reverse complement strand
CGTTGTCCGGATTGCGCCATTGTGGTTGTTTTCCCACCCCGAGCCCGCGTAAGCAGTAAACGCTTCGCGATGGCGATCCCGGTACCGCCGGTGGCGGTCCCACCAGGCGACTACTCCCCGAGAGGTCCTGCTTCGATGACGCATCCGAGTGGACGTGCTCGCAACCGCGGGCTGATCTCCCTACTCTCGATCACCTGGGCCGGTGCTCTGCTGCTCGCCGCGCCCGCGCACGCCGGCAGTTCCCTTACCCGAACGGAGCAGGCGATGAGCTCTGCACAAAACGATCACGCGATGGGCTCGCAGATCCGCAAGCACGAAGGCGGCGGTGAGCAGGCCGCGCCGGAACGCGCGCTGCCGCTGGCCGCGGTCGAGGGCATCGACGTCAGCGGCCACCAGGGCAACGTGGACTGGCCGGCGTACTGGGGCCAGGGCAAGCGGTTCGCGTTCGTCAAGGCGACCGAGGGCACGACCTACCGCAGCCCCTACTTCGCCCAGCAGTACAACGGTTCCTACGACGTCGGCATGATCCGCGGCGCCTACCACTTCGCGCTGCCGGACGTCTCCAGCGGCGCGGAGCAGGCGAACTACTTCGTCGACCACGGCGGCGGCTGGTCGCCCGACGGCAAGACGCTGCCCGGCGCGCTGGACATGGAGTACAACCCGTACGGCGACACCTGCTACGGGCACGACCCGGGGTCGATGACGGCCTGGATCAAGGACTTCAGCGACACCTACTTCGCCCGCACCGGGCGGTATCCGGTGATCTACACCAGCACCAGCTGGTGGAACCAGTGCACCGGCGGGGACTTCGGCGCGACGAGTCCACTGTGGATCGCGCGGTACGCGGACTCGCCCGGTGCGCTGCCCGCGGGCTGGGGCTTCCACACCTTCTGGCAGTACAGCTCGTCGCCGATCGACCAGAACTCGTTCAACGGCGCCTACGAGCAGTTGCAGGCGCTGGCCACCGGCTGAGCCCGGCGGCGCCGGGCCGCGGGCTCGGCACCGCGATTCCGCGAACCGGGCCCGCACCGGCACCGCCGGATGCGATGATCCCCGCGATGGGTGAGGACCGCGCGCGCAACCGCAGGGTGGGCTTGGCTCTCACCATCGCGCTGGCCGTGCTCTCGATGACCGGGGTGAGCACGGCGCTGCTGCTGTACGACCCGCGAGCCACCGGCGCGGACGCGCTGCGCACCGGAGGGCTCGCCGCGGGCTCGATCGTCGCGCTCTACGCGCTGTGGCTCAACGACCGCAGGCGCCGGGTGGAGGAACGCAGGCAGGAGCTGGACCAGCGCCGCCAGGAACTCGACCGGGAGCGCTACGAGCTGGAGCGGCAGCGCCAGGACCTGGAGGACCGCCGCACCGACCACGACCGCGACCGCGCCGACGACGAGCGCTTCGCCCGCGCCGTGGAACTCCTCGGGCACGAGACCGACCAGGTGCGGGTCGGCGCCATGCACGCGCTGGCCGGGCTCGCGCGGACGCGCTCCCAGTACACCCAGACCGTGCTGGACGTGCTGTGCTCCTACCTGCGGCGGCCGTTCGACCATCCGAAGTGGATGGACCCGGAGGAACTCGCCGAATTCGCGGACCTGCCGCCGATCCCGCCGGAGATGGAGCGCGAGCGGCACGCGCGCCAGACCGCGCAGCGGCTGATCATCGAGCTGCTGCCGACCCGGGACGAGCCGGACCCGCCGACCTACGACCTGGACCTGACGCGCGCCTGGCTGGAGCGGTTCAACCTGTCCGACCGCGTGGTGGGGCGCATCGCGGCGTACCGCTGCCGGTTCCGGCACAGCACGAACTTCAGCCGCGCGGTGTTCCGCGGTCACTTGGCGCTGCGGGATTCGGTGTTCCTGGGGCGGATCCGGGCGACGGAGGCGGTCTTCGAGCACGGCTTGCAATTGCGCGGCATCCGCGCGCTGGAGACGTGCGATTTCGACCGGGCGCGGTTCGAGCACGAGGTGGACTGGAAGCGGATGGATTGCGCGGCCAAGTGGTACGTGCGCGGGGCCGAGTTCGGCGCCGGCCTGGACCTGCGGCACGCGCGGTTGCACGGCGGGATCGCGCTGGGGCCGGACGAACCGGCCGGTGCGGTGCTGCTCGACGACTTCCGGGCGGGCACCGGATCCGACCTCCCGGCGTGGGCGACTCCGGAAACCCATGTGCCGCAACAGGAGAGTTCACGTGCGTAAGTTCGGACTGGCCGCGACCATCGCGTTCGCGGTGCTGGCGGTGTTCGGGGTGAGCCTGGCGCTGCTCGTCTTCGATCCCCGTGTCAACGGCGCGGACGCGCTGCGCACCGGTGGTTTCGCCGGGGGTTCGGTCGTCGCGCTGTACGCGCTGTGGCTCAACGACCGCAGGCGACGGGTGGAAGAGAACCGGCAGCTCCAGGAAGGCCGGCAGGTCCGGCTGGATCAGGAGCGGGTCAGCGACGAGCGGTTCGCCCGCGCCGTGGAATTGCTCGGGCACGAGGCCGACCAAGTGCGGGTGGGTGCGTTGCATTCACTGGCCGGGCTGGCGCGCAGCAATCCCGGACTGACGCAAACGGTTCTGGACGTGCTTTGCTCGTACTTGCGGAGACCGTTCCTGCATCCGCGGTATGACGACGGCGAGTGGCAGCGCGACGAACAGCACGAGGC
The DNA here is from genome assembly GCF_037023755.1 of Saccharopolyspora sp. SCSIO 74807. Taxonomy (NCBI): domain Bacteria; kingdom Bacillati; phylum Actinomycetota; class Actinomycetes; order Pseudonocardiales; family Pseudonocardiaceae; genus Saccharopolyspora; species Saccharopolyspora sp. SCSIO 74807. The sequence continues at coordinate 1,931,286 of NZ_CP146100.1, read as the reverse complement.
GGAGCGCAAGCTCCAGGTGCGGCGCACTGCGCAGCGCCTGATCGCGACGCTGCTGCCGCAGGCGACCGACACCGCGGCGCCCGCCTACGACCTCGACCTGACCAACGCCAAGCTGGAGTACCTCGACCTGTCCGGGCGGCGCATCGGCACGTTGACGGCTCGGCACGCGCGGATCTTCCGCGACATCAACCTGAGCCGGTGCGAGATCACCGGTCCGGTGTGGTTCACCCGCGTGGTCTTCGCCGACGACGGCAAGTTCCGCTGCAAGGACACCGTTTTCCACGACCGCGCCCAGTTCTCCGGTGTCGAGTTCGGCGGGCCCGCGGCGTTCGACCGCTCCGAATTCCGCGGGCGAGCCCGCTTCGACCAGGCGAAGCTGCACTCGGGCGTGACCTTCGACGGCGCCAGGTTCGCCGGGCCGCTCGAAAGCGACGGCGCCACGGTCGCCGACGCGGACCTGGATTCGCTGCTCGCGTTGACGACGCGCGCCTGCGCCGAGACCGAGTAGGTCGGGCCCGCGGCTGCGTCGGTGCGGGCCCGGCACCGTTCGCGGGCTGCGGTCACTCGGCGCCGCCGAGGGTGATCGGGGGTGGCTGTCAGCGTCGAACCCTTGAGCACCTCGTCGGCTCGCCACGCAGCGGTCGAACCGCTCGACGAGCGGGGCGGACCGCGAAGTGAACGGACCGCTCGTCCCGACGGATCAGGCGAACGGTCCGTTCACTCGGAGCCGAGCGGTCAGCCGAACAGCGCGGGAAGAGTGCCTTCCCAGGCCTCGCGGAGTTCGGCCAGCGGGACGTCGGCGACGTCCTGGATGTCCAGTGTGGACACACCGGCGTCGGCGACGCCGATCTTCGCGCAGGGCAGGCCGCGGGCCGAGCACATCTCGGTGAACCGCAGCTCCTCGCTGCGCGGCACGGCCACCAGCACGCGGCCCGCGGACTCCGAGAACAGCTGCACGAACGGGTCCGCGTCCTCCGGCAGGACCACGCGGGCACCGCACTCACCGATCAACGCGGTCTCGACCAGCGCCTGCGCCAGGCCGCCGTCGGACAGGTCGTGCGCCGCGGAGATCATGCCGTCGCGGGAACCGGCGAGCAGCACCTCGGCGAGCAGCTTCTCCCGCGCAAGGTCGGGCTGCGGCGGGGTACCGCCGAGGTGGCCGTGCACGACCTTCGCCCACTCCGAGCCGCCGAACTCCTCGCGGGTGTCGCCGAGCAGCAGCAGCGTCTCGCCCTGCTCACCGCCGATTCCGGTGGGGATGCGGCGGGTCACGTCGTCGATCGTGCCGAGCACCCCGACGACCGGCGTGGGCAGGATCGGACGGCTGCCGGTCTGGTTGTAGAAGCTGACGTTGCCGCCGGTGACCGGGATACCGAGTTCCGCGCAGCCGTCCGCGAGCCCGCGCACCGCCTGCTGGAACTGCCACATCACACCCGGGTCCTCGGGCGAGCCGAAGTTCAGGCAGTTCGTCACCGCCATGGGGGTGGCGCCGGTGGTCGCGACGTTGCGGTACGCCTCGGCCAGCGCCAGCTGCGCGCCCGCGTACGGGTCGAGCCGGGCGTAGCGGGCGTTGCAGTCGGTGGCGACCGCGATGCCGCGCCCGGTCTCCTCGTCGACCCGCAGCACTCCGCCGTCCGAAGGCTGCGCCAGCACGGTGTTGCCGCGGACGTAGCGGTCGTACTGGCTGGTGACCCACTCGCGGGAGCACAGGTTCGGCGAGGCGGCCAGCTGCAGCAGCGCCTCCCGCAATTCGTCCGGAGTGGACGGACGCGCGAGGGTGTTCGGGTTGTCCGCGGTGATCAGGTCCTGCTCGGCGGGCCGCTCCACCGGGCGCTCGTAGACCGGACCCTGGTGCGCGACGGTGCGCGGCGGCACGTCCACCACCAGCTCGTCGTGCCAGTAGATCGCCAGGTTCTCGCCGTCGGTGACCTCGCCGATCACCGTGGCGGTCACGTCCCACTTGGCGCACACGTCCATGAACGCGTCCACGCTGGACGGTTCGACGACTGCGCACATGCGTTCCTGGGACTCGCTGGAAAGGACCTCCGCCGGGGTCATGCCCTCCGCGCGCAGCGGCACCCGGTCCAGGTCGACGCGCATCCCGCCGTCCCCGGCCGAGGCCAGTTCCGAAGTGGCGCAGGACAATCCGGCGCCGCCGAGATCCTGGATGCCCACGACCAGCCCGGAGTGGTACAGCTCCAGGCAGCACTCGATCAGCACCTTCTCGGTGAACGGGTCGCCGACCTGCACGCTGGGCAGCTTCTTGCGCCCGGAGCCGGAATCCGCCGAGTCGCCCTCGAAGGTCTCCGAAGCCAGCACGGACACGCCGCCGATGCCGTCCAGCCCGGTGCTCGCGCCGAACAGGATGATCTTGTTGCCGGTGCCGCTGGCGTGCGCCAGGTGCAGGTCCTGGGTCTTCATCACGCCCACGCACATGGCGTTGACCAGCGGATTTCCCGCGTAGGACGAGTCGAACGAGACCTCCCCGCCGATGTTCGGCAGGCCCAGGCAGTTGCCGTAGCCGCCGACCCCGGCGACCACGCCCGGCAGCACCCGGCGGGTGTCGTCCGCATCGGCGGGGCCGAACCGCAGCGGGTCGGCCACCGCGACCGGGCGCGCGCCCATCGCCATGATGTCGCGCACGATGCCGCCGACGCCGGTCGCGGCACCCTGGTACGGCTCCACGTAGGACGGGTGGTTGTGCGACTCGAGCTTGAACGTGACCGCCCAGCCGTCGCCGATGTCCACCACGCCGGCGTTCTCGCCGATGCCCGCCAGCATCTTCGAGCGCATCTCGTCGGTCGTGGTCTCGCCGAAGTACTTCAGGTGCACCTTGGAGGACTTGTAGGAGCAGTGCTCGCTCCACATCACCGAGTACATCGCCAGCTCGGCCTCGGTGGGGCGGCGGCCCAGGATCTCGCGGATCCGCTCGTACTCGTCGTCCTTGAGTCCCAGCTCGCGGTGCGGCTGCGGAGTGTCCGGAGTGGACTCCGCGGCGAGCACGGTGTCCAGCGCGGCGGCCTTCGCGGCGGGGACCTCCGCAGCGGGGGCGTCCTCGGAGAACCGCTCACCGGTGCCGGTCTCGGTCGTCGGGCCGCCTGCCACGGCGTGGGTGCCCGAACCGCTAGCGGTCACGTCTTCGGGATCGTTCGTCACGCTGCCACCAGTGCGTCGAGAGCGGACAGGAACATGCCGAGCCCGTCGTCGGTAGGCCCGGTCAGCGGGTCGATGGCGTGCTCGGGGTGCGGCATCAGGCCGGCCACCCGGCCGCGCGCGTCGGTGATCCCGGCGATCTCGCGCAGCGAACCGTTCGGGTTGTCCTCGACGTAGCGCAGCAGCACGCGGCCTTCGCCTTCGAGCTCGTCGAGCACGGACTCGTCGGCCATGTAGGCGCCCTCACCGGACTTCAGCGGCACCAGCAGCTCTGCGCCCGCGTCGTAGCGGGTGGTCCAGGCCGAGGTGTTGTTCTCCACCTTGAGCCACTGGTCGCGGCACACGAAGTGCAGCGCGCAGTTGCGGGTCAGCGCGCCCGGCAGCAGGCCGGCCTCGCAGAGGATCTGGAAGCCGTTGCAGATGCCCAGCACCGGCATCCCCTGCCCGGCGGCGCGCACCACCTCGCCCATCACGGGGGCGAACTTCGCGATCGCGCCGCAGCGCAGGTAGTCGCCGTAGGAGAACCCGCCGGGCACGATCACCGCGTCCACGCCGCGCAGGTCGGCATCGGCGTGCCAGAGCGCGACCGCCTCGGCGCCCGCGCGGCGCACGGCGCGCTGCGCGTCCACGTCGTCGAGGGTGCCGGGGAAGGTGATGACACCGATCTTCGCGCTCATGACTCCACCCGCCGAACCGTCCAGTCCTCGATCACCGGGTTCGCCAGGAACGTCTCGGCGATCTTGGCGAGGGTGGCGTCGTCGACGTCGTCGGCGACCTGAAGCTCGAACCGCTTCCCCTGGCGGACTTCCGAAACGCCCTCGAAACCGAGCCGGGGCAGCGCATTGGCCACCGCCTGACCCTGCGGGTCGAGGATCTCCTGCTTGGGCATGACGTCGACGACGACTCGGGCCACGGGCGATGCTCCCCCGGTTCGTGCAGATCCACCTGCTCGGTGCCGAGCCCCGGTGGATGTCCAGCAGTACTTCCAAAGGGTAACTGAGCTGCGAGTTCACCCGTCCGGACAGGGGCGGCGAGTGCGCTGTGGAACACACCGGTCGCGGCGGAGCGGCTCACCGGCGTCGCGGCGATACCGGTTTCGCGGGCCCGAGAGGGTTCCGCGGCGGGGCCTGTGCCACTCTGCCGGTACCTGTCGCCGCCGTGATCGAGGACCGACCAGCGCGCATGAGCAACACTGCCTTCGAGCCCACTCCGGCTGCTGAACCGTCGGCGAAGACCACGGCATCCCTGCGCCTCGCGCGGACCGTCACCGAGATCTTCGCGCCATGGGTGCTGATCACGCTGTTGCCGATCGGAGTGGCGTGGCAGGCCACCGGCTACCGCTGGTGGCCAGCGCTGGGATGGGGAGTGCTGGTGGCGGCCACCAGCGCGTTGATCCCGCAGGCGGTGATGACGGTCGGTGCCGCGCGGGGACGGTGGGACGGGCACCACGTGCGCGACCGCGCCGGGCGGCTGATCCCGTTCATCGCATTGATCGGCTCGGGCACGATCGGACTGGTGCTGCTGGTGACCGGTGGGGCACCGCGGGCGATGACCGCGCTGGACGCCGGAATGCTCGCGCTGGTGATCGTCGCCGGGGCGATCACCACCAAGTGGAAGATCTCGATGCACGCCGCGGCCGGCGGCGGCGCCACGGTCGTGCTGGCGCTGTTCTACGGACCTGCGTGGTGGCTGCTGGGCCTGGTCACGGCCGGGATCGGCTGGTCGCGGGTACGACTGGGGGACCACACGACAGCCCAGGTCGTCGCGGGCGCGCTGGCGGGAGCGTTGATCATCGGCGGTGGTTTCGCGGTCCTGGCCTGAGCGGTCCGGCCCGCTCGCGCGGTCGCTGCGCCCGCGGTCCGCGGTGGCCGGTCGTCCGGTCCGGAAGATCTTGTATTCACCGTGCGGGCTGTGCGCATACTCTCGCAGCGTGCGAGGACTGCTGTGCTGGCTGGGAACGTTGGGCGGTACCGAAGTGCCGGGTGGGCGCGCGGAGCTGCGCCGGATCCAGCAGCTCGAACGGGAATGCCGGCGGCTGCTGCGGCGGCTCGATCTGCCGGTACCGCTGGACATCGGCCAGCTGTGCACCGCGCTCGGCGAAGATCGCGGCCGCCGCATCGAGCTGATGCCGTTCGGCGCTCGCCCCGGCGGTCCGGTCGCCTCGTGGTGGCGCACCGACGAGATGGACGTGATCCTCTACCCGGACAACACCGGTCCGCTGCACACCTTCCAATGCATCGCGCACGAGCTCGGCCACTTGATCGCCGGGCACTCGACGACCACGAGCGACGTCAAACCGTCCGAGCTGCTGCACGGGCTGTTCCCCACGGTCTCGCCCGAGCTGATCGACCGGATGTTCGGCCGGCACCGGCACCAGTACCAGGACGACTTCGCCGAGTACGAGGCCGAACGGGTCGCGACGACGATCCGCTGGTGGGCCGACGTGACCGGTGATCAACCGGTTGCCCGGCTGGCCGGGCAGCACGACGCCATCGCGCGGCTGGCCTCGTCCTTCACCGAACGACGAGGCTGGGCGTAATGGCGCTGATCACCCTGCTGTATCCGGTCGTCGGCGTGTTCCTGCTGTGCACGGCCGCGTTCAAGGCGCGCGACGTCGCCCGCGATCCGGACAACCGGGCGGTTCGGGCGGTCGTGCACACCGCGCTGGCCCTGGGGCTGGTGCTCATCATGATCGCCTCGACGCCGGCGCTGCGGACGATCCCCGGCGCGGAAGCCGCCGCGAGCACGGTCTGGCACATCGGAGTGCTCTGGGCGGCGACGAGCTTCCAGGTGTTCCTGCTGTTCAGCACCCGCGACCGGCTCGCGGCCACGCGGGCCGCGCGGGTGCGCCGGGGGCTGTTCGCCGCCGCCGCGGTCGTGCTCGCGCTGGCCTGGCTCGGCGCCGACGAGCGGACGAAGGACTACGGGTTCCGGGTCATCGACAGCTCGCCGAGCGCCGCGGCCTGGCAGATCACGTTCCTGGCCCTGTGCGGCTGGGCCATGATCGACGGAGTGCTCCTGGTGGCGCGCTTCGCAGGGCACGCCCCGGCGCGCGACCTGCGGGTGGGCCTGCGGGTGATGGGCGCCGGATGCCTCGGCGGGCTCGCCTTCTGCACGGCCAAGATCGTGACCGCCGCGATCCAGACCTTCGACCTGGCGCACCGCATCGTTCCGGGTTCCGTCCTGGTGGTGCTGGTGGTCACGACATTCACCTTGCTGTTCGCCGGAGTGCTCTGGGCGGCGGTGGCGCCGCGCGTGCGCGCCGTGCCGCGCTGGTTCCGGCGGCGCCGGGCGCACCGCGACCTGTGGGCGTTGTGGAACGACCTCCGCCGGACGCCGGGCCTGCAGAGCTACGTGTTCGGCACCCGGGCGCGCTCGGCGTCCGGGGACGTCCTGCACAGCCGCCACCTGCACTGGCGGCTGTACCGGCGCGTCATCGAGGTCGAGGACATGGGCTTCCACCTGCGGCCGTGGTATTCCCAGGACGTCGCCGACACCGCGCGGCAGCGCGGGCAGGAGGCGGGCTTGGCGGGCGACGAGCTGGCCGCCCTGGTGCACGCCGCCGTGCTGGAGGCCGCGATGCGCGCCTGCCGCGCCGGGACGCCGGGCGCGGACGCGGCCACCGCTCCGGTCCTCGAAGTCTCCACGCGCGACAGCCTCGACGACGCCGCGGCGTGGCAGCAGTCGATCCAGCGGGCGCGGCGCTGCGCGCTGCTGCGCGAGGTGGTTCCCGCCTGACCTGCGGTCGTGAGCCGGCGCCCGGGCCGCGGTCGCTCGGAACGACGGCCGCTGCGAACGGATCAGGGGTCCGGCCATCGGCGACCTCGCGTGCGACGGCTACTCCGCCGGATCGTCGCGCTGCTGCTTGGACCGCAGCGCCTTGGCCACGTTGAGGAAGACCTCCAGGTCCTCGGCGGCGACCTCGTGCCCGTGCCGGAACGCCATTTCCTCCACGTTGGCGCGGCCCAGCAGTGCCAACGCCTGGACCTCCCGCACGTGCTGGCGGGCGTCGGCGCCGGTCGCGTCGAAGAACTCGAGACCGACGCCGAACAAGTCCGCCAGTGCCCGCGCGACCGGCAGCTTCGGCTCGTGGTGGCCGTTGAGCACCGCGCTCAGCGTCGCCCGCGAGACCCCCACCCGCGCCGCGGCTTCCTGGACCTCCCAGCGGCGGTCCTTGTCCGCGCCCGGCGCGGGCACGTTGTCGAACAGCCAGCGCAGCCGCTGGCTGAAGGTCTCGCCGACCTCCGCGTCGAAGCCCTCGGTCGCCACAGTCCCCACATCCCTACCGCCGACACCGACCGCACACCGGGCGGCGTGTCGATTTTCCTTGACGCGCCAGCCGGGAACCGCTTAGGTTTCCCGTACCGCGTCGAGATTACTTGACGCCGCCTGCTGGGGGTAGGTGGCATCGGTGGCACGACGGGGAAACCATCGGACCGGCGGGACGGGAGGTGATCAGCGAGCGGGCCCGGGCGGATCAGTCGTCTTGCAGGTCGTCCGGATCAGCGCCGGGGTCGTCGTCGCGGTGCTCGCGCGGGCCGTCGGGGATGTCGTCGCGGTCGTCGTGGTGCTCGTACCGGTCGTCGTCGCGGTCATCGCGCAACTCGTCGTCCCGGCGGTCGTCGAGCCGATCGTTGCGATCGTCGTCGGCATCCTCGCGGACGTCGTCGGCATCCTCGCGGACGTCGTCCACGGAGTCTCGCGGGCCGTCGTCGAGGTCGCGATGCCCCGGCAGATCGTCCCAGTCGTCGTCCCAAGCCGGCGGCAACGGCTGCGGGGCAGGTGCGGGTGCGGGCGAAGCACCGGCCAGTGCGACGCCGGTGCCGCCCACGCCGAGCGCGCCGATTACCGCGGCGGTCGCGAGCAGCTTCTTCCCGGGCCGAGTGATGCGCATGGTTCTCCTCCGTCGTGAACCCGCCGACGCCCGGCTCGCAGCTGCGCTGCTCCGGAACTCGCGGCGGTCCTGGCGTCCTGACGAGAACCAGCTTCGGACCCGCTGATGAGGTTCGGCTGAGACGGACGTGAAGTGCTCTTCACCCGCCGACCGCGGTCAGCTGGAGAGCGGGTCGAGGTTCCGCGCACGCGGCTCCTGCCGCGGCATGGGCACGCGAGCACCCGCGAACGAGTCGTACGTGGCGGGCTCGGCGCCGTGGTGCAGCGCCAGGTCGATCGCGTCGAGCACCGCCCGGCGCGGTCCCGGCCTGCTCAGGTCCGCGGAGTCCACCGCGAGCCGCACCATCCGGCCGCGCCGGGCCGCCCGGCCGACGCCGAGCACGAGGGCTCGGCACCACCACTGCTCCACTCGCGCACCAGGTCCGAGCGCGTGCACCCGTGCCCGGTGCACCTCGCCGGTACCCAGCTCGTGCACCGCGAGCGCATCCGCGCACACCGCGAACCCGCGCCTGCGCAGCGCGGTCACCGTGCCCGGCGAGCAGAGCCAGCGCGGCGGCACGAACAGGTCCGTTCGCAGGCCGAAGGCGTCCAGTGCCGCGGTCGCCGCGGACAGCCGCAGACCGGCTTCGTGCGCGGGCAGCGCGGCGAACTCGGCGCCCCGGACCGCCGCCGACGCGCGGCCCGCGCTCGCGACCCTGGGAAGCAGCCCTTGTCCCGAAGGAGCGTGGTCGAAACCGTGCAGCGCGGACACGTCGCCGCGGTGCAGCCGTCCGCGGACCCAGCCCACCGCGGGACCGTCCGGCGCGGGCCGCTCCGAACCTTGCGGGCGCGGAGCGACCAGCAGCGTCAACGGCACGTTGCGCCGGTCCAGCTCGGCGGCGAACTCGGCGCAGCGGTCCACGGCCCGGTCCCCGAGCCCGGAAAGCGACACGACCAGCGAGTTGACCACGGCTCCCCATTGGGCGGGTCGTGGATGTCCACCCCCTGACCCCGGCCTGACCCGCAGGTGACCACCGAGCACAAATCCGGCGAACCGGCCCGGCAAGAGCAGGCGAACGGGCCGTTCAACTCCGCGAGGAACGGGCGGTCAGGCCGGTTCGGGCCAGTCGGCCAGGTCGCGGCCGGTGATCCGGTGGTAGGCCTCGACGTAGCGGGAGCGGGTGGCCGCCACGATCTCGTCCGGCAACGGCGGCGGTGGCGCATCGGACGCCCGATCCCAGCCCGACGCCGGCGAGGTGAGCCAATCCCGCACGAACTGCTTGTCGAACGACGGCTGCACCCGGCCCGCTGCGTACTCCTCGGCGGGCCAGAACCGGGACGAGTCCGGCGTGAGGACCTCGTCGGCCAGCACCGGCGCGCCACCGGCGAGGCCGAACTCGAACTTGGTGTCGGCCAGCACCACGCCCCGGCCTCGTGCGTGTTCGGCGGCCCGGCGGTACACCCGCAGCGTCAGGTCCCGCAGCTGCTCGGCGCGGTCGCGGCCGACCTCGGCGGCGACGGCGTCGAAGCTGACGTTCTCGTCGTGCGCGCCGAGTTCCGCCTTGGTGGCCGGGGTGAAGATCGGTTCCGGCAGCGCCGAGGACTCCACCAGCCCGTCCGGCAGCGGGATCCCGCAGACCGCGCCGGTGCTGCGGTAATCGGCCAGGCCGGAGCCGGTGAGGTAGCCGCGCGCCACGCACTCCACCGGCAGCATCTCCAGCCTGCGCACCAGCAGCGCGCGGCCGCGCACCTCAGCCGGGATGCGCGGATCGTCGGCGGCGACGAGGTGGTTCGGCACCAGGTCGGCCAGCAGCTCGAACCAGAACACGCTCATCGCGGTCAGCACCCGGCCCTTGTCCGGGATCGGCGTGTCCAGCACGTGGTCGTAAGCCGAGATCCGGTCCGAAGCCACCATCAGCAGGTGCTCGTCGTCCACGGCGTGCAGCTGGCGAACCTTGCCCGCGGCGATCCGCGGGTAATCGGAGAGTGCGACCACGCCGGAATTCTCCCCCACCGCCCGCGCGCGGCCGCGCGCGGGCGAGGCGGTCAGCGCGAACGCGGCACCATGTGGGCACGGCGATGCGAGGAGGACTCGGTGAGCTTTACCGACTGGCTGCGCGCCCGCAGCGAACCGGACTGGACCGCGGTGATCACGCACCCGTTCACCGACGCGCTGTTCGACGGTTCGCTGCCGGACCCGGCGATGCGGTCATACCTGGTGCAGGACTACCAGTTCGTGGACGACTTCCTGGCGCTGCTCGGCGCGGCGCTGGCCAAGGCCGACCGGTACACCTCGCGGCTGGCGATCGCGGGCAGCATCGGGGTCGTCACCAGCGAGGAGAACACCTACTTCGAGCGGTCCTTCGACGCGCTGGGGGTGTCCGCGGCGGACCGCGAGCAGCCGGTGCTGGACGAGGCGACCAAGGAGTTCCGCGCGCTCATGACCGACACCAACGCGCGCGGCGACTACGCCGAGGTGCTGACCGTGCTGGCGGTCGCGGAGTGGAGCTACCTGGCGTGGGCGCAGCGGGCGCCGGAGGCCGAACCCGCGGGCGGCACCGATCCGGCGGGGAACTTCGTGCAGGCCGAATGGGTCTCGCTGCACAACAACGACGGGTTCGCCGAGTGGGTCCGCTGGCTGCGCGCCGAACTCGACCGCGTCGGAGCCGAGCTGGACGAGCGCGATCAGGCGCGCTGCCTGCGGCTGTTCCAGCGCGCCACCCGGTGCGAACGGGACTTCTTCGACGCGCACTGGCCCGGCGGGGCATCGACCGGAACGAGCTGAGCGGCACCGGCCGAACCGCACCTGGCGAAGCCGTTGCACCCGGGCCCGACACGCCGACGCGACGTCCCCTCAGCGCAGCTCCTCCGCGAGTGAACGGCCTCTTCGCCCGATCTATTCGGACGAGCGGGCCGTTCACTCCTGGAGGAACGCCGGGATCAGAGGATCGGGGAAGGGGTGTAGGCGGCCGCGTCGGGGTGGCGGGCGAGGACTTCGTCGACGGCCGCGACGACCGCGGTGACCTGGTCGGTGGCGGCGCCGGTGAACGAGAGCTCGTCCGCCAGCAGATCCGCCAGCTCCGACTTGTCCAGCGGCAGCCGCTCGTCCGCGGCGAGCCGGTCCAGCAGGTCGTTGCGCTCGATGCCCTGCTCGCGCATCGCCAGCGCCACCGCCACCGCGTTCTCCTTGATCGCCTCGTGCGCGGTCTCCCGGCCGACCCCGGCGCGCACCGCGGCCATCAGCACCTTCGTGGTGGCCAGGAACGGCAGGTATCGGTCCAGCTCGCGAGCGATCACCGCCGGGTAGGCGCCGAACTCGTCGAGCACCGTCAGGAACGTCTCCAGCAGCCCGTCCAACGCGAAGAACGCGTCCGGCAGCGCGACCCGTCGCACCACCGAGCAGGACACGTCGCCCTCGTTCCACTGGTCCCCGGCCAGCTCCCCGGACATCGACGTGTAGCCGCGCAGCACCACGGCGAGCCCGTTCACGCGCTCGCAGGAGCGGGTGTTCATCTTGTGCGGCATCGCGCTGGAACCGACCTGGCCGGGCTGGAACCCCTCGGTGACCAGCTCGTTCCCGGCCATCAGCCGGATCGTCTTGGCCACCGACGACGGCGCGGCCGCCAGCTGCGACAGCGCCGTGACCACCTCGAAGTCCAGCGAGCGCGGGTAGACCTGGCCGACGCTGGTCAGCACCCGGGCGAAACCGAGGTGATCGGCCACGCGGCGCTCCAGGTCGGCGAGCTTCTCGGCGTCGCCGAGCAGGTCCAGCATGTCCTGCGAGGTGCCGACCGGCCCCTTGATCCCGCGCAGCGGGTAGCGCGCCAGCAGGTCCTCGACCCGGCCGAACGCGACCAGCAGCTCGTCCGCGGCGCTCGCGAAGCGCTTGCCGAGCGTGGTGGCCTGCGCGGCGACGTTGTGCGAACGCCCGGCCATCACCAGCTCACCGTGCTCGGCGGCCAGCTTCGCCAACCGCGCCAGCACCGCGGCGGTGCGGTCCCGGACGTGCTCCAGGCTGCGGCGCACCTGCAGCTGCTCGACGTTCTCGGTGAGATCGCGCGAGGTCATGCCCTTGTGCACGTGCTCGTGCCCGGCCAGCGCGTTGAACTCCTCGATGCGCGCCTTCACGTCGTGCCTGGTCTGGCGCTCGCGGGCGGCGATGGAGTCCAGGTCGACCTGCTCGATGACGCGCTCGTAGTCGGCGACCGCGCCCGCGGGCACCTCGACGCCGAGGTCGGCCTGCGCGCGCAGCACCGCCAGCCACAGCTGCCGCTCCAGCACGACCTTGTGCTGCGGGGACCACAGCTCGACCAGCTCCGGCGAGGCGTAGCGGGCGGCGAGCACGTTCGGGAGGTGGGGCTTGACCGTCACGGCGGGCAACGATACTTGCGTGGGGGCGGTCACCCGTCTTCGACGTCCTCGGGAAATCGGTCGCCGCGGGACTCGGCGGCCGACTAGTTTCGGGTCTGTATGAGTCCGGATCCGCGTAGCCCCTCCCGCTTCCTGTGGTCGTTGCTGCGCGCGCGGCCGGGCCTGCTGGTGTTCGCGCCGATCACCGGCTCGCTGTGGCTGCTGCCGCCCGCCGTGCTGCCGCTGGTGCTCGGCCGGGCGCTGGACACCGGCATCGGCGGCGGGGACTTCTCCGCGCTGTTCGGCTGGATCGGCGTGGTGCTGCTGCTCGGCGTGGTGCAGGCGATCGGGGCGAGCTCGCTCGGCTGGGTGGACCACACGTTGTGGCTGCACGGCGCGGGGTCCTCGGAGCGCGCGGTGCTGCACCACGTCGCCGGGCTCGGTGGCGCGCTGACCCGCAGGGTCCGCACCGGTGAGGTGGTCGCCGTCGGCTCCTCGGACATCTACCAGGTGGGCAAGGCGTTCGAGATCCTCGGCCGCATCTCCGGTGCCCTGGTGGCGTTCCTGGTTTCCGGGACGGCGTTGCTGACGATCTCGCCGGTCATGGGTGTGATCGCGTTGGCGGGAGTGCCGCTGGCGACGCTGGGCATCGGCCCGCTGCTGCGCCCGATGCGGCACCGCGAGGAAACCCAGCGGGAGAACCTCGCCGGGTTGAGCACGCTGGCCGCCGACATCGTCTCCGGCCTGCGGGTGCTGCGCGGCATCGGCGGCGAGTCCCGCTTCCGCGCGCGGTTCACCGAGGCCAGCGCCCGCGTGCGGGAAGCGGGAGTCGCCGCCGGGCGCGTCTCGGCGTGGCTTGCCGGAGCCGAGATCCTGCTGCCGGGGCTGGTCACCGTGCTGGTCACCTGGGTCGGTGCGCGGATGGCGCTGGCCGGGACGATCAGCCCGGGCGAGCTGGTGGCGTTCTACGGGGTTTCCGGTTTCCTGGTGATCCCGGTGCGCACCGCGACCGAAGCCGCAGGCACGTGGGCCTCCGCGATCGTCTCCGCCGGGCGCGCCTGCGCGCTGCTGCGGCTGCGGCCGGAACCGGCTGAGCCCGCCGAGCCGCGGTCGCTCCCGGACGGCCCGCTGACGCTGCTGGACGAGACGACCGGCGTGCGCGCCGAAGCGGGCGAGCTGACCGTCATCGACGCGCTCGGCAAGGGCGAGGAGCTGGCCGAACGCCTCACCTGGCACACCGCGCAAGGCCGGGTGCTGGCCGGTGACGTGCCCCTCGACGAGGTCGGCACCGCGGAGCTGCGCCGCCGGATCGTGCTGGTGCACAACCAGGACCTGCTGTTCTCCGGGCCGGTGCGGGACGAACTGGACCTCGGGGGGATCGACGTGCCGAGAGCGCTGCACGCCGCGGACGCCGAGGACGTGCTCGACGCGCTCGAGGACGGCGTGCTCAGCGAGCGGGCGCGCACCCTCTCGGGCGGCCAGCGCCAACGGTTGCTGCTGGCCAGAGCGCTGTGCGCGGACGCGGACGCGCTGGTGCTGGACGAACCGACCTCCGCGGTGGACGCGCACACCGAAGCGCGCATCGTGCGGCGGGTGCGGGAACTGCGCAGCGGCCGGACCACGGTGGTGCTCAGCCAAAGCCCGCTGTGGCGGACGGTGGCCGACCGGATCCGCGCCGTCGAGGGGAGTTCCGCGTGAAGCTGCCGCTGGCGAGCACGGCCGCGGTCCGCCGGTGGATGCGGGCGACGGCCGCGGCGCACCGCAGCGAGTTCACCGCGATGATGTTGCTGTTCGGCCTGACTACGCTGGTCGGGCTGATCGGGCCGCAACTGCTCGGGCACCTGGTGGACTCGGTCACCCGCGGCACCGAGCCGTGGCGGGTGGACGTGCTGGCGCTGGTGTTCCTCGGCGTCCTCGTCGCGCACGCGCTGCTGGCCCGCGCCGCCCGCTACCGCGCGGCGGTGTTCGGCGAAGCCGTGCTGGCCGAGACGCGCGAGGACGTGATCGGCCGCGCGCTGCGGCTGCCGCTGGGCACCGTGGAAGCGGCGGGTACCGGGGAGTTGCTCAGCCGTTCCACATCGGACGTGGACCGGCTGGACTTCACCGTGCGGCACGCGGCGCCGGAACTGACCGCCGCCGTGCTCACGATCCTGCTCACCGCCGCCGCGATGATCGCGACCTCGCCGCTGCTGGCCTGCGGGATGCTGGTCGCGGTGCCGCTGCTGGTGGTCTGCTGCCGCTGGTACTTCCCGCGCGCGGGCAGGTTGCTGCCGCGGATGCTGGACGCATGGGCCGGGGTGCAGTCCAGCATCCACGAAACCGTGCAGGGCTCGCGCACGATCAACTCGCTGCAGCTGGCCGGGCGGCGCCGCGCGCACAACGACCGCGCCATCGGGCGGGCGATCGATCTGGAGCGGCGGTACCGCGGGCTGCTGTCGGTCTTCTTGCCGACGCTGGAGCTGTCCTACGTCGTGCCGATCGCGGCGATCCTGCTGATCGCCGGATGGGGGCACGCGGCCGGGATCGTCGACCTCGGCACCGCGACCACCGTCGTGCTGTACGCGGCCGCGCTGTCCTCGCCGATGGACGAGCTGTTCAGCTGGCTGGAGGAATTGCAGGTGGGGCACGCGGCGCTGCGCCGGATCCTCGGCGTGCGGGAAGTGCCCGCGCCGCGCGGTCCGGACCGCGCGGCGGGCGGTGGTTCCGGCCACGACCTGGTGATTCGCGACGTGCGGTTCGCCTACCGCGCGGACCGGCAGGTGCTGCACGGCATCGACCTGCAGGTACCTGCCGGGCAGCGGATGGTGATCGTCGGCCCGTCCGGTGCGGGCAAGTCCACGCTGGGGCTGCTGGTCGCCGGTGTGCACGCGCCCGGTTCCGGATCGGTCGCCTTCGGCGACGTGGAGATCACCACGCTGCCCACCGAGCGGGTGCGGCGGGAGGTCGTGCTGCTCACCCAGGAACACCACGTGTTCGGGTGCAGCCTGCGCGACAACCTGTCGCTGCCCGGCGAGTTCGGCGACCGGGAGCTGCTGGACGCGCTGGCGACCGTCGGTGCGCTGGAGTGGGCGCGGAGCCTGCCGGAAGGGCTGGACACCGTGCTCGGCACGGGCGGTCACCCGGTGCCCGCGGCGGTGGCGCAGCAGATCGCGCTGGCGCGGGTGGTGCTGGCGGATCCGCACACGCTGGTGCTCGACGAGGCGACTTCGCTGCTGGACGGGGACAGCTCGCGGGACGTCGAACGGTCGTTGTCGACGTTGCTGGCCGGGCGCACGGTGATCGCCATCGCGCACCGGTTGCACGCCGCGCGCAACGCCGATCGGGTCGCGGTGCTGGTGGACGGGAGGATCGTCGAGCTCGGCACGCACGCCGAGCTGCTCGCGGCCGGTGGTTCCTACGCCGAGCTGCACGCCGCCTCCGGTGCTGCGGAGTGATCGCGGCACGAGCTGCGCACTCCCGAACGATCGCTGCGCAGCGAAGGCCGGTGGACCTGATGTGACCGGGCACTCCAGCAGTTCGCGGTCGAGCACCCGGGGAATTTTGGTACGGTCGTGCCAGTAATTCTCCTTGGGAGGTGCGCACATGGCCTGGGTGGTCCTGATGATCTCCGGCGTGCTGGAGGCGGGCTGGGCGATCTCGCTGAAGCTCTCCGACGGGTTCAGCAAGCTGTGGCCGTCGGTGTCGTTCCTGGTGCTCGCGACGGCGAGCTTCGCCGGGCTGGCGTGGGCGATGCGCGAACTGCCCGCCGGACCGGCGTACGCGGTGTGGACCGGCATCGGGGCCGCGCTCACCGCTGCGATCGGGATGGTGTTCCTCGGCGACGGCGTGTCCGTGCTCAAGATCGTTTCGCTGGTGCTGATCGTGGGCGGTGTGATCGGGCTGAACCTCGCGGGCGCGCACTGATGCGCTGCATCGGCGCGTTCCCGGCCGGCCGCGGCGCTCCCGCGCGAGGGGGCGGCACCGGGCGGCACCGGATGCCTAGGATTCCGGCATGACGGCAGCCAGCACCCCGAAAGGCGAACGGCGACGGCAAGCGCTGGTCGCAGCCGCGTCCGAGCTGCTGTCCGAGGGCGGTTTCGAGGCGGTGCGGCACCGCGCCGTGGCCGACCGCGCCGGGCTGCCGCTGGCGTCCACGACGTACTACTTCTCCTCGCTGGACGACCTGGTCGCGGCCGCGGTGGAGCACGAGGGGCGTGCCGAGCTGGCCACCGGCCGCGCCCGGCTGGCCGAACTCACCGACGAGCCGCACAGCACGGCCGCCGTGATCGGATTGCTGCTGGACATGCTGCTGGGCAGCGACTCCCGCGACGGCGGGGCGGAAACGGTGCTGCTGCGCTACGAGCGGCTGGTGGGCTCGCCGCGGCGGCCGTACCTGGCGCCGCTGATGCGCGAGCTGTCGGCGGAACTGCACGGCCTGCTGGCGGAGATCCTGCAGCGCTGCGGGATGCCGGTCGGGCGGGACCGGCTGCTGGAGCTGATCGCGCTGGTCGACGGCGCCGTGGTGAACGCGCTGATCGAAAGCGATCCCGATCCGCGCGGCGCCGCCTACCGGATGCTGCACGCCCAGCTCGCGTGACCGGCGTTCCACAACGGCTCGCGGCCCCGGCGGCTGCTCCGAGCGAAACGATCCCGAGCGAACGGACCGTTAGACCAATCTAGTGGGACCAAAGTTCCGTTCACTCCGAATGCACGCGGCTGATCGCGTGGCGCGCGGGCGTGTCACCGCACCGGCCGCATCAAGATTTTCCGAGTGAACGGACCGTTCGTCCAAGCTAGTGGGACGAAAGTTCCGTTCACTCCGAACGCATCCCCCTGATCGCGTAGCGCGCGGGCGCGTCGGCCGGGGAATCAGAAGCGCGGCGCGAGGCCTTCGGCGATCGCCGAGATGCGGTCGGCGTACGGCGCCTGGGAAGCGCCGACCGGTTCGCTCAGCACCGTCACCGTGCCGCCGCTGCGCGTGGGCAGCTGCGTGATCGCCGTGCCCTTCGGCCGGTCTTCGGCCGCGTTCGCCGACCCGGGCGGCGTCACCAGCACGGCGACCTTCCCGTTGGCCGGGCCCTGCCGCACGGTCACCGCGGCGGTGCGCGCCCCGTCCGGACAAGGCGGCTTGGCACCGATCGGCTGCGTGCCTGCCGCCTCCGGGAACTCGCTGCGCAGCGCGGACGCCACGGCCTGGTCCGGCGGGCCGCACTCCGCGCCGCCGCCGGGATCGCCGAGCACGATCGGGCCCGAGCGCGGCGTGGCGGGGCTCTGCGGGTCCGGCAGCGCCATCGGCGACTGGTCCATCGGCGCGCTCGGCTCCTGCCGCGGCGGCTGCGCCACCGTGCCGGACGGCCCGAACGCACCCGTGCCGAAACCGACCCCGCCCGCCAGCAGGGCCGCGGACACCAGCGTGCCGCCCGCCAGCGCCGTGCGGCGGCGCGCGGTGACCCGGCGCGAGCCGCGCCGCACGTCCTGCTCGTCGAACGACGCCGCGGGACCGCCGTGCGCGGCCTGCCGGAAAACCTCGCTGAGCTCTGCCTCGTCCACTTCCCCGCACCTCCTCACGACGTCGACCGCAGATCGTCGAGCTGTCCGCCCAGCGCGGCCCGCAGCGCCTCCAGCCCGCGCGCGGACTGGCTCTTCACGGTGCCTTCGCTGCACTTCATGACCTCGGCGACCCCGGCGACGTCGAGCCCCTCCAGGAATCGCAGCACCAGCACGGCGCGCTGCTTGGCAGGCACCTGCCGCAGGCCCGCCACCAAGGTCTGCCTGGTCGCGATGCCGTCGTCGACCTCCGCGCCCTCGGCGGGCCGGTCCGGCAGCACATCGGTGAAGCGTTCCCGCCGCCACGGGCGGCGCGATTCGTCGATCACCGCGCGGCTGAGCGTCCGGCGCACGTAAGCGTCCAACGCGCCCTTGTCCCGCACCTTGCGCCAATGCCGGTGCAGCGAGATGAACGCGGTCTGCGCGAGGTCGTCCGCGCGGTGCCAGTCACCGCACATCATGTACGCCATTCGACGCACCGCCTCCCGCCGGGCCGCGAAATACTCCGCGAACTCCTGCTCTTCGCGCTGGTCCACGCGGACTCTCCGCTCGTCCGTGCTTGCACTGACTAGGACGGTGCGCCCGCCTCCCACCGTTGCACGAGGCCGGGTCACGGTGCTGTTCGCCACCCCGGCGGACCGCACCTCGCCCGCCGGAACCTGCCCGTCGGCACGTGCCGGGCACCTTAGTGCCGACGGGCGCACCGATGTCGCGCACCTGCCTCCGCAATGCTTGACGCTCGCGCGGGGGGCCGGGTTGGCCGCGGACGGCGCCGTTCCACGGAGCGGACCCGCGTCGCTGCGAGTTCTCCGGGAAACCGACCGGCCTGGATCACGCAGTTGCCTCTCCCCCGCACGGATGTGGTGTGATCGGTTCGTGACCAAAACGGCATCCATCGATCTGCGTTCCGACACGGTCACGCGCCCCGACGAGAAGATGGCGAAGGCGATGGCCGCCGCCGAAGTCGGGGACGACGTGCTCGACCACGACCCCACGATGCGCGCGTTGGAGGAGAAGTCCGCGCAGCTGCTCGGCACGGCCGCGGCGCTATGGGTGCCCAGCGGCACCATGGGCAACCTGATCGCGCTGTCGTTGCACCTGCACCGGGGAGATCGGTTCCTCGCGCCGCGCGGCGCGCACGTGCTCACCCACGAGCTCGGGTCCGCTGCGTGGCTCGCGGGCGGGATGCCCGAGCCGCTGGAGTGGAACGCCGGTCCGGGACGGCCCACGGCCGACGTGATCCGCGCCGAAGCGAGCGACGGGGAGCGCTACGACGCGCTGCGCACCACGCTGCTGTGCCTGGAGAACACGCACAACGGCGCAGGCGGCGCCGTGATCCCGCCGCACGAGCACGCGCAACTGGCCGCCGCGGCGCGCGACTGCGGCTTGCGGGTGCACCTGGACGGGGCGCGGTTGTGGAACGCCGCGACTTCGCTCGGCGTGCCGCCTGCGGCGCTGACCGTGGGCGTGGACACCGTGCAGGCGTGCCTGAGCAAGGGCCTCGGCGCGCCTGTCGGCTCGGTGGTGGCAGGCACCAGCGACTTCGTCCGCGAGGCGCGCCGGGTGCGCAAGATGCTCGGCGGCGGGGTGCGCCAGGGCGGGGTGCTCGCCGCGGCCGGGCTGGTCGCGCTGGGCCGGGTCGAGGCGCTGGCCGACGATCACACGCACGCGACCAGGCTCGCCGAAGGGCTGACCGAGCTGGGCTGGCAGATCACCACGCCGCAGACGAACATCGTGCTGGCCGAGGTGCCCGACGTGCGGCTCACCCTCGACCGGCTGCGCGATTGCGGGGTGCTGGCGGTGCCGATGGACGGGCACGTCCGGTTCGTCACCCACCGCAACGTCGGCAAGCGCGACATCGAGGAAGCACTCCGCCGGATCAAACGCAGCAAGCACTGAGCCGCGCGACCGGTCACGCGGAACCACGCTCCAGGCGCTCGCGCCGGTGCGCGGCCATCCGGACCGGCGCGTTGCTCTCCCCACGCCCCCGGTAGCCGCCGATGCGCTGCACCACCTCGAAGAACACCCGCGCACCCGGCACGGCCACCGAGAAGTGCAGGTATTCGCCCGCGGCGTCGCGGTCGTAGAGCACCGAGTTCGCGCGCAGCTCGGCCAGCAGCTCCGCCCGCGGCTCCAGCCGGGCGTCCAGGTCGTCGTAGTAGTTGTCCGGGATCTGCACCACCGAGGCACCCGCGTCCCGCACCGCGCGCGCCGTCGCGAAAACGTCTTCGCTGCGCAGCGCCACGTATTGCGGGTGTCGCACAGCGGGCGCCCACGGCCCGCGGCGCAGCACCGCGGAGTCCAGCGCGATCCGCACCGACTCTTCGCGGTCCACCACCATCCGGCTGCGCACCAGCCCGAACGGCGCCGCGAACTCCACCGGCGGCATCGGGTGCAGGCCGAGCACCGACCGGTAGAACAGGATCGCCTCGTCGTAGTGGTCGAACGGCTGGGTCATCGTCACGTGGTCGATCCCGGTGATCCCTGCGCTGGTCACCGGCGTGCCGGTCGGCTCGAAGTCGCCGAGCCACCCGGCTTCCTCGGACGCGCCGGTGCGGCAGAAGAACAGCGCGGTGCCGTCGGGTGCCGCGACCGAGGACAGGTCGGCCTCGTCCGGCCTGGCCGTGCGCGGCAGCACCGGCGCCAGCAGTCCTTCCGACCGGCGCACCGAATCGGTCGGCGCGTCGCTGTGCACTCCGAGCGCGGCGAGTTGCCCGCCGTCGTGCTCCGGTCCCGTGTTGACCAGCACCCGGGCGTCGCCCTGGGTCCACAGCCGCACCGGCTTGGAGCGGTGCGTGCCGGTGTGCCGGAAACCGAGTGCGGACAAGGTGCCGCTGAGCCGCTGGGCACCGGCGTCGTCCGCGCCGAGCTCCACGAATGCGGTCCCGGACAGCGCGGGCGGCGCAGGCAGCGCCGGATCTGGCCGGGGCGCGGAACCGGACAGCGGCCCGTCGACCGACTCCTCCAACGCCCGCAACGACCGCATCGCGTCCACCGCCGCGGGCCCCGGATCGGACTGCCGGAACACGTCGTTGAAGACCTCCAGCGACAACGGCCCCGCGTAGCCGGCCGCCAGCATCGTGCGCACGAATCCGGCCAGGTCGAACTCGCCCTGCCCGGGGAACAGCCGGTGGTGCCTGCTCCACTGCAGCAGGTCCATGTTCAGCCTCGGCGCGTCGGCCAGTTGCAGGAAGAACAGCTTCTCCGCCGGGATGGTGCGGATCGGGGTGAGGTCGCTGCCGCGGGACAGGATGTGGAAGCTGTCCAGGCAGACCCCCAGCGACGGGTGATCGGCCCGGCGCACGATCCGCCAGGCGTGCTCGTAGGTGTTCACGAACCGGCCCCAGGCCAGCGCCTCGTAGCAGACCCGGATGCCGCGACCGGCGGCGAGCTCGGCCAGCTCGCGCAGCTGCTCGGCGGCGAGGTCGTCGTCGTCCACCGCACCCGGCGAGGTCGATGAGCAGACCAGCACGGTGTCCGCACCCAGCTGGGCCATCAGGTCGAACTTGCGCTCGGCGCGGCGCAGGTTGGCCCGCAGCACGTCGCGCGGCACCGACTCGAAATCCCGGAACGGCTGGTACAGGTCGATCGACAGGCCGAGGTCGGCGCACTGCGCGCGGACCTGCGCGGGCGAGCAGGCCGCGGCGATCAGGTCGTTCTCGAAGATCTCCACGCCGTCGAAGCCCGCGGCCGCCGCAGCGGTGAGCTTGTCCTCCAGCGGGCCGGACAGGCAGACCGTGGCGATCGAGCGGTCGCGGTCAGCGGGCGGCGTGGACATCGGAACCTCCAGTACCGGCCACCAGGGCCTCGAAGTGGTCCAACATGCGGTCCGCGTCCGGTTCGTGCCCGGTGAACAGCCGGAACGCGTCGGCGGCTTGGAACACCGCCATGCCGCCGCCGTCCAGCACCCGGCATCCCCGCGCCCGCGCGGTGCGCACGAGCTCGGTGCGCAGCGGCCGGTAGACGACGTCGGCCACCCACAGGTCCGGGCGCAGCGCTTCTTCCGGCACCGGCAGGCCGGGATGCGCGGCCATCCCGACCGGGGTGGCGTGCACGAAACCGTCCGCAGCGCGCAGCGCCCGCACCGGCGCACCGCCGGACTCCGCGCGGTCCGCGCCGAACCGTTCGCGCAGCGCGGCGGCGAGTTCGTCGGCCCGGTGCCGCTCGAGGTCGAGCACGTGCACCGTTCCGGTTCCGACCGTGAGCAGCCCGTGCGCGACGGCGGCCCCGGCGCCTCCGGCACCCAGCAGCACGACCCGGTCCAGCGCGACGTCCGGCAGCCCGCGGCTGAGGCTGCGGGCGAACCCGGACCAGTCGGTGTTGTGCCCGACGGCCCTGCCCGCGCTGAACACGACGGTGTTCACCGCGCCGAGCGCAGCGGCGTCCGCGGACAGCTCGTCCAAGTGCTCGATCACCACCTGCTTGCAGGGGTGGGTGATGTTGAGGCCGGTGAAACCCGTCAGCCGCGCGGCGCGCAGCAACTCGCCCGCGGCCTGCGGGGGCAGTCCGAGCAGGTCCAGGTCGATCCTGCGGTACAGGCAGCCGAGCCCGAGTTCGGCGGCCTCCCGCTGGTGCATCGCGGGGCTCAGCGATGGGCCGATGCCGGCGCCGATCAGCCCGGTCAGCACGCCCTCGTCGCCGTCGTGGCCGTCGATGGGTTCCACCTCCCGGTCGGGAAAGTTATGAACGAACTAGCTAGTACATACTAGGGCGCCAGCAGCCCGCCGGGAAAGCCCGGCGGATTAGGGTGGACTCCCCGACCCGGCGACCAGGGAGTCCTCGTTGGCATCGTCCGCACCCGCCGATGGCCCGGCTGCCGCGGAGAATTCGCCGCCCCGGCAGCGGGACGCCGCGCGCACCCGCGAGGAGATCTTGGACCTCGCCACCGAGGAGTTCGCGGACAAGGGCTACGCGGGCGCCCGGGTCGACGAGATCGCGGCGCGCACCCGCACCACCAAGCGGATGATCTACTACTACTTCGGCGGCAAGGAGCAGCTCTACGTCGCCGTGCTGGAACGCGCCTACGCGGTGATCCGCAGCATCGAGCGCGAGCTCGACGTCGAGCACCTGGACCCGGTGCAGGCGATCCGCAGCCTCGCCGAGCTGACCTTCGACCACCACGAGTCGCATCCGGCGTTCATCCGGCTGGTCACCATCGAGAACATCGACCACGGCGCGCACCTGGCGAAATCCGCCGAGCTGCCCGGGCTGGCCACGCCCGCGCTGGAAGTGCTCACCGGCATCCTGGAGCGCGGCCGGGCCGAGGGCCGGTTCCGCTCGGACGCGGACGCGCTGGACGTGCACATGGTGATCAGCTCGTTCTGCGTGTTCCGCACCGCGAACCGGCACACGTTCCGAGCGATCTTCGGCCGCGACATGCTGGCGCCGCAGCGCCGCGAGCAGTACCGGCGGATGGTCGGCGATCTCGTGGTCCGCTACCTCGGCGCGGCGTGAGCGGGCGGCCGGGCCGCAGCACGGCGAAACCTTGACAGGGCGGAGATGTGGTCGCAAGGTAGCGGACTAACTAGATGGTACATAACTGCTTCGCATTGTTCTGACTGCCTGTTCTGCAACCTGTCTGGTCGCGTTCAGTGTTCTTGTTGAAGCGGCGAAGCCGCTTGCCGGCGACCACCTGAGCAACCGGCACCGCCGCGGGTTCTCAGGCGTCTGCTCGCGAGGACAGCTCCGACGCCTAGTAGGGCGCTACTTCAGGAGGAGATCCCGCAGCGAGCAGACGTCTGAGGTTCCGCCACGCAACCAGCTACGCAAAACCAGACGAGGAACAGGCACTTAGCAATGGAGCACGGATGTCAGGAGCCTCGGTGACCGAGCCTCGCAAGCCCGGGGATTCCGCCCCCGGCACCCCACGGACCGCCGCGATCGCCGCCTGGATCGGCAGCGCGCTGGAGTACTACGACTTCTTCATCTACGGCACCGCCGCGGCCCTGGTGTTCAACGACATCTTCTTCCCGGACGCCTCACCGGCCACCGGCACGCTGCTGGCGCTGGCGTCGTTCGGCGTCGGCTACGTCGCCCGCCCGGTCGGCGCGCTCGTGCTCGGGCACGTCGGCGACCGGTTCGGCCGAAAGCGCGTGCTGGTCATGACGGTGCTGCTGATGGGCTTGGCCACGGTCGGCATCGGCTGCCTGCCCAGCTACGACCAGATCGGGGTGGCCGCGCCGATCCTGCTGGTGACGCTGCGGCTGCTGCAGGGCTTCTCCGCGGCGGGGGAACAGGCGGGGGCGAACTCGATGACCCTCGAGCACTCCCCGGAGCACCGCCGCGGCTACTACACGAGCTTCACGCTCAGCGGCACCCAAGCCGGGCAGATCCTGGGTACCGCGGCGTTCCTGCCGGTCGCCGCGCTGCCGCAGGAACAGTTGATGAGCTGGGGCTGGCGCGTGCCGTTCTGGCTCAGCGCGATCGTGGTCGTCGCCGGGCTGCTGATCCGCCGCTCGCTGGACGAGACGCCGGTGTTCGAGCGGGAGACCGATCACTCGAAGCTCCCGCTCGTCGTGCTGCTGCGCGAACACTGGGGCGACGTGCTGCGAGTCGTGGTGGCCTCCGCGGTCGCCACGGTGAGCACCATGTTCACCGTGCACGCGCTGAGCTACGCGGTGAACACCGTCGGCCTGCAACGCACACCCATGCTGTGGGTGGGCGTGCTCGCGAACGTCGTGGCTCTGGCGGCGATCCCGCTGTGCGCGCTGTTGTCCGACCGGGTCGGGCGCAAACCGGTGTTCATCGGCGGGACGGCGGCCTGCGCGGTGCTGATGTTCGGCTACCTCGGGTCGATCTCCACCGGCGACTACACGCTGATCTTCGCCAGCGGCATCCTGCTGTTCGGCGTCGCCTACAGCGCCCCGAACGGGGTGTGGCCCGCCTTCTACGCCGAGATGTTCCCGCCGAAGGTGCGGCTGTCCGGGATGGCCATCGGCACCCAGATCGGCTTCGCCATCGCCGGGTTCTCACCGACCATCGCCGAGGCGATCGGTCCCGGCCACGACGGCTGGATCGCGGTTTCCGCGTTCACCGCGGGCCTGTGCCTGCTCAACATCATCGCGGTGGCCACCGGGCGCGAGACGCACCGCGTGCGCACCGCGGACCTGGGCACGCGTCCCGTCGAAAATCCCGTGCCCGCATGAGCCGACTGCGGCCGGGCCCGTCCGGCCCGGCCGCAGCGGTCCGCGCGACTACTTGGCGTCGAGCTTCTTGCCGTTCGAGCCGAGCTTGTTCTTGTCACGGGCGTAGCCGACGGCCGCCGTCGCGACGAACAGCACTCCGCCGATCACGGCGAGCCAGAACACGCCCTTGACCACGAATCCGATCACGGCCCCGGCCACGCTGAGGACCAGCCACAGCAGCAACAGGCCGCCGACAACCTTCCACCACATCTTCGCCCCACCCCGGTTCCACAGGCCCGGCAACGCTGCTTCCACCGTAGCCGCGCCGCGCCGGGCCGCGGGCCCCGATTTGCCGGACCTCCGGGAAAAATCAGGGTTGCCGCAGCCAGGAAGCCAGCCGCGCGAGCGCTTCGGCCATCTCCTCGGTGGCGCCGGCGAACGACATCCGCACGAAGCGCCGCCCCCGCTCCGGGTCGAAGTCGACGCCGGGAACGACCGCCACCCCGGTGTCCTCCAGCAGCCGGTGGCACCAATCCGCCGAGTCGTCGGTGAGGTGCCCGATGTCGGCGTAGGCGTAGAACGCACCGTCGGCGGGCGCGACCTTGTCGATGCCCAGCTCGGAGAGTCCGGACAGCAGCAGTTCCCGGTTCGTCTCGTACCGCCGGACGTGCTCGGCGACTTCGTCGTAGGCGCTCGGGGTGAACGCGGCGACCGCGCCGTGCTGCGACATCGCCGGTGGGCAGAGGTTGAAGTTCCCGGTCAGCGAGTCCACCGCGCGCAGCAGCCGCGGCGGCACCAGCATCCAGCCGAGCCGCCAGCCCGTCATGCACCAGAACTTCGAGAACGATTGCATAATCACCGGTTCGGCCGAGTACTCCCGCGCAGTGTGCGCAGGCTCGCCGAAGGTGATGCCGTGGTAGATCTCGTCGCTGATGAGCTGCACCCCGTGCCGGTCACACCAGGACACGAGCCCTGCGAGCTGGTCAGCCCGGAGCACCGTGCCCGTGGGGTTGGCCGGGCTGGCGAGTACCAGGCCCTTCACCGGCTCATCCAACTCCTCCAGCATCTCCACCGTGGGCTGAAACCGAGTAGAGGCGTCGCACGGCAGCTCCACGACCTCGCATCCCAGCGCGGACAGGATGTTCCGGTAGGCCGGGTAGCCGGGGCGTGCCAGTGCCACCCGGTCGCCTGCGTCGAAGGCCGCGAGGAAGGCGAGGAGGAAGCCGCCCGAAGCCCCAGTGGTCACCGCGACCTCGTCCCGCCGGACGGCAACCCCGTAGGTTCGCTCGTAATGAGCTGCGATCGCTTCGCGCAGTTCGGGCAAGCCGAGCTGTTCGGTGTAGCCGAGCGGGTAGCGGTGCAGGGCCTCTGTTGCCGCTTCGCGCACCGCCTTGGGTGCAGGCGCGGAGGGCTGTCCCGCAGCGAGGGAAACGACGTCACCGCGGGTGCGCTGGCGCGCGGCAGCGGCCGTCAGCACCTCCATGACCTGGAACGGCGGGATGTTCGCGCGTTTGGCTACAGCGAGTGCGCCGGGCTGCTCAACCATGCACGGGAGCGTGCCAGATGGGGTACGTCATTCCTGCGGCGCTTCCGGGGCGAACGCCCGCCAGCTGACTGCGGTCGGCCGCTCGGCGGTGCGCAAGAACTCGGTGACGACAGCGGTGAAGGTCCCCAGGGGTAGGCCCGACCCGGGCGGGAAATCGTCGTCGTCGAACTCGCAACCCTCCGACGCCGAGTCGCCCACCGGGTACGCCTTGCCGCGGGTGGCGTCTTGGTAGCTGAGGTAGCCGAACCCGTCGACGACGGCGGCGAACACGTCGTGATCGGGAAAGTTCGTTTCGGCATCCCACAAGGGTCGGCCGTTGTGCACCAACCGGGCCGAGTCCGCTTGTGGGTCGGCGAGCTGTTCTGCGAACCCGGCGATGTCCTCCGGGGTCTCCAGCGTGTTGTTCAGACCTTGGTACGAGCCGTCGAGACCGATCACGGCCCAACCTGCGGTGATGCTCATTCCTCCGCCTTCCGCCCGATGTAGGTGTTGCCCGCCGGGCTCGATCCGTCCTGCACTGTCAGTTTCCATCCTTCCGGTAGGAACCTTGATAACCACTGGTGGCAGGTATTCGGCCACTGCTGGTCTTTCGGTGTCGTACCGCAGACCGGGCGGTTGATCTCGATCTCGGCCTCAGTGATGCCCTGATCGAGCATCCGAGCGACGAACTGCGTTTCGACGTGGCGAGCAATCGCCGGTTCGGCGCTGACGTTACCTCGGATGAGCCCGTGTTCGACCGCGAGCTGCCGCGTCGCCTCGTAGTATTCGCCGCCCTTGCCGCTTTCCAGCAGCACCGCCTCACCGTCGCCGGTGATCCACCGGCCATGTGTCTTACCGGGGCGGGGTGGACGTGGTAGCTCAGATCGCCTCGCTGCTGACGAGGTGGGCCGAGCAACCGCACCGGTTCGCGGCGTGGCTGGCGTGGGATTCGGTGTTGGTTCAACTGCGGGCAAACCGATGTTCTGCCGGTAGGCGTCGATCAGTGTCGCCGCGAGCCGCATCTGTTCGCGTTGCGCCGCAAGTTGCTGCGGCACGGCCCGCTGTTGGTGTGCTGCGGCAACCGCGTCGTCGGCAGCGGCGCCCTGCAGCGCTGTCCCGAGGTGTTCGTTGGCGTCGTCGGAGTGGCTGATCGCTTGGGTGAGGTGATCGGCGGCTTCACCGATCTTGCGGATCGCTGTCGCGATCCCCTGGGCGAGTTGTTCCATGGCGGAGGCCATCGGCGCCCCTTCGACCGGGCGGAACACGGATCAGGTCACCGATCATGCCGGTGCCCCCTGACATCCTGTCCGCTCGCAGCCGCTCGGCGAGCTTCGTACTGCTGGTCCGCGCACTTTCCGGCGAACAGCGGATCAGACCGGGTCGTCGAGGTATCCGGACTTCGCCGCGGTGAGGAACGAATTCCACGCCGCTACCGGAACCACGAGCGGCGGGCCGGAGCGGTCCTTCGAGTCACGCACGCCTACGTGATCAGCGGATAACCGGACTTCCACGCAGTTGTCGCTCGCGGCAGCGCTGTAGCTGCTCTTGAACCAACCGCGGTATCGCACCTGGGACATGCTCATTCCTCCGAAATGCCTTCGATCAGCGCGAGGGATTCCGCCGTGTTCAGCGACGAACCGGTAAGCCTTTGAAAGGCCCGATGCAGCAGCTCCACGTCAGACTCTCCGTCGAAGTACATCGACGGACCGAAGGTCGCCGAGCAGAAGCCGACCGGAACGCCTCGGTCGCCGAAGTCGAACAGCGTGAAGCCGCCACCTCGGGCCGGGTTGCCGGAACCAGCGGGAAGCACCTGAAGTTGCAGCTGCGGGCGTTCCCGGACGAGACCGGCGAGATGTGCGAGCTGCCCGTTCCGGATCTTGACCGAACCGACCACTGCCCGCAGCGCTTCTTCCGTGACGATGAAGTGCATCTCCCTCGCCTCCGAAGATTCCAGGAACCGGGCTTGCCGTTCCAGCCGGGCCGCGGTTCGCTGCTCGACCTCATCGGCCGATGCCGTCCACCAGACACCGTCACCATCCGACATGACCGCGCGCACGTAATCCCGCGATTGGAGCAGGCCAGGAACGATCGATGCCTCGTAACTGCGTACCCGCAGCGCGCTGGCTTCCATGTCCGCGAAGCGCTGGAACGAGCGCGGCAGCACATCGGTATAAGGCCGCTTCGGCTGACGCTTCCGTGCTTCCGCAGCAAGGGCGAGCACGGTGGAACGTTCGTCGCTGCCGACCTCGTAGTAATCGAGCAGCGCCGCAAGATCGGTCGGAGCGATCGTGCTCTTGCCGTCTTCCAGTTCGGCGATGCGGGAGCGGACCTTGCCGAGGCGGTCAGCGGCCTCTTGTCGGGTCCGGCCGGAGTCGACGCGCAGTCGCCGCAGCGCAATGCCCAGTTGTCGACGTTCCAGAGTCTGTCGAACTCGGCCCATCAGCCGACCTCCTCGCGGGACAGCACGTCGTCATCCGATCACGGGATACCCAAGTCCGATATCTGACCAATAATCTTCAAGTCCGACATCGGATCTATAGCAACCGGGAGACTCATGGCCCTCTACGACTCATCGAAGGTGTCCGTGGAGTCCTTTGTGGACATGGCGGCGGACGTGGCGGTGCGGCAGGAGGTGGACGAGCTGAACGAAGTCGTCACGCTGTTCTTCGGCAGGGACGAGTTCATCCTGCTGCTCGGCCGGGAAGCGCTCGCCCGCATCGTCGAAGCCGGCTCGCACGCACTGGCCCGGTTCGCCGCCACCCCCGACTGATCTCGCCGAGCGAACGGACCGCTGGTCCCAATGGATCGGGCGAGCGGTCCGTTCACTGCTGGAGAAGCTGCTAAGCGGTGATCTCGCCGCGGGCGGCGCGCAGGGCGATGTCGGTGCGGTGGTGGGAGCCGGGCAGGTGGACCTCGGCGACCCGCCGGTACACCTCGGTGCGGGCCGACTCCAGGTCCTCGCCGGTCGCCACAACCGACAGCACCCGGCCACCGGCGGAGAGCACCGCGCCGTCCTCGCGCCGCCGCGTGCCGGAGTGCAGCACGCCGATGGCGTCGCCGCCGGTGAGCACGTCGTCCAGGCGCGGCCTGCCGGGGTAGCCCTCGGCGGCGAGCACGACCGTCACGGCCGTGCCCGGTTCCCACTCCAGCGGCGGCTGCTCGGCCAGCTCACCGCGGGCGACCGCGTCCAGCAGCCCTGCGAGCGGGGTGTGCAGCAGCGCGAGCACGGCCTGCGTCTCCGGGTCGCCGAAGCGGCAGTTGAACTCGATGACCTGTGGTCCGGCCGAAGTGAGCGCGAGCCCGGCGTAGAGCAGCCCGGAGAACGGCGTGCCGCGCTCGGCCAGCTCGTCGACCACCGGCTGCACGACCGTGCGGACCACGTCCGCGGCCAGTTCCGGCGGCGCCCACGGCAGCGGCGCGTAGGCGCCCATCCCGCCGGTGTTCGGCCCGGCGTCCTGGTCGCCGACCCGCTTGAAGTCCTGCGCGGGCAGCAGCGGCACCACGGTGGTGCCGTCGACCAGGCAGAACAGCGAGGCTTCCGGACCGTCCAGGAACGACTCCAGCAGCACCGGGTGCCCGTCGTCGAGCAGCGTGATCGCGTGCGCGCGGGCGGCGTCGAAATCGGAGGTGACCAGCACGCCCTTGCCGCCGGCCAGCCCGTCGTCCTTGACCACCCAGGTCGGGCCGAAGCGGGACAGCGCGGCGTCGAGCTTGGCCGGGTTGTCCACGGTCTCGCTGTGCGCGGTCGGCACGCCTGCCGCGTCCATGACGTCCTTGGCGAACGCCTTGGAACCTTCGATGCGGGCGGCCTGCTTGGACGGGCCGAAGCAGGCGATGCCCGCGGCGCGTACCGCATCGGCGGCACCGGCGACCAGCGGGGTTTCCGGGCCGAACACGACCAGGTCCGCGCCCCAGCCGGTGGCCAGCTCGGTCACCGACGCCGGGTCGGCGACGTCGACGGGGTAGGACTCGGCCAGCGCGGCGATGCCGGCGTTGCCGGGGGCGCAGGCCAGGGCGGTCACCGACGGGTCGCGGGACAGCGCGAGCACGATCGCGTGCTCCCGGCCGCCCGCGCCGATCACGAGGATTCGCACGTCCGGAAGCGTAGAACCTGCCGCGGCCGGGCGGTTCAGGACCCCGGCGGCCGGTGGCCCTCGCGACACCCGGTGTCTCCCGCTCGGTCACCTGCCTGCCGACTCGCCCGCTGCGCGCGCTGGGTATGCGTCCGGTGAAGAGCCGCGGGTGCGCGGCGTCCGACACGCGCCGACGCCGACCGATCGGGCTGGGCTGAGTCGAGTGATGGGGCCGTTCGCCCCGCTGGGCCGATGACGGGACCTGCACTCCGCTCGGGTTCGCCGAGGCGGCGTTCGGGGTGGTGTGGGCGCAGGGAGGCGGGGCGCGTGCGAACCTTCCGGGCGGCCGTGTCGCCGTCCCTTCACCTGGCGGTCGGCGCGACGTCGGGCATCGGTGCCCGGATCGTCGCTCGTGGCGGCGAAGGTCACCGTGCCCGAACCATTGGAGGTCTGATGCAGATCCGGACACGTGCCGTTGCCGTCGCGGTGATCAGCGCGGCCGCGTTGGCCACGCTCACGATCCCGGCTAGCGCTGAGCCCGCCGGCGGTCCCGGCACCGGCGAGGCCGAGGTCTTCGGCCACCGCGGCGCGTCCGGCTACCGCCCCGAGCACACGCTGGCCGCCTACGAGCTGGCCGCGCGGATGGGCGCCGACTACATCGAACCGGACCTGGTCAGCACCAAGGACGGCGTGCTGGTCTCGCGGCACGAGAACGAGATCAGCGGCACCACCGAC
Source organism: Saccharopolyspora sp. SCSIO 74807 (assembly GCF_037023755.1). NCBI lineage: Bacteria > Bacillati > Actinomycetota > Actinomycetes > Pseudonocardiales > Pseudonocardiaceae > Saccharopolyspora > Saccharopolyspora sp. SCSIO 74807. The sequence continues at coordinate 1,899,928 of NZ_CP146100.1, read as the reverse complement.
GTCGCCGACCGCCCCGAGTTCGCCGACCGCAAGACCACGAAGGTCATCGACGGCGTCGAGCTGACCGGCTGGTTCACCGAGGACTTCACCCTCGCCGAGCTCAAGACGCTGCGCGCCAAGGAACGCATCCCGCAGCTGCGCCCGAACAACACGGCCTACGACGGCCAGTTCCAGGTCCCGACGTTCCAAGAGGTCATCGACCTGTCGAAGCGGCTGTCCAAGGAACTGCACCGGGACATCGGGGTGGCGCCGGAGACCAAGCACCCCAGCCACTTCCGCCGCATCGGGCTGCCGCTGGAGCCGGGCGTGGTGCGCGCGCTCGACGACAACGGGCTGAACCGGCCGGACGCGAGGGTGGTGGTGCAGTCCTTCGAGGTCGGCAACCTGCGCGAGCTGGATCGCTCGTTGCGCGTCGACCTCGTGCAGCTGATCAGCGACAGCGGCGCGCCGCAGGACTTCATCGAGGCCGGCGACCCGCGCACCTACGCGGACATGGTCGAACCCGGCGGGCTGCGGCAGATCGCCGAGTACGCCGACGTGCTCGGCCCGGACACCAAGGTCCTGCTGCCGGTCGACGAGAACGACCACCTCACGAAGCCGACGACGGTCACCGCCGACGCGCACGCCGCGGGGCTCGAAGTCGTGCCCTACACGGTGCGTGCGGAGAACGACTTCCTGCCCGCGGACCTGCGCTCCTCGGCCGACCCGGCGCAGCACGGCGACGTGTTCGGCTACTTCGGCCTGCTGCTGGACCAGGGCATCGACGGGATCTTCAGCGACTTCCCGGACCTGGCCGTGCAGGCGCGCGATGGAATCAACTGATCCGGGCACATCCGAGCGAATTTCCTCGACGTGTCCGATTCGACGCTGATTCGGCGATCAGCCCTTCCAGTTGTGCCACTTCGCGGACGAGTAAGGCACGACTTCCTTGTTGGCGTAATCGTTCTTGATCTGGTTCACGACGCCGGTTCCTTGGACTCCGTCGTAGACCGCGAGGAAGTCGCCGCCGTAGTCCTCGGTCTTGCCGTCCTTGGAGAACGTGATGTGGTAGCCCGCGTAGCCGGGAGCGGTGGTCGTCTTGCACTCGCCCGGCTTGGCGAAGTCGGTCGCGTGCGCACCGTCGTTCGTGACCGCCTTGGCATCGTAGCCGGAGCCTTCGTTGCAGACGGTGAGCTCGTTGTTCTCGCCCGCGCTCGCAACACCGGCCATGCCGGTGAACGCCAGCGCGCTCAACGCCAGACTCGCGCCCATCAAGCCGAGCACGGACGCGCGGCGACGCGGGCGGGACTGCGCATTCGTCGAATTCACAACATCTTCTCGCATGCCCCGAGCATCGCATCACGAGCGCGACGACGTACCCGGCCGGCGCACCGGCGGACGCCGTTTCAGGGAATTCCCCCGGTGCTTTCCGTCGACCTTTTCGGGTGTTCGACATTTCCGGTTTCAGGGAGATCCCGCACGAAGCCGGAATCGGGTCCGGGCCGAGCTGTACGGGGCCGGCCAGCAGTCCGCGGCGGGCCGGCACCATGCGCACACGCGCTCTCGAACCAGTACGCCTCCGCCGGGTGCGCCAGCGAACACGAATTCCTCGTCGACGGGATCTTCAGCGACTTCCCGGACCTGACCGTGCAGGCGCGCGAGGAGCGCGCCGCGGGCCGAGCCCGACCAGCGGCCCGACGGGCCAGGGCGATCAGCCGGTAGCCCTGACCCCGGTCACGCGCGGGCGGAAGAACCCGTTCGACGCAGGCACGAACAGCAGGACCAGACCGCCGAGCACGGCGACGACGTGCACCGCCCGCAGCGCCGCGAACGTCCAAGCCCACGCTCCCGAACCGTCCAGCCACGCGTCCGACCAGGCGACGCCCTGCGCAACGGCGAAGATCGGTTGCCCGATCATGCTCAACGTGCCGACGCCGCCGACCAGTACCGCCACGGCGAGCCGCACCGCCCGCTCACCGCGGCGCAACCGAAGGACCAGCAACAGCACCGCGGTGTAGACGAGCACTCGCATCAGAACCTGCACCGCGAGCCCGTCCGGTGGCAGCGCTCCGAGCGCGGCGCGGGCGACCTGCACCAGGGTCTCGCCGACGCCCGCCGCAACCGCGCACACCCACAGCGATATCGACCAGCGCACCGCCCTCGGCCGTGCGCCGTCCAGTCCGTAGTTCCGCTTCATCACCGCCCCCTCCACGCTCTTGCGCCCGGAGCAGACGCTATTCCGCGGCGGACGACCCGCTCGTCCGGAATCTCCCCGAACCGCCCACCGGGATCGCCCGGATCAAGAAGCGGGGGCGCGGATCAGTGGATCCGCCAGGGGGTGCGGTCGTAGTGCTCGTAGCTACCGGTGATGTCCACCCGGGTGCCCTCCTCGTAGACCTGGAACCCGTCGCCGTCCTTCTGCTGACCGTCGTCCTTGCGGAAGGTGAACTTGTAGTCGTCGCCGGCCGCGGCCTTGATGGCGGCGCTGCACTTGCCCGGCCCGACGAAGTCGCTGGCGTTCCCGCCGGGGACGAAGACCTTCACGTCGAAACCCGATCCCTTGTTGCAAACGACCAGGTCCTTGTCCGCCGCGGCGTTGGCGACGCCGGTGGTGGCGGTGAACGCGAGCGCGCTCATCGCCAGGCTCGCGCCCAGCAGTCCCAATGCGGAGCGGCGCGGGCGCGATCGCGGGGTGGCCGAGCGGCCGGTGTTGTTGATCTCCATGCTGTCATCTTGGCGGTGAATCCCTGTGCAGGGCACCGGCGTTCCACGCCGGCGCAGAATCACGAGGGATACCCCGCACAAGTGGTCGCGGACACACCGGCGCCGAACTTCCGGTGCCTGCGGGGAATTCGCCCGTCCGGCTCCGCCGCGCCGATTCGCGGCGGACGAGTCAGGAGGCCGGAGCCGGAGCACCGGCGAGCGGCCCGGCCGGCGCAGCCGCCACCTCGTTGAGCAGGCCGCGGCGGGCGAGCACCGGCCGCACGCCCTCGCCGAACCAGTACGCCTCCTCCAGGTGCGGGTAGCCGGAGAACACGAACTCCTCGACGCCGACCGCGTGGTACTCGGCCATCAGGTCCGCGACCTCCTCGTGGCTCCCGACCAGCGCGGTCCCGGCACCGCCGCGCAGCAGCCCGACGCCGGACCACAGGCCCGGATGCACCTCCAGCTTCCGCGCGTCGCCGTGCAGCACCCCGCCGTGCAGCTCGGCCATCCGGCGCTGCGCGGTGGACTCGGTCCTGGCGAACTTCGCCTGCGAGGCCGCGACCTCGGCCGGATCCATCTGCTCCAGGAACCGTTGCGCGGTGGCCCAGGCATCCGCCGAGGTGTCGCGGGTGATCGTGTGCGCGCGCAGCCCGAACCGCAGCGTGCGGCCCTCGGCGGCGGCCAGCTCGCGCAGCCGCGCGATCCGCTCGCCCACCTTCGCGGGCGGTTCGCCCCAGGTCAGGTGCACGTCGGCGCGCCGGGCCGCGATCGGCAGCGCGGCATCGGAGGAGCCGCCGAAGTACAGCGGCGGCTGCGGATCGGGCACGTCGAACGCCGTGGCGCCGCGCAGTTGGAAGTGCTCGCCGTCGAAGTCCGCGGGCTCGCCGGACCAGATCGCGCGCATCGCGGCCAGGAACTCGTCGGTGCGCTCGTAGCGCTTGTCGTGGTCCAGCCAGTCCCCGTAGCGGCGCTGCTCCACGGACTCGCCGCCGGTGACGATGTTCAGCAGCAGCCTGCCGCCGGAGACCCGCTGGTACGTCGTCGCCATCTGCGCCGCGAGCGTCGGAGTGAGCGAGCCGGGCCGGAAGGCGACCAGGAACTTGATGCGCTTGGTGCGCCCCAGCAGCGCGGCCGTGGTGACCCACGCGTCCTGGCACCAGCTGCCGGTCGGGGTGAGCATCCCGGTGAAGCCGAGGTGCTCGACGGCCTGCGCGACCTGCGCCAGGTAGTCGACATCCGGTTGCCTGGGCGTGTTCGCACCGGTGGCGGTGACGTGCGGACGGTCCACAATGGACCGCCCGTCGCCGTGGGTGGGCAGGAACCAGTGCAACGTGATGCTCATGGCGGCGTCCTCCCTGCGTTCGGAGATCAGGTCGACGAGCGGCGGCTCAGTGGAATGCGGCGAGCTGCGGCTGGAAGCGGGTGTCGACGTAGTCGGCGAACCGGAACGGGCGCGGGATCTCCTTGGCCTGCACGAACGCGTCCGCGAGTTGCTGCGAGGACCGGATCACCTCCGCGTCCAGCGGAATCGGCAGGTTCGGCCCCGCCTCGGTGGCCGGAGTCGTCACCTCGATCGGCAGTCCGGTGTCCTGCGCCCAGGCCCGCGCGCGTTCCGGCCGGTGCCGGTCCGAGAAGACCTGCGCCTTCGCCAGCCGCACCGCGAAGTCGGCCAGCGCGGTGTTGCGGGCCGGGTCGGCGAGCGCCGCGGTGCCCGCGATCAGGAAGTCGTAGCCGTTGGCGATGCCGGTGCCGTCGGTGAGCACCCGCGCGCCGGTTTCCAGCCGCACCTGCGAGAAGTACGGGTCCCAGATCGCCCAAGCGTCCACGTCGCCGCTGTTGAACGCGCCGAGCGCGTCGGCGGGTTGCAGGATCACCAGCTGCACGTCGTCCGGGCTCATGCCGATCTTGCGGAGGTTCAGCAGGACCTGGCCGTGCGCGGAACTGCCCCTGGCCACGGCGATCTTCTTGCCGCGCAGGTCCTCGACCCGCTGCAGCGGGGAGTCCTTGCGCACGACCAGCGCATCGCTGGTCACGTTGCCCCTGGACACCGAGATGGCCTTCACGTCGCGCTTCGCGGCCGCGGCGAACAGCGGCGGGGTGTTGCCGACGCCGCCCGCGTCGACGGCGTCCGCGGACACCGCCTCCAGCAGCGGAGGGCCGGAGGTGAACGTGGACCACTCGATGGCGTAAGGCGCGCGGTCCAGGCCCGCCGAGCGCAACAGGGACTGCGAATTGCCCTTCTGGTCGCCGACCCGCAGCCGCACCCTGCGGAGCTCTTCGGGTCCGACCCGGTCGGGCACCGGAACCGGTTCGTTTCCGCTCGGTGTGCTCGCGCACGCGGTGAGCGCGCCCGCGGAGGTGGTCAGTACGAGTGCGGACAGGAAGTCACGACGGCGCAAGGTCGTTCGCTTTCGTTCGGCGACGGCATCTCCCGGCGGTGCGGAACTGCTGGGCACCGGCCGGTGAGCGGGAACATGCGGCCGCCGAGCGGCGACCCTTCAACGCGGTCTTCGCCGGGAATCAGCGCATCCCGGCGCGAAGGATCAGCCGCGGTGACAGATCGCGCTGGCTTGGCGCCGGAGGTCGACGTGCAGGCGCCCGGTGAGGGCGGGGCGCTCGGACATGCGCGGAAGGTTCGCAGCAGCGCGATGGACCGTCAACGTGGTCCCAGCCAGTGATATCAAGCCGGAGTGAACGGAACTTTCGTCCCGCTAGATTGGTCAAACGGTCCGTTCACTCGGAAAGAAGTTGCGCGTCGGGGGCGACCGCGCGGCCCCGCGCGAGCACCAGCCGCTGCCGGTGCAGCGCGGCGAAGTCCGCCAGCGGATCGCCATCGAGCGCCAGCACGTCCGCCGCGCACCCGGGAGCGAGCCGACCGACCCCGGTCAGGCCGAGCGCCTGCGCCGCACCGGTGGTGGCCATGTCGAGCACCCGTTCCGCGCTCCAGCCGACCGCCTCGACGTAGTAGTTCAACGCGCCCGCGTAGTTGTCGAACACCGAGGTCGGCAGCCCGCCGTCGGTGCCGGGCACGAACCGCACGCCGAACTCGTCCATCCAACGCACCCGCTCGACCGCGGCTCGGGCACCCGCCTCGCCGGTGATCCGGGCGAAACCGGCCCAGTCCGGCGGGTAGGCGTGGCAGACGGTGATGCCGCGGCGGGCGATCTCGCGCGCGACGTCGTCGCGCAGGTCGGCTCCCTCGCCACCGGTGGCCTGCCACGAGCAGTGCTCCAGGGTGTCGACCCCGGCCTCGACCGCGGCCACGATCGCGTCGGTGCCGTGCGCGTGCGCGGCCACCGGAAGATCGAACTCGGCGGCCGTTTTGACCACCAGCGCCAGTTCGTCGCCGTCGAACTGGTTCTGCCAGGTGGGCGCCGATTCCCGGGTCATCTGGCCGCCGCTGGACATCACCTTGATCACGTCGGCGCCGAGCTCGGCGTTGCGGCGGATCCGGTCGCGGATCGCCTCCGGGCCGTCCACTTCGCCGCCGAAGAACCAGCAGTGCCCCTTCGGCGGAGTGAGCGGCGGGCCGGAACCGAGCAGGCGCGGACCGGTGATTTCCCCGCGGTCGATCGAATCGCGCACCCGCAGCACGAGCCCGCCGCGATCCCCCAGGTCCCGCAAGGTGGTGACCCCGGCGCGGAGGGCCTGCTGCGCGCGACCGGCGATGCCGAGCAGCAGCTGCTCGTCACCGGCCTCCTGATACCGGTCCAGCATTCCGAAACCGGCATCCCAAACCAGGTGCACGTGGCCGTTGATCAAGCCGGGCAGCACGGTGGCTGCGCTGTGCCGCACGGCTTCGGCACCGGCTTGCGCTTCGACCTCGGCGCGCGGGCCGACCGCGGTGATCGTGTCGTCGTCGACGAGCACCGCTCCGTCCGGGATCCGTTCCCCGGCCGGGCCTACCAGCACTTGACCTGCGGTGATGAGTCGCTGCACCGGAACCTCTCATTCCTGCTCGGGCATGGCCTGGGCGAGCCGGACGAGCTCGGCCACGTCGCTGTCCACCGTCGTGTTCGCGGCAGCCGGCGCGGCGACCAGCAGCGGCGCGTCCGAGGAGGGCGTGTGCCCGCGCTCGCGCAGCCGCAGGGCGCGGCGCACCGCGGCCGCCTGCTCGCCCGGTGGGTCCGCGCTGCTGTAACCGACGTCGCGCAGCCAGGGCGAAAGCTTCGAAAGCCCGTCCCGGCATTCCACCGACCGGCGCCAGTACTCCCGGTGCAGCTGGCCGGGGGAGAGCCGGTCGCGCCACAGCCTCCCGGGTTCGCGCCTGGCGTGGTCGTCCAGCGCGTCCTCCGGGAACGCCGCGTGCAACGGCTCCCACAGCGGCCGCAGGGCGTGGAACGCCCGCCGGTGGCGCAGCCGCACCCGCAGCGCCGCGCCGCGGGCCGCGATCCCCACGGCCAGCAGGCCCGCGATCCACAACGTCGCGCCGAGGTCGATCAGCACCGTCGCAACGTTGGTCACCGGGGCGGGCGCGGTCATCCCGAGTCCGCGCAAGCCGACGTAGAGGCCGCGGCACGCCGAGGCGACGCCGAACAGCACCATGCCCGCGGCGGCCATCCACAGTCCGATCCGCGCGCGCACGCTGGACTCGCGCCCGTAGCGGGCCGCCCACACCGCGGAGCAAGTGGCGGCGTAAGCGAAGTAGCCGACCGCGACGAGGTAGAACGCGACCACCTCGGGCCGCCCGAGCGCGGCGTCCTGCAACCGGCCGCTGCTCGGGTAGGCGCCTTCCTGCAACGGCGCGGGGGTGCGGGCCATCGCCACCGCCAGCACCGCGCACACCACCAAGACCACGGCGCTTTCCCACCACACCCGCGCAGGCAGCCGCTGCTTGTGCAGCCCGCTGTCGAACCGCGTTCCCGAAGCCGAGAGCAGGAAGAACACCATGACCGCGCAGAAGCCAACGGCCAGCGAGCAGTTCTGCACGACCTTGCCGAGCCCCGGCGTGATCAGCTCGGCGCTGAGCACGCGCAGCGCCGCGATCACGAACCCTTCGCCCAGCAGCATCGCCAGCAGCGCGATGACGATCACGCGCAGCCCGCGGTCCTGCGGACTGCGCACGAGCCGGTAGGCGAACCACGCGGTCAGCGCGAGTTCCAGGTAGTCGATGACCTTCACAGCCAGTCGACCCGATCGCCGAGGGCGCGCTGCACGCTGCGCGCCCGGTCGCTGGCCGACGGCAGCGCCACGCCGGATTGGGCAGCCGCGCTGCCGAGCAGCAGCGTCGCGATCGTCTCGGCCTCCCGCTCGATCCCGGTCGTGTAGGAGGTCCGGCGCAGCGCCCCGGCGCTGTCGTCCGGGTCGATCTCGCTGAGGTCGCGCACCGTCTTGAGCGGGTGCTTCGCCAGCACGTGCCCGAGTTCGTGGGCGATGACGTGCTCCTGGTGCAGCGCGGTCGCGACGGCTTGGTAAAGGATGTAGAACGCGCCGGGGTCGTCCGGATCGGGCGCGTAGCGGACGGTGAGCCCGAACGGGCCTGCCGCCGGGAGGTCGAACGGCGCGGCGACGATCGGCGCCTCCCAGATCTTCGAGATCCGCTCGCACACCTCGGTCATGCTGGTCGGGCTGTCGATCCGGGCGCGTCGCATGATCTGGCGCAGTTCGCGGCGCAGCCTGCTCTCCTCGCGCCTGCGCCGCCATCCGCTGGGCGAACCGTTGACCATCGTCCCTCCGCTCGCGCTCGTCCGGGGCCGGTGCCGAGCCCCCTGCTCAGCCGGATGAACCGCGCTGCTGGTGCAGGAACCGGATGAAGTCGGCGACCTGCTTGCGCTCCGGTTCCGGGAGCTCACCGGCCCGGTTGAGCAGGACCGGGAGCTCGTCGGGAACCCCTCGCCCGGAATCGCCGCGGCCGGTGAACGAGTCGGTCGTGGTGCCGAACAGGTCCGCGAGCGCGCGCACCAGGTCCCACGCGGGCGCGTGGTGCTTGTTCACCAGACCGGACAGGTGCTGGCGCGAGATCCGGTATCCGCGCTCGGTCAGCGCCGTGGCCACCGCGGGGATCGTCCACGGTTTGCCGCTGTCCTGAACTCCTGCGTCCATCAGCTCGCGCAGCCGCGCGGCGAACGCCTCGCGTGCGTCATCCGCCTCAGCCATCACGACGCCTCCCATCCGTACCCCCCGAGCTTGTGTCAAGCATGTACGACAGTACCGTCTTGAATGTTTGACACGCTAGGTGCCCGCACGTACGGTTCACACCGAGGCGCGTCAAAAATACCTGACGCGCTGCGGACGCCACAACGAGTCCGGATCCGGTGCGGGCCCCCGGAGCGACCTGGGGGTTTCCGGGGGCCCGCACCGCTGGGCGCCGGGAGGGGCGCCGCGCGACCGCGGCGGAGGCGTGCACGCCGGTCCGAGCCGGCGCGCGGAACTCAAGCCATGGTGTGCCGGACGATCGTGTGATCGCGGCCGGGACCGACGCCGATGGCGGACATCCGGGCCTCGGTGAGCTCTTCCAGCCGCAGCACGTAGTTCTGCGCGTTCACCGGCAGGTCCTCGAAGGTCCGCGCGTGGCTGATGTCCTCCCACCAGCCCGGCATCTCCTCGTAGACCGGCACCGCGTGGTGCACCCCGGTCTGCGTCATCGGCATCTCGGTGACCCGCTGCCCGTCCACGTCGTAGGCCACGCACACCGGGATCGTCTCCAGCCCGGAGAGCACGTCGAGCTTGGTCAGGAAGTAGTCGGTGATCCCGTTGACCCGCGTCGCGTAGCGCGCGATCACCGAGTCGAACCAGCCGGTGCGCCGCGAGCGGCCGGTGGTGACGCCGAACTCGCCGCCCTGCTTGCGCAGGTTCTCGCCGGCGTCGTCGGTGAGCTCGGTCGGGAACGGACCCGCGCCGACGCGGGTGGTGTAGGACTTCAGGATCCCGATCACCGCGGTGATCTTCGTCGGGCCGATGCCGGAACCGGCGCAGGCCCCGCCCGAGGTCGGGTTCGACGAGGTCACGAACGGGTAGGTGCCGTGGTCCACGTCCAGCAGCGTGCCCTGCGAACCCTCCAGCAGCACCGTCTCGCCGCGGTTGATCGCCTGGTTGACCAGCAGCTTGGTGTCCGCGATCCGGCCTGCGAAGCGCTCGGACTGCTCCAGCACCGTGTTCACGACCTCGTCCGGGTCCAGCGCGCGCCGGTTGTAGACCTTGACCAGCAGCTGGTTCTTGAACTCCAGCGCGGCCTCGACCTTCTGCCGCAGGATCTTCTCGTCCAGCAGGTCCTGCACGCGCACTCCGACGCGGGCGACCTTGTCCTGGTAGGCCGGGCCGATGCCGCGGCCGGTGGTGCCGATCTGCTTCTTGCCCAGGTAGCGCTCGGTGACGCGGTCGATCGCCACGTGGTACGGCATGATCATGTGCGCGTCGGCGGACAGCAGCAGCCGCGAGGTGTCCACGCCGCGCTGCTCCAGCCCTTCGAGCTCGTCGAGCAGCACGCCCGGGTCCACCACGACCCCGTTGCCGATCACGTTCGTCACGCCCGGGGTGAGGATGCCCGAGGGGATCAGGTGCAGCGCGTAGTCCTGACCGTCCGGCAGCACCACGGTGTGCCCGGCGTTGTTGCCGCCCTGGTACCGGACGACCCACTGCGCCTGCTCGCCGAGCAGGTCGGTCGCCTTGCCCTTGCCTTCGTCGCCCCACTGGGCTCCGATCAGCACGATCGCCGGCATGTGAAACTCCAACCTGACTGTGGGTGCGTACCGGGCGGTCCCCGCCTCGACGCGGCACCGATGCCGGTCGATCAGGATAAACCAGGAGCGGAACGTGAGTACGACTGCACTGTGCTGCGGAAACGCCGGGCACGCCACGCAATCGGCCGGTGACGGCGTGCAGTGGCAGCAGGTGCCCGAGATGCCCGGCCGGGCCGATGTCGATCCGCTGCTGCCGGACGGTCCGGGACGGGTCGTGGTGCGCGGCTCGGACGCCGACCTGGCGGCGGTCGTGCTGCGGTTGCTGCGCAAGAACCGGATCGCCGACCTGGCCGTGGGTTACGTGCCGGTGCGGAAGTCGCCGGCGACGAGGCTCTGGGGCCTGCCCGTGGGACCGGATGCGGTGCAGGTGGCGCTGCACGGAGCGGCTCGTCCGGTGCCGCTGGTGCGGGACGACTCCGGCGGACTGCTGATCGCCTCCGGGCTGATCGCCCCGATCACCGGACAGGTCTACTGCGACGACCAGCGGGTGCTCAACGGTCCGGCGGTGCGCCTGGAGGTCTCACCCGACCCGGCCGCCGAGCCGCTGGCGGAACCGACCTCCGACCCGATGTCGGCCATGCTCGAACCCGCCGCGGACGGGCTGCTGGTGACGACCGTGCGGCGCGGGCTGCTGCGGCAACGCCGCGAAACCACCAAGGCACGCGCGGTGCAGGCGGGCTTCCGGGACACGACCGTGCACCGCGACGGCGCCGAACATCCGCGGCCGGTCGGCAAGTGGGTCTGGTACCGGCACACCGAAGATCTGCAGCTCGCGCTGCGGGCGGCGCCGACCGGCAAAAGGTGAACATCGTGGCGCTTTCACGCCAAGTCACTCCATAGTCACTTTGCGGCATTGCCACGGCCACTTCGCTCCGTGAAGGTCAGGATCGACACCGCCGAGCAGCCTTGCGGAGGACTCGATGACCACGAAGCAATCCCTGCGCGCGGCGCTGACCGCGCTCCCGCTGGCCGGCGTGCTGACGCTGGGCCTGGCGACACCGGCGGGCGCCGAGCCGCCGGGCATCCCCGACCCGGCGACCGCGCAGGCCGAACTCGGCGAACTCGTCGTCGCCCCGGAAGGTTCGCTGGACGGCTACGACCGCGACAAGTTCCCGCACTGGAACGAGGGTTCCGACGGCTGCAGCACCCGCGAGGCGGTGCTCAAGCGGGACGGCGAGAACGTCGAGGTCGGCTCGGACTGCTACCCGACCTCGGGCACCTGGAACAGCCCGTACGACGGCGGATCCTGGACCAAACCGTCCGATTTGGACATCGACCACGTGGTGCCGCTGGCCGCGGCCTGGCGCTCCGGTGCCGCGCAGTGGTCCCAGGAGCAGCGCCAGGCGTTCGCCAACGACCTGGAGAGCCCGCAGCTGATCGCGGTCACCGACAACGTCAACCAGGAGAAGAGCGACCAGCCCCCGGACCAGTGGCTGCCGCCGGAGGCCGGCTACCACTGCACCTACGCGTCGATGTGGATCGGCTCGAAGCACAAGTACGAGCTGACCGTCACCGAGGCGGAGAAGGGCGCGCTGGAACAGGCGCTCGGCACCTGCTGAGCATCCCGGCGGCGGCGTTCCGCAGTGGACGCCGCCGCCGGCTCAGCTGTGCTCGCCCTCGCGGCGGGGGTGCAGCGGCGGCAGCGCCGAGATCGCTTCGGTGCGGGTGAGCCCGCTGGCCTGCAACAGGTCCACCGCGATGGATCGCACCTGCAACACCACGACCTGCATCGAGAAGTCGCCCTCGCCCAGCAGTTCCACCGATGACGCGCGGGCGACCGAACGCGCGGTCTCCCGCGCCTGCAACGGTTCCACCCCGCTGGCCAGCTCATCGCGCAGCAGCACGACCGAACCCGCCAGCTCCTCCAGCAGGCCCGGCAGCGGGTGCGGAACGGGCTCGCCATCGCGCAGCGCGGCCAGTGCGCGCCGCGCGAGCACGCGCGTGTTGCGCAGCGCCCGGTCGATCGGCGTGGCCGCCGACTCGTAGCGCTCCAGGTCGCCGCGGCGCCGCCAGCGGATCGGCGCGAACTTGGCGATCTCGCCGCCTGCCGTGAGCGCGGTGCGGAACTCGTCGACCAGCTTCTGGCTCTTGCGCGCCCCCGCCAGCGTGTCCGAAGCCAGGTCCGGGTCCCGGCGCGCGACCGCGCCCGCGACGCCGCGCAACCCGTCGGCCAGCGCGCCCAGCACCAGCCGCCCGTTGCGGTGCGCCACCGCGAGCGGGTTCGCGGGCAGCAGCACGGCGACGACGAAACCGACCATGCCGCCGATCGCGGCGTCGATCATCCGGGTCCACCCGCCCGCGCTCAGCGGCGGCAGCAACGTCGCCACCAGCACCGACGACGAGGCCGCCTGCATCACGATGACGCCGCCGCTGTCGGTGAGCACCGCCGTGCTCATCGCCAGCGCGACGACCAGCGCGATCTGCCACGGCCCGGTGCCGATCTGCGAGATCAGCACATCGCCGACGCCGATGCCGATGCTGACTCCGACCACCAGCTCCAGCGACCGCCGCATCCGCTGGCCCAGCGACACCCCCAGCGAGATCACCGCGGCGATCGGCGCGAAGAACGGCTGCGGATGCCCCGCCACGTGCTTGGCCAGCCACCAGGCGAGCCCGGCCGCGACCGCGCACTGCACGATCGGAGTGCCGGTGCGCAGCAGGCGGCGCAGCCGGCGGATCAGTTCCTGGCGAAGTCGATGCACGGGCGAGATTCTCCGTCACCCGAAAGCCGACCTGAAGTGATCAGGGCGCGCCGGATCGGCGGTTACTCGGACAGACCGGTCGCGTCGAGCGAGGCCGGGTCGCTGTCGAGGAGGAGTTGCCTGCAGCGGTCGTACTCGTCCTGCTCGCCGATCGAACCCGCCGCTTTGGCCAGCACCGCGACCGCGCGCAGCACGCCCTGGTTGGGGCGGTGCCGCCACGGCACCGGGCCGAAGCCCTTCCAGCCGGACTTGCGCAGCGCGTCCAGCCCGCGGTGGTAGCCGGTGCGGGCGTAGGCGTAGGCGGCGATCACTTCGCCCCGCTCCAGCGCGGCCTCCCCGAGCTGCGCCCACGCGGCGCTGCACGTGGGGTGCTCGGCGGCGACCTGGGCCGGGTCGTTCCCGGCGTCCAGCGCGGACTGCGCCTGAGAGTTCTCCGGCAGCAGCGTTTCCGGCGGTTCCAACAGGTTCGTCATGGCGCCATCCTGTCACCCGGCGCACGAACGCCGCCCCAGCCTCGGCCGGGGCGGCGTTTCGGATCAGCGAGCTGCTGCTCAGCCGGCCAGCATCCGGCCCGCGGACTTGAGCGTCTCGCAGCCGTTGGCGACGCGGGCGGCCATGGACTGCTCGGCGGCCTTGAGGTAGCTGCGCGGGTCGTAGACCTTCTTGTTGCCGACCTCGCCGTCGACCTTGAGCACGCCGTCGTAGTTCTTGAACATGTGCTCGGCGATCGGGCGGGTGAACGCGTACTGCGTGTCGGTGTCGATGTTCATCTTCACCACGCCGTAGGAGACCGCCTCGTGGATCTCCTCCAGCAGCGAACCGGAACCGCCGTGGAAGACCAGGTCGAACGGCTTCGAGCCGGCGGGCAGGCCCAGCTTCCGGGTGGCGACCTCCTGGCCCTGCTTGAGGATCTCCGGGCGCAGCTTCACGTTGCCCGGCTTGTAGACGCCGTGCACGTTGCCGAAGGTCGCGGCCAGCATGTAGCGGCCCTTCTCGCCGCCGCCGAGCGCGTCCACGGTGTGCTCGTAGTCGCCCGGCGCGGTGTAGAGCTTCTCGTTGATGTCGTTGCTGACACCGTCCTCCTCACCGCCGACGACACCGACCTCCAGCTCCAGCACGATCTTCGCCTTGGCCGCGTTGTCCAGCAGCTCGCTGGCGATCTGCAGGTTCTCGTGCAGCTCGATCGCGGAGCCGTCCCACATGTGCGACTGGAACAGCGGGTTCTCGCCGCGGGCGACGCGCTCCTGGCTGATCTGGATCAGCGGCCGGACGAAGCCGTCCAGCTTGTCCTTGGGGCAGTGGTCGGTGTGCAGCGCGATGTTCACCGGGTACTTCGCGGCCACCACGTGCGCGTACTCGGCGAGCGCGACGGACCCGGTGACCATGTCCTTGACCTTGGTGCCGGAGGCGAATTCCGAGCCGCCGGTGGAGACTTGGATGATGCCGTCGCTCTCGGCCTCCGCGAAGCCGCGCAGCGCCGCGTTGAGCGTCTCCGACGAGGTCACGTTGATCGCGGGGTAGGCGAACTCGCTCGCCTTGGCCCGGTCCAGCATCTCCGCGTAGACCTCGGGGGTGGCGATGGGCATCGGTCGTCCTCCTCGGGGTGGAGTGAATCTTGGCGGCGGGAGATGCGCCGAATCCTACGAGGGCGCGCTAGGTCCGCGCGGCCCTCTTTCAGACAGCGCTACCCGTTCGCGTCACAGTGAAAACAACTTGATCGGTCTGGTACTGCACCGTTGTCGGAATCCTCACACGAGCAGCGGTCCGGCCTGCCGATCGATCAAGAAACCCAGGCACCGGTGACGGTGTTCCACTCGCGGATGGTGGCCGAGGCCAGCGCGCCTTCCTTGAGGTACGGGTCCTCGTCGAGCAGGGCCTGCACTTCCGCGTCGTCGGCGGCCTCGTAGATGATCTGCGCGCCCCTGCCGTCCGCGTACGGGCCGCCGGCCAGCAGGATGCCCTTGTCCGCCAACGACTTCGAGTACTCCCGGTGCGCCGGGCGCACCGCGAGCCGGTGCTCCTCGTCGTCGCCGTAGACCATCTCGACCACGAACTTCGCCATTGCGGACCTCCCTGACTACTCCGGCGGCGCGGACCCTACCGCCCGTGGGACACGCGGGACCGCGAGCCGGGTAGCTTCATGGCCATGCTCGGGGATCATTCATCGGGGGTCGAACGCAGCGTCGAGAAGACCTTGGGCCATCTGCGCGCGATCGACACCTCGGCCACTGCGACCGACGGCCAGCCGCTCACCCTCGAAGACCTCTACCGCCAGCAGCGGATGCGCATGGTGCGCCTGGCGATCCTGCTCGTCGACGAACCCGCGACCGCCGAGGACGTCGTGCAGGAGGCGTTCACCGGCCTGTACCGCAACTGGTCCGGGCTGCGCGATGCGAACGCCGCGCTCGGCTACCTGCGCACCGCCGTGGTCAACGGCAGCCGGTCGGTGCTGCGGCGGCGCAAGACCGCGCGGGAGTACCAGCCGCCGCACCAGGCCGACGCGCGTTCCGCGGAGTCGCTGGCGATGCTCACCGCCGAGCACCAGTCGGTCGTCGCCGCGCTGTCCGGGCTGCCGCCGCGGCAGCGGGAAGTGCTCGTGCTGCGCTACTACGGCAACCTCTCGGAGGCCGAGATCGCCGAGGCCACCGGGGTCTCGAAGGGCACCGTGAAGTCCACCGCCAGCCGCGCGCTCGAAGCGCTGCAGAAGATCATGCGGACCGAGTGATCGCGGGCAACACCACATCGAGCTGGTGTAGACCACTCGCGCGCCCGTGGCGGAAGATGGACGGCACACCGTCCGCGGCGGTTCCGCCGCCGCTCCGCGCGGTGCGGCCCCGGTGAACCGGGTACGCCGGGCGCAGCGCAGAACGGAAAGTGGGTACGACCAGTGCACAGCGCGCACGACGACACCGGTGTCCGCACGATCGCCGCGAGCCGGATCGTCACGCCGCAGGGCGTGCTGGAACCCGGCTGGATCCGGCTCTCCGGTGCGAGCATCGCCGAACTCGGCAGCGGCACTCCGCCTGAGAGCACCGACCCCGGTGCGGGACCGGCGGACATCACCGACCTCGGTGCGGGCTGGCTGGTACCGGGCTTCGTCGACATCCACTGCCACGGCGGTGGCGGCGGCTCGTTCACCGGCGTGGAACTCGACCAGGCCGAGGCGGCGCTGGCCGCGCACCGCGCGCACGGCACGACGACCATGCTGGCCAGCCTGGTGTCCGCGCCGCTGGCCGACCTGACCAAGCAGATCTCGGCGCTGCGCGAACTCGTCGAGGACGGGCGGCTGGACGGGATCCACTTGGAGGGCCCGTTCCTGTCCGCGGCCCGCTGCGGCGCGCACGACCCGGCGGTGCTGCGCGCGCCGGACCAGCAGTCGGTGCGCAAGCTGCTCACCGCGGGCCGCGGCGCGGTGCGGATGGTGACGCTCGCCCCGGAGCTGGACGGCTCCGTCGAGGCGGTCCGCGAGCTGGCCGATGCGGACGTGATCGCCGCGATCGGGCACACCGACGCGGTCCGCGAAGACATCGTGCCCGCAGTGGAGGCAGGCGCGACCGTGGCCACGCACCTGTTCAACGGGATGCGCCCGCTGCACCACCGCGAACCGGGGCCGGTCGGCACGCTGCTGGCGGACGAGCGGGTGACCGTCGAGCTGATCTGCGACTTCGTGCACCTGCATCCCACGGTGGCCGGCCTGGCCGCGCGGCACGCGGGCGCGGGGCGGACGGTGCTGGTCACCGACGCGATCAGCGCGACCGACGCCGGGGACGGCACCTACGAGCTGGGCAAGCTGCCGGTCACGGTCTCCGGCGGCGAAGCCCGGCTGGCCGACGGTTCGCTCGCGGGCAGCACGCTGACCATGGA
Source organism: Saccharopolyspora sp. SCSIO 74807 (assembly GCF_037023755.1). NCBI lineage: Bacteria > Bacillati > Actinomycetota > Actinomycetes > Pseudonocardiales > Pseudonocardiaceae > Saccharopolyspora > Saccharopolyspora sp. SCSIO 74807. The sequence goes on along the minus strand of NZ_CP146100.1, from coordinate 1,882,998 downwards.
CACGGCGTTGCGCAACCTGGTCACCGGCTGCGGCCTGTCCGTGCCGGAAGCGGTGGCCGCCGCCGCCACCCGGCCCGCCGAGCTGCTCGGCGCGGGCGACCGCGTGGGGGCGCTGCGCCCGGGACTGGCCGCGGACCTGGTGTTCCTGGACGAGGAGTTGACGCTGCGCCACGTGATGAAAGACGGCTCGTGGGTGAGCTGATCACCGCAGCGCCCGCGATGCGGCCACGGCCGAGCCGGACGCACCAGTGCGCGATCCTTCGTTGTCGCACTCTTTAACCTGGACTCATGGACAACCAGCCGGAGAACCCGGAGCGCGTGCTCTCGGCGGCATTGCGCGCCCAAGCGGCCGGTGGCGACCAACGGGAGCAGCCGCCGGCGCCCGCCCCGACGCCCACCGGGAAACCCGGGAAAACCGCCCGCCCCCGGCTGCCGATCGCGTCGGCGCTGGTGTTCGCCCTGCTGCTGGGGCTGGCCGCGGGAGCGATCCTCGCGTTCTTGTCCCTGCCGTGAGCCCGGTGGAGCCCCGCTGAACCGGATCCGCGCAGGTCACGTCGATGACCGGGCTGGGCACGCAGGCACACCGGGTACCGGTACCGTTGGCGGCCGTGACCACCGAACTCCCCGCGATGCTGCACGCCGCAGCCCCGGAGAACCTCGCGCTGCTGCCGTCCTGGCTGGACCCGGAGAACATCATCCGCTCGCTCGGACCGTTCGCACTGGTCGGCGTCTGCCTGATCATCTTCGCCGAGTGCGGCCTGCTCGTCGGCTTCTTCCTGCCCGGTGACTCGTTGCTGTTCGTGGCCGGCCTGTTCGTCGGCACCGGCGCCATCAGCACGCCGATCTGGCTGACCTGCCTGCTGCTTTCGCTGTGCGCCTTCATCGGCAACGTGACCGGTTACTGGATCGGCCGGAAAGTCGGCCCGGCGCTGTTCAACAAGCCGGACTCCAAGCTGTTCAAGAAGGAGCACGTGGACAAGACCCACGAGTTCTTCGAACGCTACGGCGCCCGCGCGATCATCCTCGCCCGGTTCGTGCCGATCGTGCGCACCTTCATCACCGCGGTCGCCGGCGTCGGCCAGATGGATCAGCGCAAGTTCTTCGCCTACTCCGCCATCGGCGCGGTGCTGTGGGCGGCGGGCATGACCGTGCTCGGGTTCTTCCTCGGCAACATCCCGTGGATCAAGGAGAACCTGGAGGCGATGGCGATCGTGATCGTGCTGATCTCGATCCTGCCGATCATCTTCGAGTACGTGCGCAACCGCCGCACCAAGGCCACCGACGCGGCCTGAGCCGTTGCCCGCCGAGCCTGGTCGTTACCAGGCTCGGTCCGGGTTCGCGTGTTGTGCGACCCAGGTGTGCATCGCGATCCCGGCAGCGACGCCCGCGTTGATCGAGCGGGTGGAACCGAACTGGGCGATGGACACGACGACGTCCGCGGTCCCGCGGGAGTCCTCGCGCAGCCCCGGCCCTTCCTGACCGAACAGCAGCAGGCAGCGCCGCGGCAGCGGGGTGCGCTCGATCGGGGTGGCACCGGGCGTGTTGTCCACGGCGACCACCGACAGCTGCTCGCGGGAGGCGAACTCGCGCAGCGCCGCCAGGTCCGGGTGGTGGTGGATGTGCTGGTACCGGTCGGTGACCATCGCGCCGCGCCGGTTCCAGCGGCGGCGGCCCACGATGTGCACCGCGCGGGCCGCGAACGCGTTGGCGGTGCGCACGACGGTTCCGATGTTGTGGTCGTGCTGGAAGTTCTCGATGGCCACGTGGAAGTCGTGCCTGCGGGTGTCGAGATCGGCGACGACGGCCTCGCGGCGCCAGTAGCGGTAGTGGTCGACGACGTTGCGGCGGTCGCCGCCTTCCAGCAGCTCCGGGTCGTAGCGGTCGTCCTGCGGCCACGGACCTTCCCACGGTCCGACGCCGACGCTGGTACCCCACTCGGTGGGGCCTACCTGGTCCTGGTCCTGCACTGTCCGGTCGGCTCCTCGTCAGGCCAGCCCGAGATCGGCCAGGCCCAGCAGCGAGCGGTACGGCACTCCCGCCGCTTCGATGGCTTCTTTCGCCCCGGTGGCGCGGTCCACCACGGTCGCCACCCCGGCGACCTCGGCGCCCTGTTCGCGCAGCGCATCGACAGCGGTGAGCACGCTGCCGCCGGTCGTAGAGGTGTCCTCCACCGCCAGCACCCGCTTGCCTGCGACGTCCGGGCCTTCGATGCGCCGCTGCATGCCGTGCGACTTGGCGTCCTTGCGGACGACGAAGGCGTCCAGCGGGTCGCCCCCGGCGTGCAGCATCGCGGCGGCGACCGGGTCCGCGCCCAGCGTCAGGCCGCCGACGGCGGTGTAGTCCCAGTCCGCGGTGAGCTCCCGCAACAGCGAGCCGATCAGCGGAGCAGCGGCGTGGTGCAGCGTGGCCCGGCGCAGGTCGACGTAGTAGTCGGCCTCCTTGCCGGAGGACAACGTGACCTTGCCGTGCACCACGGCGAGATCGGTGACGAGCCGGGCGAGTTCGGTGCGCTGCCGCTGGTCGAGCTGGTTCACGAACCGCCAGCATACGCACCGCGACGCACCCGCCCGGGCTGCCGGGTTCAAGTGCGGCAGGGTTCAAGTGCGGCAGGGTTCAAGTGCGGCAGGGTTCAGGTGCGGCCGGGAACGGTGCGGGTGACGATCGCGCGCTGCAAGCCGAACGGGATGAGCTTGCCGACCGTCACCAGGGCCTTGTACTGCGCGCCGGGGATCGACACCGACTTCCCGCGCCGCAGGTCGGCCAAGCCCTCGTGCACCACGTCGTCGGCGCGCAGCCAGAACAGCTTCGGCAACCGCCCCATGTCCAGCCCGGCCCGCTGGTGGAACTCGGTCCGGGTGAACCCGGCGCACAGCGCCAGCACCCGCACTCCCGAGCCGGTCAGCGAACCGGCGAGCCCGGCGGAGAAGGTCGTCACCCAGGACTTCGTGGCCGAGTAGGTGGAACCGGACACCGAGAAGAACCCGGCGACGCTGGAAACGTTGATCACGTCCCCACCGCCGCGCGCCCGCATCCCCGGCACGGCCGCGTGGGTGAGCCGCAGGACCGCCGCGACGTTGAGGTCGAGCTGCTTGCGCAGCGTTTCCGACTCGGTGTTCCAGAACGCACCGGAGGTGCCGAACCCGGCGTTGTTGACCAGCAGGTCCACCGGACGGCGCTCGTCGGCGACGCGCCGCTCCACCTCGGCGAGCTGCTCCGCGTCGGCGAGGTCGGCGGCGAGCACTTCCACCTCGACGCCGTGCCGTTCGCGCAGGCTTGCGGCCAGTTCCTCCAGCCGCGCGGCGTCCCTGGCGACCAGCACCAGGTCGTGGCCCTCTGCGGCCAGCCGCCGGGCGAAGGCGTTGCCGATCCCGGAGGTCGGGCCGGTCACGAGTGCGGTAGGCATGGGTGGCACCGTAACCGGTTCGGTCGAACGGACCGGTTTCAGGACTGGTTTTCCGAGTGCTCCCGCTGCATCTTCACGGTGTCGTTCGTGTCGGCCGGGGAGGTCGCGCCGGTGCGGCCGGTGCGCTCGGTCGGTTCATCGTCGGGCGATTCGGTGTCGTCCTCGACGTCGAGAACTTCCGTGCCGTTGTCGACGTCGAGAACGTCCTCGTCGGCCCGCTGCTCGTCCGCGGCGTGCTCCTGCTCGTTCGGATCCGTCTCGAACGGGTCGATCAAGTCCGCGAGCTCACCCAGCGAACGCAGCAGGCGTTCCAGCCGGGCCGGGTCGGCGGCGTCCGGTTCGATGGCGGCCAGCACCCAGTCCTGCTCCAGCCACACGACGGTGACGTCGCCGCCGACCTCTTCGGCCGCCTCGACCATGGCCGGGGTGACCAGCGGGCGGGCCGCGGCGACCTCGGTGACGAAGGCGTAGCGGGACCCGACCGGGCCGAGCAGGTCCAGTCCGGAGTCCTGCGGCACCGGCACGTCCGGCTGCCACAGCTCGATGGTGGTGCTGACCTTCCGGCGGCACCGCACCCCGGCGAGCACGGTGGCGACCCTGCCGCCGACGGTGAGGTCGAGGACGTAGACCTGCCTGCGACCGTCCGCGGTGAACGTCGACCCGGCGACCACGTCGGTGGCGCTGCCGCCGTGGTGCTGGGCGAGCGCGCCGCGCTCCCACCTGCTCGGCAGCACTTGGTCGGCTTCGGCGAACTGCCAGCCGCGCAGCGCGGCCCAGCGGCGGCGTTCGCGGTTGGTCGGGGCGCGGCGCGCGCGGTCGGCGATCAGCAGCGCGACACCGGCCGCGACGGCTACGACGGCGATCAGGAACCAGACCCAGGCAGGGATACCCACACGGGCAGGGTAGTCCCGAGGTCCGCCACCGCGAAGATCGCCGGGGCCCTGCGTCGCGAATTGCGCCATCCGTGCCATGTGCGCTGGGCGGACGACCCTCGGAGTGATCAATCGGACACGCACGGGCGTGCGCGCTGAGCCGTCCGGGCGGTGGCCGGGGGCGGTGCACGACCCGCTCGCGGCAGCCGGGTCAGGCGAGGTCGTCGGGCTCCCGCATCGCGTGCACCTCGCTCCAGTCCGGCTCGGCGCCCGGAAGCGCGGCACGCGCTCCGGAAGCCCGCAGGCCCTCGATCACCAGCGCCAGGTAGCGCGAGCGGAGTTCGGCACGCCGCGGCTCATCGGTCGGCAACGCCGGGTTGAGGTGTTTGAACAGCAGCACCACGTCGGCCGCCACGAAGTCGCCGCGCAGTTCGCCTGCTTCGTGCGCGGCGCGGACCAGGGCCTCGACGGCCTCGGACATCTCCTGGCGCGCCTGCCGGTACTCCGGCGAGTGCGGCTGGTCGTCCGGCGGCAGCACGGTGCCGACTCCACTGTCCTCCGCCAAGCAGCGGAACAGGAATCGGGTGAACGCACGCCACGGATCGGCTTCCGCGGCACGGGCCTCGGCGGCTTCGGTCGCGATCCGCTGCAGGCAGCTGATCCGCACTTCCTCGGCGAGCTGCGTCTTGCTCGGGTAGCGCCGGTAGATGCTGGCCACGCCGACGCCCGCGCGGGCGGCCACTTCCGAGATCGGGGCGTTGAAGCCCTGTTCGGCGAACACTTCCCGGGCCGCGGTGATGACCCGGTCGGCATAGCTGATCGGCCGCTGCGCTGTGGTCACGACCACACTCTACGCCGGAGCGGAATCATCCGTTCCGCGGGCGGGTTGCGGCGGAGCGGAGTCATCCGTTCCGCAAGGAGGAGGATCATGTCCGCTCCGCAGCTCGCGCCCGACCGTCCCGCCGCCGCACTGACTCCGCGGCGGACGCTGACCCGGCGACAGGCGTTCTGGTCCGTGGGCGGGCTGCTGGCGCTGTTCCTGATGGCCTCCACCGCGCCTTCTCCGATGTATGCGATCTACCAGCAGCGCTGGGGATTCTCGGCGACGGTGCTCACCGAGGTCTTCGCCGTGTACATGGTCGGCATCCTCGCGGCGCTGGTGCTGCTGGGCGGTTTGTCGGACCGGATCGGCAGGCGTCCGGTGCTGCTGGCCTCGGTGGCACTGGAGATCGTGTCGATGGTGGTGCTGGCGTTCGCGCCCGGCGTGGGCTGGCTGTTCCTGGGCCGCGTGCTGCAAGGGATCGCCACCGGCGCGGCGACCAGCGCGATCAGCGGTTCGCTGCTGGATTTCCAGCCCGCGGGGACGGGTCGCGGAGCGACGATCAACGCGGTGGCCGCCGGAGCGGGCATGGCGGTCGGTTCGGCCGCGGCCGGGTTGCTGGTGCAGTTCGCACCGATGCCCACGACGTTGAGCTACCTGCTGCTGATCGCCGGGTTCGCGGTCTCGCTGGCGGTGCTCTGGGCGACGCCCGAGCCGGTGCTGGTGAGCGGGTCGCTGCGCGACTCGTTGCGACCACAACGACCCACCGTGCCCGCGGGCCGCGGGAAGGTCTTCGCACTGCTCGCGACGACGATGCTGGCGACCTGGTCGGTCGGCGGGATGTTCATGTCCCTCGGGCCGTCGGTCGCCAAGGGCCTGGTCGGCGGAGGCTCTTACCTGATCGGCGGTCTCGCGGTGGGCGCGGTGACCGGCGTCGGCGCGATCGCGCAGCTGCTGCTTTCCGGATGGAGCGGGCGGCGTTCGGTCCGCGTCGCGGCTCCGCTGCTGATCGTCGGGCTCGCCGGGGTCGCGGCGTCGGTGCTCGTCGGCAGCGCCGCGATGTTCTTCGGCGGAGCCGTGGTGCTCGGGATCGGCTGGGGACTGATGTTCGTGGGCGGCTTCCGGCTGATGACGGCGCTGGCCGATCCGGACAGCCGTGCGGGCACCGCGTCGATGATCTACGTGGTGGCGTACCTGTCCTCGGCGGTACCGAGCGTGGTCCTCGGGATCCTCACCACCCACATCGGCCTGACCACCTCGACGCTGATCTTCGCGATCGCCGCCGCGCTGTTCGCCACCGTCGCCTGGACCAGCACCCACGTCCGCACCTGAGCGCGTCCGCTCCTCCCGCGGAATTTCCCGCCCGACACGCCCACACGCCGCCCGACCAGCGCAGTTCCGTTCGGAGTGAGGGACCTATTCGCCCCGATAGAACGGTCGATGGAGTCCTTCACTCGGGATCTCCGCTCCGCTTCGCACGGTTTCGTTGTGAGTGAACGGCCTGTTCGCCCAATCTATTCGGACGAACGGTCCGTTCGCTCGGGAGATCGTTCGTTGGGAGACGAGTGCGGGGGCGCGCCGGGGAGGAGTGGCGTGCCCCCGCCGGCCTCCGGTCGCGCGGCGCCGTGTCGGGGCTGGGCGTCGCGGCGGGCGGGAGGCCGTCCTCGGGCACGGGCGGAGGGGCGGGAGAGCCGCTCGGGCCCGAGGAAGTTCAAGGATCAGCCGAAGAATCCGGTGATCTTCGGGAGTTCGCTGCGCAGCACCGCGTTGCACGCTTCGCAGGTGGGGGCGCGGACCCAGTCGAGCTCGGCCACCTCGGCGGTCAACGACACGGTGCTGCCGCACACCGCGGTCGCCTCGGTCTGCCCGCACCAGCGGCGCCCGCGGAAGGCGTGCCGCACCAGATCACCGCTCGGCCGCCAGAAATGCCGCGCGGACACCTCAGACATCGCAGGCATCCAGACACTTCCGGCACGCATCGCGGTCGAATACCCCATCCGGACACTCGCCACGCCGCAGATGCAACGGCCCGTACACGAAAACCCCGCACACCGCGGGCAACACACCCCCATCCGTCCGCCGCACCACGTGCCAGAACGAATCCACCGGCCCACACGACGCCGCCCACACCGCCACTCAGCACCCCCGGGACGATCACGATTACCAACGCTTACCGATGAATGATCGGACCAAGTAAATGTCGCATCAATACCCCGATCGAGGGGTGATCTTTCCGGCGCTAGTTTCGTAGGATCATTTTCATGACCGGAAAATCGGAACACACCCCGAAGGCCCGCGCTCTCGGCGCCGAGCTTCGCGAGTGCCGGCTCGAAGCCGGCTTGATCCAACAGGAACTCGCCGATCGGATCGGCGTCAGCTACGTCTCGGTATCCCGCTACGAAACCGGCACCCGCACGCCCAAACCCGAGGACGTTGCGCAGATCCTGACCATCCTCGGCGTGACCGGCTCGCGGTACACCTCGCTCGTGGACATGGCCAAGGGTGCCGACCAGCCGAACTGGCTCGACACCGGTCAAGGAATCCGACGAGAGCTGACAAGACTAATCGAGTTCGAGCGCACCTCCACGAAAATCGTCGACGTCTCTACAAGCGTCATCCCCGGCCTATTGCAAACGGCCGATTATGCTCGCGCCATCATGGCCGACATGTCGACGGATGAAATCGAGCCTTATGTCGCGATGCGAATGGGTCGTCGTGAAATTCTGACACAGCGGGATCCGGTCACGTTCGCTGCATTCATCTCCGAGACCGCACTGCGCGACCGACTAGGAGGAAAATCGACCATGCGAGAACAACTCCGGCACCTCGGAGTCATGACAGAGCGCGAGAACGTCACCATCAACGTGCTGCCCTCCGTCTCCGAACACTGGCACCCAGCGCACGCCGGATCGTTCCGCTTCTTCGACTTCCCGAAGACCTCGCCGATCGTCCATCTGGAGCACTATGCGTCCGGCGTTTTCCTCTACGGCGACGACGAAGTCAGTCCTTATCAATCCGCGTTGGCTAGGCTGCAACTGGTGGCGATGAGCCGAGACCAATCAGCGAAGCTCATCGCCGATACCGCCCGCGACCTGGAAGGTGCAGAACCATGAAGTCGGCCCCCACGAACTGGCGCAAGTCCGGTCGTTCGCACCAGGTATCCAACTGCGTCGAAGTCGGCAGTCTCGGCACCGGCGCCGCGGTGCGCGACACCAAGAATCGCGCGGCCGGTTACCTCACCGCGGACAGCACTCAGTGGTCCGCGTTCCTCACAGCGATCAAGTCCGGCCGCTACGACCGCTGACACGCGTGCGGTGCGGGGACCGTTCACCTCGATTCGGTCCCCACACCGCACTGGCGGCGATCAGGCCGCCTGGACCGTCAGCGCGGAGTTGTCGTCGGTGACGTCCACGATCACCTTGTCGCCGTCCCGGACCTCACCCGCCAGCAGCTGCTTGGCCAGCTGATCACCGATCGCCGACTGCACCAGCCGCCGCAGCGGCCGCGCGCCGAAGATCGGGTCGAAACCGTTGATCGCCAGCCAATCGCGCGCCGCCGGGCGCACGTCCAAGGTGAGCCGCCGCTGGCCCAGCCGCTGCGCCAGCCGGTCCACCTGGATGTCCACGATGGACGTCAGCTCCTCGGTGGACAGCGAGTGGAACACCACCACGTCGTCCAGCCGGTTCAGGAACTCCGGCTTGAACTGCGAGCGCACCACCGTCATGACCGCCTCGTCCCGCTGCTGCTCGGTGAGGTTCGGATCCGCGATCGCCTGCGATCCGAGGTTCGAGGTCAGCACCAGGATCGTGTTCCGGAAATCCACCGTCCGGCCCTGCCCGTCGGTGAGCCGCCCGTCGTCGAGCGCCTGCAGCAGCACGTCGAACACGTCCGGGTGCGCCTTCTCCACCTCGTCCAGCAGCACCACCGAGTACGGCCTGCGGCGCACCGACTCGGTCAGCTGACCGCCCTGGTCGTAACCGACGTAGCCGGGCGGTGCACCGACCAGGCGAGCCACCGAGTGCTTCTCGGAGTACTCGCTCATGTCCACCCGGATCATCGCCCGCTCGTCGTCGAACAGGAACCCGGCCAGCGCCTTCGCCAGCTCGGTCTTGCCGACGCCGGTGGGTCCGAGGAACAGGAACGAACCGGTCGGCCGGTCCGGATCGGCGACCCCGGCGCGAGTGCGCCGCACCGCATCGGACACCGCGCGCACCGCCTCGGCCTGGCCGACCACGCGGGCTCCCAGCTCGTCTTCCATGCGCAGCAGCTTCGCCGTCTCGCCCTCCATCAGACGCCCGGCGGGGATGCCGGTCCAGGAGCTGACCACGCCGGCCACGTCGTCCGGAGTGACCTCCTCCTGCAACATCGCCTTCTGCTCGGTCTGCTCCTCGGTCGCCTCCGCCAGTTCCTTCTCCAGCGCCGGAATCCGGCCGTAGCGCAGCTCGGCGGCCTTGCCCAGGTCACCATCGCGCTCGGCGCGCTCGGACTCGCCGCGGAGCTGTTCGAGCTGGGTCTTGAGGTCGCGGACCTTGTCGATGGACTCCTTCTCGCCCTGCCAGCGCACGGTGAGCTCGGAGAGCTGCTCGCGCCGGTCGGCGAGCTCGCCGCGCAGCGTCGCCAGCCGATCCGCCGAAGCCGGGTCGGATTCCTTGGCCAGCGCCATCTCCTCGATCTCCAGGCGGCGCACCGCGCGCTCCACCTCGTCGATCTCCACCGGCCGCGAATCGATCTCCATCCGCAGCCGGGACGCGGCCTCGTCCACCAGGTCGATCGCCTTGTCCGGCAGGAAGCGCGCGGGGATGTAGCGGTCGGACAGCGTCGCGGCCGCCACCAGCGCGCCATCGGTGATCCGCACGCCGTGGTGCACCTCGTAGCGCTCCTTGAGCCCGCGCAGGATCGCCACGGTGTCCTGCGAGCTCGGCTCACCGACCATCACCTGCTGGAACCGCCGCTCCAGCGCGGCGTCGGTCTCGATGTGCTCGCGGTACTCGTCCAGCGTGGTCGCGCCGACCATGCGCAGCTCACCGCGCGCGAGCATCGGCTTGATCATGTTGCCCGCGTCCATCGCGCCCTCACCGGTGGCACCGGCGCCGACGATGGTGTGCAGCTCGTCGATGAACGTGATGACCTGGCCCGCGGAGTCGGTGATCTCCTTGAGCACCGCCTTGAGTCGCTCCTCGAACTCCCCGCGGTACTTCGCGCCCGCGACCATCGAACCGAGGTCGAGCGCGACGACCCGCTTGCCGCGCAGCGACTCCGGCACGTCACCGGCCACGATCCGCTGCGCCAGGCCCTCCACGATGGCGGTCTTGCCGACGCCCGGTTCGCCGATGAGCACCGGGTTGTTCTTCGTGCGCCGGGACAGCACCTGCACCACCCGGCGGATCTCCGAGTCGCGGCCGATCACCGGGTCCAGGTCGCCCTTGCGGGCGCGGTCGGTGAGGTCCTGGCCGTACTTCTCCAACGCCTGGTACGTGCCCTCCGGATCCGGGCTGGACACGCGGGCGGAACCGCGCACATCGGAGAACGCCTCGCGCAGCGCGTCCGGCGTGGCGCCGTGCCTGCGCAGCAGGTCGGCCACCTGTCCGCCCTCGGCGGCCAGGCCGACCAGCAGGTGCTCGGTGGAGACGTAGTCGTCGCCCATCTCGGTCGCGAGGTGCTGCGCGTGGGTCAGCGTCTTCACCGCGTCCCGGGACAGCTGCGGCGCCGAAACGGTCGAGCCCGAAGCGGTGGGCAGGCCGCCGATCAACCCCTCCACTTCGCTGCGCACCGCGGCCGGGTCGGCGTCCACGGCCGACAGCAGCGGCGCGGTGAGCCCGTCTCCCTGCGCCAGCAGGGCCCCGAGCAGCCGGGCCGGGACGACATCGGGATTGCCTGCGACCGTCGCGGCCTGCGCTGCCGAGGAGATCGCCTGCTGGGTCTTCGTGGTCGGGTTGAAAGCGTCCATTCCTCCACCTCGCCGGGCATCGCTCGCGGGTCACCATGCTCGCGTCGAAATGCCGCCGTGCACACCTGCCGCGCCGCTCGATGGCGCCCGATCCGAAGTCGGAACAGGAACCGCCGCGAGCGGCACCAACAGGAAAGTTGAGTCCGTTGCGCTCAATATTACACGAACATCATCGTGGCGCACCGTATTTTTCCGACACGGCGAGTTACCGTCGCCGCCTCCACCACCCGAGCTTCCGCCCCTGATCACGCACGCAAAAGGGCCGCTCGCCCGTGTTCGGCGAACGGCCCTCAGCGGTGCGAGCGCGGCGTCAGTCCTGCTGGACCGCCTGGATGTCGATGTCCACCCGCAACGTGGTGCCGATGGCGGCGATCCCGGTGCGCACAGCCTGGTTGAACGTGATCGCGAAGTCCTCGCGATGCAGCTCGGTTGTCGCCGAGGCCGACGCCCGCATCCCGCCCCACGGGTCCGGCCCGACACCGGAGTAGTGGGTGTCCAGCTTGACCTGCCTGGTCACTCCGCACAGCGTCAGATCACCGACGAGTTCCCAGCGCTCCCCGCCTGCCGGCCGCAACCCGGTGGAGGCGAAGCTGATCTCCGGGTACTTCTCTACGTGCAGGAAGTCCTCGTTGCGCAGGTGCTCATCGCGCTGCGCGTTGGCGGTGTCCACGCTGGCCGCGTCGATGCGCACGGCGACCGAGGACCGCTCCACCGAATCGGCGATCCACACGTCACCGGAGAAGTCGGTGAACCGGCCGTGGATGCTGGTGATGCCCAGGTGCCGGGCGCTGACCCGCACCGACGAGTGCACCGGGTCGATCCGCCACAACCCCTCCGCGGGCAGCTCGGCGGCCCCGGCCCGGCGCAGCTCCACCACGCCGAGGGAAGCCGGTGCGCCGTCGCGGACCATCGTGGTGCGGGCGACCGGCTCGTAGCCGAGCGCGGTGACGATCGCGGTGTAGGTGCCTGCGGCCAGTCCGCTCGCCGTCGCCGCGCCATCGGCGTCGCCCTGCACCCTGGCGATCTGCGCGCCGCCGCCGTCGATGACGGTCAGCGCCGCCTCCGGGACGGGCCAGCCGTCCCCGGTGCGCACCGTCGCCGTCACGGCCCCGGACTTGCCGTCCACCGCGTTCCCGCTCCCTTCGTGTACCGCCGTCATCCTCAGTACCCCAACTCCACGTCGTGCGTGGCGCGTTGCCCGTCCAGCCGCAGCGGGGTCGCGACCGGCGGGTACCCGGTGGCGATCACGGTGTAGTCCCCGTCCGCGAGGTCGGTGAAGGTGTAGTTGCCGTCGCCGTCGGTGGTCGTCGCCAGCACCACCTCGCCCGACGCGTCGAGCAACGTCACCCGCGCGTCCGGCACCGGCAGCCCGAGGTTCGCCGAGCGCACCACGCCGGTGAGCGCGGCCGCCGATGGCAGTGCCACGTCGATCGACGTGCGCTGGCCGTCGGCGACGGTGACCGGGGTGGCCATCGGGCGGAAGCCGTCGGCGGTGGCGGTCAGCGCGTAGGAACCGCCGACGAGGTCACCGAACCGGAAGGCTCCGTCGTCCCCGGCCCGCAGGGAGTCCACGACCTCACCGCGCACGTCGGTGAGCACCACCGTCGCTCCCGCGACCACCAGATCCCCGGACCGCACCACGCCGTCGACCGTGCCGGAGCCGAACATCCGCACGTCGTGCCGCACCGGCCGGTCGCCGACCACGACCATCGACGCGGTGGGCTGGTAGTTGCCCGCCGAGGCGATCAGCACGTAGGTGCCGCCGGTGGCGACGGTCAGCCGGTAGTCGCCGTCCGCGGTGGTGCGGGTCCGTTCGACCTGCCTGCCCTGCGCGTCGGCGAGGGTCAGCACCACACCGGTGACCGCAGCGCCAGTCGAATCCTGCGCGGTGCCGTGCACGAACAGCCCGCCGGTACCCGTTCCGGCACTCGCGAGATCACCGGAGAGATAGCTGCCGTTCGCCTCGACGCCACCGGATCGAGGTCCGGTTGACCAGGCGTGGGAATAGTTGCCCACAGAGTTGTCCACAGGCTCGTCAGCGGGCCTCGGGACCGCTGCCCGCACGCCCGCAAGCTGCGCGGAATCACTCTGGCGAGTGATCGGCGCGGTCTCCGTCCCCACGGAGTTGTCCACAACCTCGAGAGGGCTGTCCACAGCTTCGCCGCGCACGTCGTCCTGCGTTCCGATCGTCCTGCGCAGTGGAACCTCCTTGATGAAAAGCACGGCCAGCAGCGTCACCACCGAGATGCAGGCGGAGACGAAGAAGATGTCCCCGATCGCATCTCCGTAGGCCGAACGCACGATCTCCTGCATCGGGCCGGGCAGCGCACCGACGTCCAGCGAACCGCCGCCCGCGGAGGCACCACCGGCCCCCACCGGGACGCCCATCGCGGCCAGGCCCTCGTTGACGTATTCGCTGACCCGCGTGGCCAGCACCGCGCCGAGCACCGACACCCCGGCCGAGCCGCCCAGCGTGCGGAAGAACGTGACCACCGAGGTCACCGAACCCATGTCCGCGCTGGCGGTGACGTTCTGCACCGTCAGCACCAGGTTCTGCATCAGCGAGCCGACACCGATGCCCATCATCGCCAGGTACACGCCGACCAGGACCAGGTTGGTGGTGTGGTCCATGGTCGACAGCAGCCCCGTGCCCGCGATCAGCATCAGCGAGCCGAAGACCAGGAACGGCTTCACCTTGCCGCTGCCCCGCGAGATGATCTGCCCGGAGACGGTGGAGGAAACGAACAGCCCCAGCACCATCGGCAGCGTCATCAACCCGGCGTAGGTGGGCGTGTAGCTGCGCGCGATCTGGAAGTACTGGCCGAGGAACACCGAACCGCCGAACATGGCGGTGCCGACCGCGACGGTGCCGATGGTCGCCAGCGTGATCGCCCGGTTGCGGAACATGCCCAGCGGCACGATCGGCTCGCGCACCTTCGATTCGATGATCAACGCGATGATCAGCGCCAGCACGCCGCCACCGACGAAGCCCGCGGTCTCCGGCGATGCCCACGGGAACTGCTTGCCCGCCAGCGAAACCCAGATCAGCAGCAGGCTCACACCACCGACCAGGAACAACGCGCCGAACCAGTCGATGTGCACGTCGCGCTTGATCACCGGCAGCTTCAGCGTGCGGCCGAGCACGATGAACGCGATCACCGCGATCGGCACCGTCACCCAGAAGCACCAGCGCCAACCGAGCGGCGAGTCCACGATCAAGCCGCCGGCCAGCGGTCCGCTGACGGTGGCGACGGCGAACGTGGCGCCGATGTAGCCGCTGTAGCGGCCGCGTTCGCGCGGCGAGACCATCGCCGCGATCACGACCTGGATCAGCGCCTGCAGACCGCCCATGCCGATGCCCTGCACCGCGCGGAACCCGATCAGCATCGGCATCGACTGCGCGAACCCGCCCAGCACCGATCCGAGGGTGAAGATGGTGATCGCGATCTGGTACAGCAGCTTCTTGCTGAACAGGTCGGAGAGCTTGCCCCAGATCGGGGTGGAGGCCGTGGAGGTCAGCAGCATCGCGGTGACCACCCAGGTGTACTGGCTCTGGCTGCCGCCCAGGTCGGCCAGGATGCGCGGCAGGGCGTTGGACACGATCGTCGAGCTCAGGATCGCGACCAGCAGCGCGAGCATGAGCCCGGACATCGCCTCCAGGATCTGCCGATGGGTCATCGGCGAGTCGCTGGTCAGCGTGTCCTCGGCCCGCTGGTGCCGACCGCTTGGCGGTGCTGGTGAGCTCGTCGGCGCGGCTTCGCCGATCGTCGAGCGGGTCATCTGGTTCCTTTCTGCGCGGGCGGGCCGGGGTGGGTGCCGGTCTGGTGCTCGGTCGGCTGCGGTGCCGGGGTCGCCTGCGGTGCCGGCGGCAGCGCCGCGGCCCGGATGTCGGCGACGCAGCTGTCGAGCAGTCCGGCCAGCTCGCGGACCTGCTGCTCGTCCCAGTCCTGCAGGGCGGTGCTGAGCCACTCGGCGCGGCCGCGTTCGATGCGGGCCAGCGCCTGCTCGCCCTCGGGAGTCGCCCGCAGCAGCGCGACGCGGCGGTCCTGCGGGTCGGCGCGGCGGGTGATCAGGCCGGCCTGCTCGAGCTGGGACACCTGTCTGCTGACCACGGACGCGTCGACGACGCGGTGCGCGGCGAGTTCGGAAGCCCGGGATTCCCCGCAGTGCACGAGCTCTCCGAGCAGACCGGTGGCGGCGTAGGGCAGGTCGGTGTGGACGTGCTGGTTGAGCGTTTGCACCGCGATCTGCTTGAGGCCGATCAGGGCGCGCAGCGGCCGCAGCAGTGCTCCGCACGATTCAGGTGTTGGTCCCATAAACCCAGTCCTTTAGTTGCTGCACGCAACTATATGGGCCGTTAGTTGCTTTAGGCAAGTTATTTGCCAGTGGCGGTCGCCACTACGGCCAACAGGAGCAACTTGTACGGTCGTGCCGATCACCGAACCGGCCGGGTTCGGCCGTTCGGGAACAGGCGCCGCCCGCGAACGTCCGGGCGCGCCGCAGGAAGCCTCAGAACATGGTGTTGAGCTGGGAAAGCAGCCGGGACAGGTCCTTGAGGTCGGCGGTGGACCAGTGCGCGAACTCGCCGTGCAGGTGCTTGCGCCGCTGCTCGCGGACGTTCGCCAGCCGCGACCGGCCGGAGGCGGACAACTGGATGCGCCGCGCCCGGCCGTCGTCCGGATCCGGCACCCGCTCCAGCAGATCCAGCTCCACCAGCGTCGCGATCTGCCTGCTGACCGTGGACTTGTCCAGCCCGGTGCGGTCCGCGACGTCCATCCCGCGCAACGATCCGGCGTCGTCGACCATCAGCAGCAGGCTGTAGGAGGCCGGGTCCAGGTCCGGGTGCACCTGCGCCGCCACCGTCATGGAGAAGTTCCGCGCGCGCCGGAACATCATCACCAGCTCGCGCTCCACCGCTTCGGCCGCGCCGCGACGCTCGCCGTCGCCGGTCCCACCGAGGTTCTCCACCGGTGCTTCGATCCGATCGATCACGGCTGTCTCCGCCCGCCGTCCTGCACTGTCCGCAGTTCCCAAGCACCGTCAGTGTCCCGCTCGTGCTGTGTTGCACCTCGCCCGGGGGTGTCCCGACACGGGCTGTGCCGGGCTGAGCGGAACGGGCCCGCTCGGCGCTCGCACTTCGCGGCGAAGTCGGCATCCGTCGGTGCCGCAGCAGAATCAGCACGGTCGGAAAGGGGACATGCGCACAGTGCCACGAGGCGCACCAGCCCCACACCGGCAGATGCAGGATCACCCCGTTCGTCGCCGGCACGATCGACATGTCGAGTGCAAACCGCGCTGGATAAGTGCGCACGGCCACGCGTTAAGGTGCCGAGCCGGGGACGCCAAATCAGCACCGGTGCGGATAATGTCCGGATGCCTTCGGCCAACGTGGAGACCGCGACCCAATGACAGCGAACGCCGTACTGAGCCCGGGACCGCGCCCGAACCGGCCGACGGACTCCCGCGCGAGCCAGATGGTCCACCTGATCCGGGAGACCTGGGCCGTCGTGGAACCGCGTTCGGACGAGGTCGCGCAGTTCTTCTACGGGATGCTGTTCAGCCTGGCCCCGAACACCCGCGAGCTGTTCTCGGTCAACATGCAGGTGCAGCGCAGCCGGTTGATGCGGGCGCTGGTGCACATCATCCAGATGATCGACAGGCCGGACGACCTGCGGCCGTTCCTGCACCAGCTCGGCCGCGACCACCGCAAGTTCGGCGTCGTGTCCGCGCATTACGAGGCGGTGGGCACCGCACTGCTGGCGGCGATCAAGAAGTTCGCCGGGGACAGCTGGACCGAGACGGTGGAACGCGCCTGGGCCGAGGGCTACACCGTGATGGCCTCGGCGATGATCGAAGCGGCCGCCGAGGACGAGGGCCCCGCCTGGTACGAGGGGGAGGTCGTCGACCACCAGCGGCTGGGCTGGGACGTGGCGATCATCCGAGTGCGCACCGACCACCCGGTGCCGTACCAGCCTGGCCAGTACGTCAGCGTCGAGGTGCCGCAGCGGCCGCGCCTGTGGCGCTACCTCACGCCCGCCAACGCTCCGGCCGAGGACGGCGTGCTGGAGTTCCACGTCCGCGCCGTGGACGGGGGCTGGGTGAGCCGGGCGCTGGTGGGGCACGCGCAGCTCGGCGACGAGTGGCGGATCGGCGCGCCGATGGGGCAGCTGCAGGTCGACCGCGAAGAAGGACCGGACGTGCTGATGATCGCGGGCGGCACCGGGCTGGCACCGATGCGGTCGGTCATCGAGGAACTGGCGCAGTACGGGCAGAACCCGGACGTGCGGCTGTTCTACGGCGGCCGCACCCGGGACGACCTCTACGACCTGGAGAACCTGCAGCGGGTGGCGATGACGAACCCGTGGTTCTCGGTCACGCCGGTGCTGGAGGACGACCCGTCGGCGACGGGCGCCGAACACGGCACGCTGGCCGACGTGGTGGCCGGGCACGGTTCGTGGGAGGACCGCGAGGTGTTCGTCAGCGGCTCACCGGCCATGATCCGGGCAACGGTGTCGAAGCTGCTGGTCGCGGGAACGCCGCTGGACCGGATCCACTACGACCCGTTCACCCTGGACTGAGCCGGTCAGCGGCGGTTGCGCCGCTGACCGCGCAGGCTCTGCTCGCCCTGGGGTTGCCACACCACCAGCGCGGTCTCCTGCCGGACCGGGACGAGATCGCGGCGGTAGGAGGCGTGCACCTGCGCCGCGGTCTGCTCCGCGGCCGCGTAAGCCGCGGTCAGCTCGTCCATCAAGCCCTGCACCTTGTCCCGCAGCGCGTCGACCTCGTTCTCGAGCTCGATGATGCGCTTGATCCCGGCGAGGTTGACGCCTTCCTCCTGGGACAGCCGCTGCACCTCGCGCAGCAGCGCGATGTCGCGGGCCGAGTAGCGGCGCCCGCCCGCCGGGGTGCGCCCCGGCGATACCAGGCCGAGCCGGTCGTAGCTGCGCAGCGTCTGGGCATGCAGGCCGGACAGTTCGGCGGCCACGGAGATCACGAAGATCGGGCTGTCCTCGGTGGCTCCGGGCGGGAAGCCGACCGTCATGTTGAACTTCGCGCCGCGCCGACCGTCACCCATGCCTACCTCCCGAGCTGCTCGTCCCACTCCGCACGCGGCTCGTGGTCGCCGGTGGCCGCCGCGTACGACTGCAGCGCCTCGGTCGCATCATCGTCCAGTTTGGACGGAACGACGACCTGCACGGTGACCAGCAGATCACCGCTGCCGCCGGACTTCCTGCCCACACCTTTGCCGCGCACCCGCAGCGTCCGCCCGCTGGCGGTACCGGGCTGCACCTTCAGCGAGACCTTCCCGTCCAGGGTCGGCACGGTCAACGTAGTGCCGAGCGCCAGCTCGGGGAAGGTCACCGGAGCGGTGATCGTCAGATCGTCACCGGATCGTCCGAACAACTTGTGCGGCTCCACGTGCACCACCACGAACAGGTCGCCGGCCGCGGCGCCGTTGCGGCCCGGTTCGCCCTGACCGGCCAGCCGGATGCGCTGGCCGTCGTTGACGCCCTGCGGGATCCGCACGGTCAGCGTCCGGTTGCGGTTGGCCACGCCTTCGCCGCGGCAGTCCGGGCACGGGTGGTCGATGATCTGACCGCGACCGCGGCAGTCCGGGCAGGGCTCGCTGAACGCGAACGCGCCCTGGTTGCGGGTCACCAGCCCGGCACCCGAGCAGGTGCTGCAGGTGTGCGCGCGGGTCCCCGGCCTAGCGCCGGAACCGTGGCAGGTCAGGCAGGTGGCCGGGCTGGACAGCCGCAGCGGCACCGTCGCCCCGCGCACCGCTTCGGCGAAGTCGATGCGCACCTCGGTCTCCACGTCGGAACCGCGCTGCGGACGGTTCGCGGTGCCCGCACCGCCGCCGCGCCGGCTGTTGCCGAACAGCCCGCCGAACAGGTCACCGAGTCCGCCGCCCGCACCACCGCCGGGACGGCCGCCGCCGAACAGGTCACCGATGTCGAAACCGCCGGTGGTGCCGGTGCCCGCACCGGTGCCGAAGCCGCCGAAACCGCCGTGCCCGCCGCCGAGGCCGCTGCCGAACAACCTGCGGGCCTCGTCGTACTGCTTGCGCTTCTCCGGGTCGGACAGCACGCCGTACGCCTCGGAGACCGCCTTGAACTTGGTCTCGGCCTTGGTGTCGCCCGGATTGGCGTCGGGGTGGTTCTCCCGCGCCAGCTTCCGGTACGCCTTCTTGATCTCGTCTGCCGACGCATCGGACGAGACGCCCAGTTCGCCGTAGAAATCCTTGTCGAGCCATTCCCTGGCACTCACCGGGCGACCCTCCTCTCGTGTCCCATCCGGCTCCGGTCTCGCTGCGCCGAGCCGCCCCGCACCGGGCGGGGCGGAGTTCCGGCGGCCGACCGGGCGGTGCCGGGCCGACCAGCGGCCGGAGCCGGACGGACCGGCTGCGCACCGGCCCGTCCCCGGCAATTCCGTGCAAGACCGTTCATCGCGGGGATGCGCACTGCGACCCCGTCCGGTTCCGCGCGTACCGCTGCGGCCTGCGCCGCCCTGCGCGACGTAGCGCTCGACGCAGGGCGCACCGCAGCGGCAGGGCGCAGCGCAGCGCGCACGCAGAGCCGCGCGGGCTCGCCGGAGTCCCCGCCCGGCTGTTCCCGGGCGGGGACGACCGGTCGAGGTCGCGATCTCACTGCGCCGTGTCCTCGCCCGCGGCGGCGCCGTCGTCCGGCGGTGCCGCGGCCTCCGGCTCGTGGTCGGTGACCGCGACCATCGCGGGCCGCAGCACCCGTTCGCCGAACCGATACCCGCGCCGGAGCACGGTCGTCACGGTCGGCCCGGAGACCTCGGCGGAAGTGTCGTGCTGGACCGCCTCGTGCACCGAGGGGTCGAACTCGTCGCCTTCCTGGCCGAACGCCTCCAGGCCCGCGTTCGTCAGCGAACCGACGAGCTTGTCGGCCACCGACTTGAACGCGCCGGTGAGGTCGCCGTGCGCCTCGGCCCGCTCCACGTCGTCGAGCACGGTGAGCAGGTCTTCGGCCACCGACGCCTTCGCGGAGTTGATCACCGATTCCCGGTCGCGCTCGATCCGCTTGCGGTAGTTGGCGTACTCCGCCGTGACCCGCTTGACGTCCTGGGTGAGTTCGTCGACCTGCTTGCGCAGGCCGGCTTCCTCGGACCCCTCGGCCGCGGCATCCTCGGCGGCGCCGTCCTGCTCACCGGCCGCCGCCGAGTCGCCCTCGGTTGGCTCATCGGCGACCTTGGCCAGTTCCTCGTCCAGCGTGCCGGACATGCTCTCTGCCACCTGTTCCTGCTCGGTGCCGGCTCGTCGTTGCCCGGTCTGCGGATCGATCCGCCGCCGGTCCCGGACCACCACCGGCTCCTGCTCGCCGTCCTGCGGCGCCTGCTGCCGGTCGGAGTTGCCTGAGCTCTCGGAGGTCACTTCTTCTTCTTTTCGTCCTCGTCGTCGACGATCTCGGCGTCCACCACGTCGTCCGCACCGGAGCTCTGCCCGCCTGCGGTGGCACCGGCACCAGCGGCGCCCGCGGCACCGGCATCACCCGCGGCACCGGCCGCGTCCGCACCGGTGTCGGCGTAGAGGGCCTGGCCGAGCGCCTGGGACTCGGTCGCCAGCTTCTCCACCGCGGACTGGATGGCGGAGACGTCCTCACCCTTGAGCGACTCGTTGACCTCGTCGATCGCGGTCCGGACCTTGGTCTTGGTCTCGTCCGGCAACTTCTCGTCGTTGTCGGTGAGCACCTTCTCGGTCTGGTAGACGAGGGTCTCGGCCTGGTTGCGGGCGTCGGCCTCCTCGCGGCGCTTCTTGTCCTCCTCGGCGTGCGCCTCGGCGTCGGCGACCATCCGGTCGATGTCCTCCTTCGGCAGCGCCGAGCCGCCGGTGATGGTCATCGACTGTTCCTTGCCGGTGCCGTGGTCCTTGGCGTTGACGTGCACGATGCCGTTGGCGTCGATGTCGAACGAGACCTCGATCTGCGGCACGCCGCGCGGCGCCGGCGGCAGCCCGGTGAGCTCGAACATGCCGAGCTTCTTGTTGTGCGCGGCGATCTCGCGCTCACCCTGGAAGACCTGGATCTGCACCGAGGGCTGGTTGTCGTCGGCGGTGGTGAAGGTTTCCGAGCGCTTGGTCGGGATCGTGGTGTTGCGCTCGATGAGCTTGGTCATGATCCCGCCCTTGGTCTCGATGCCCAGGGACAGCGGGGTCACGTCCAGCAGCAGCACGTCCTTGACGTCGCCGCGCAGCACGCCGGCCTGCAGCGCGGCACCGACGGCCACGACCTCGTCCGGGTTGACGCCCTTGTTCGGCTCCTTGCCGCCGGTCAGCTCCTTGACCAGGTCGCTGACCGCGGGCATCCGGGTGGACCCGCCGACGAGCACCACGTGGTCGATGTCGGCGACCTTCGTGCCCGCGTCGCGCACCACGGACTCGAACGGCTTGCGGGTGCGCTCGAGCAGGTCGGAGGTGATCCGCTGGAACTCGGCGCGGGACAGCGTCTCGTCCAGGAACAGCGGGTTCTTGTCCGCGTCGACCGTGATGTAGGGCAGGTTGATGTTGGCGGTGGAGGAGCTGGACAGCTCGATCTTGGCCTTCTCCGCGGCTTCCTTGATCCGCTGCAGGGCCATCTTGTCCTTGGTCAGGTCGATGCCGTTCGAGCTCTTGAACTTCTCGACCAGCCAGTCGACGATCCGCTCGTCCCAGTCGTCGCCGCCGAGCAGGTTGTCACCGCTGGTGGCGCGGACCTCGACCACGCCTTCGCCGATCTCCAGCAGGGACACGTCGAAGGTGCCGCCACCGAGGTCGAAGACCAGGATGGTCTGCTCCTTCTCGCCCTTGTCCAGGCCGTAGGCGAGCGCGGCCGCGGTCGGCTCGTTCACGATGCGCAGCACCTCGAGCCCCGCGATCTGGCCGGCCTCCTTGGTGGCCTGCCGCTGCGCGTCCTCGAAGTAGGCCGGAACGGTGATCACCGCGTCGGTGACTTCCTCACCCAGGTACGCCTCGGCGTCGCGCTTGAGCTTCATCAGCACTCGCGCGCTGATCTCCTGCGGCGTGTACGCCTTCTCGTCGACCTCGGTCTTCCAGTCGGTGCCCATGTGCCGCTTGACCGACCGGATGGTGCGGTCAACGTTGGTCACCGCCTGGTTCTTCGCGGGCTGCCCGGTGAGGATCTCGCCGTTCTTCGCGAAGGCGACGATGGACGGCGTCGTCCGCGAGCCCTCGGAGTTGGCGATGACCGTCGATTCACCGCCTTCGAGGACGGAAACGACGGAGTTGGTCGTCCCCAGGTCGATACCGACCGCTCGCCCCATGGATGTTTCCTCCTGCTTCATGCTCATGCGCCCAGGACCGGTTAGTCCGTTGAGCCTTACCAACTCAACTTCTACCGGCCGGGTCCAACGGCCGTCAAACCGGATTTGAGCGCCGGTGGCTCAAGGTTTCTGCCTGAACAACGCGTGCGCAGCACGAAGAGTTCCCGCGGAGATCGACACTTTCGTGCGATCAGCCGGGTTCGACCTCGATGCCGCCGGTCTCGACGCGCAACGCGAGCCGCCGGTCCGAGCCGGGATCCTCGGCGACCCGGACGTCCCGCGAGCCGACACCCGCCTGCGCGTCCACCCGGTACGGCCCGTCCGGAACCCGCAGCGCGATCGTGCCGGTCCCGGTCTCGGCGCGGACGTCGCGCGGTGCCGTGAGGCCGAGGTCGATCTGGCCGGACCGGAGCTTCGCCGCGACGGTGCCCGCGGAAACGTCCTCGCCGGTGAGCTGCCCGGTGGTGCTTTCAACGTCCACGCTGCCTCGGACACCGTCCAGCTCGATCCGCCCGGTGGTGGTGCGCACCCGCACCGGACCGTCGACCCGCGCCACCTTCAGCCGCCCGGAACCGCCGGTCACGTCGACCTCGCGCATCCCGTCGACGTCCAACGCCCCGGACGTCAGCTCACCGGTGACCGGTACCGGTTCGGGAAGCGTCACGACGTACCGGATCGAACAGTCCCGCCCGCAGTCCCGGAGCCGCAGGGACGTGCCGTCCACCTGGTGCCGCGGCCGGTTCGGGTCGCCGCCCTCGTGCGTCTCGATCTCCTGGCGGACCTCCGCGCGCGCACCCGGCGCGCTGCGCACGTCGACCCCGGCGCTGCGGGCGTCGAGCCGCACCTCGGTGATGCCGTCGAGCGGCGTGGTCACCACGGCCGACTCGCTCGGCTCGGCGGAGTCGGAGCTGTTCACGACCACCCCGTCGTATCCACCGCACCCGGCGGTGACCAGCAGCAGCGCGACGCCGGTGACGGCCGCCTTGTTCGAGAGCATGAACGCTTCCCCCTCGGTCGATCCGGAACACGGTCCGCACCGTTTCCACCGGACCCGCGCGGCCGGCGCCACCTCGGACCCGGTGGGCACACCCGATCCAGCGATCCCGCAGCGTCAAGAACGCGATGCGCCGAGATGGTCCAGCGGTCGCAGGAGGAAGTACAACGCCGGCTCGAAGTCGTCGGCCTTCGGCGGCTCCTCCGCGATCAACGCCTGCATGAGCATCCCGTCGATGGCCGCGAACAGCGCTTTGACCGCCCCGGCGTCCGCCCCGCGGCTTTCGTCGATCTGCGCGGCGGCCACCTCGATCCATCGGCGCGCCGCCGGGCGCAGCGCCGGGCGGCGGGCAGCGAGCAAGTAGAGCTCGTACTCCGCGATGGTGCGCGCCCGCCGCTCATCGATCATCAGCGCCAAGTTCTCCGCGATGACGCGCGCCCACTCCCGTCCGTCCGCGGGCGCGCGCTCGCGCATGTTCGCGATATGCGCGATCAGCAGGTCGACGCTCTCCAGCAACGTCGCCACCAGCAGGTCGTCGATGCCGGTGAAGTAGTAGGCGATCGATGCCGCGGGCACTCCGGCCTCGCGGGCGATGGCGCGATGGCTGACGCCGGCTACGCCGTCGCGTTCGACCACCCGCGCCGTGGCGTCGAGGATGGCGCGTCTGCGGCGCTCGCCCTTGGCGCGGCGGCCGTCCGAAGTCGCTGACCCGGTCAATGCGCACCGCCGAGTTCCAGCGCCAGCACCCCGCCGATGATCAGCAGGAGGCCGCCGACCTGCACCGCGGTCACCTGTTCACCGAGGAACAGCACCCCGATCACGGCGATCAGCGCCACCCCGGCGCCGGACCAGATCGCGTAGACCACGCCGACCGGCAAGCCCGCCTTGAGCACCGCGCCCAGGGCCGCGAAAGCGGCGCCGTAGCCGACCACGACCAGCGCGGACGGCAGCGGCTTGCTGAACCCCTCGGAGAACTTCAGCGAGATCGTGCCGAGCACCTCCGAGCAGATCGCCAACGCCAGCAGCAGATAACCCACCGGATCTCCCAGAAAGCTGAACGGTCGTACTACTTCCGGGGTGCAGCCTACTCGAACCCGCGGCCGCACGACGATCAACGGACGGGCCCGGCAGCCGCAGCCCCAGGAAGATCAAGGCCCCGAGCAGCAGGTAAGTGGCGAAAATCGCACCTGCGCGAACAGCGGCCGGCGCGCGGCGCGAACCGCCGCGGGCAGCAGGCAGCGCTGACCGCGAGCGCGCACGGATGCACCGCGTCCAGCAGGGACGATCCGCAGAAACCCGAGCAATGGCCGCTTCTTGCCACCCGAGCGCCGACCTGCCTTCCGGGGCGAGGGCACCGCAATTTGCTGTACAGCTGACCAACTAGTTTTTCGCGTCGGGGTCTCGCAGAATCAGCCCCTGCTCCCACCACCGGAGCCCCGCTGGTTACCGATCGGTAATAAGGCGTACGCTCCCCAAACGGACTAACCCCGAACATGGAGGCCGCGAGCATGAGTGCTCTGCAGCTGGTCCTGGGCCTGATCTGCCTGGCCGTCACGGCCGTCGCGGTGGTGATGGTCGTGCGGACAGTGCGGCGGATGATCTCGTCGATCCGCCTCGGACAACCGGACCCGACCAGGCGCGGCCCGTTCGGGGCCCGGTTCGGGAACATGCTCAAAGAGATCGTGGGCCACACGAAGATGCTCAAGTGGGGGCACGTCGGCGTGGCCCACTGGTTCGTGATGGTCGGTTTCGGCGGGCTGAGCCTGAGCGTGCTGGAGGCGTACTTCGAGGTCTTCGTGCCGACCTTCGAGACGCCACTGCTGAGCTGGTTCGGCCCGTGGAACCTGATCGTCGAACTGCTGGGCATCACCACCGTGATCGGCGGGTTCTGGCTGATCGCGGTGCGCCAGCTCAACCACCCGCGCCGCGCCGGGCGGGTCTCGCGGTTCCAGGGCTCGAACTTCGGGCAGGCGTACTTCGTCGAAGCCGTGGTGGTGCTGGAAGGTTTCGGCATCATGGGCCTGCGGGCGTTCAAGGAGTCGTCCGGGCTGTTCGAGGCGCCGGTGTGGTCCTCGCCGCTGACCTACGCGATCGGCAGCGTGCTGCCCGCCAGCACCGCGGCCGTCTCGGTCTTCGCCGGGTTCAAGATCCTCTCCGCGATGATCTGGGTGATCGTGATCGCCCGGAACATCACCATGGGCGTGGCCTGGCACCGGTTCACCGCGTTCTTCAACATCTACTTCAAGCGCGAGCTCGGCGACGCCCCCGCGCTGGGCGCGCTGCAGCCGATGATGTCCGGCGGCAAGGAACTCGACTTCGAAGAAGCCGACCCGGACACCGACGTGTTCGGCGCCGGGCAGGTCGAGGACTTCAAGTGGAAGGGCTGGCTGGACTTCACCACCTGCACCGAGTGCGGCCGGTGCCAGTCGCAGTGCCCGGCGTGGAACACCGCCAAGCCGCTCTCGCCGAAGCTGCTGATCACCTCGCTGCGCGAGCACGCCTATGCGAAGGCGCCGTACCTGCAGGCCGGTGGCAAGCGGGACATGGCCGGTGACGAGGTCGGCATCACCGGCGACGGCGCGGACGAGAAGCTCGCCGGGATCGACGCGCTCGCGCTGGCCGAGGCGGACCGGCCGCTGGTCGGCGGGCCGGAAGAGGCCGGGGTGATCGACCCCGAGGTGCTGTGGGCGTGCACCAACTGCGGTGCCTGCGTGGAGCAGTGCCCGGTGGACATCGAGCACGTGGACCACATCGTCGACATGCGCCGCTACCAGGTGCTGATCGAGTCGAACTTCCCCACCGAGCTCGGCGGGATGTTCAAGAACCTGGAGAACAAGGGCAACCCGTGGGGCCAGAACGCCAAGGACCGGCTGGCCTGGACCGAGGAGCTGGACTTCGAGGTCCCGGTCTTCGACGGTGAGCTCGAAGACGACGTCGAGTACGTGTTCTGGGTCGGCTGCGCGGGCGCCTTCGAGGACCGCGCCAAGAAGACCACCCGCGCGGTCGCGGAGCTGCTGCACCTGGCCGACGTGAAGTACACCGTGCTCGGCGGCGAGGAGACCTGCACCGGTGACCCGGCGCGGCGCGCGGGCAACGAGTTCCTGTTCCAGATGCTCGCCCAGCAGAACGTCGAGACGCTGAACTCGGTGTTCGAGAACCGCGAACCGGGCAAGCGCAAGATCGTCGCGACCTGCGCGCACTGCTTCAACAGCCTCGCCAACGAGTACTCGCAGCTCGGCGGGAACTTCGAGGTCGTGCACCACACCCAGCTGCTGAACAAGCTGGTGCGGGAGAAGCGGCTCACCCCGGTGGCCCCGGTCGCCGAGGACGTCACCTACCACGACCCCTGCTTCCTGGGCAGGCACAACAAGGTCTACACCCCGCCGCGGGACCTGGTCGGCGCTTCCGGCGCGAACTTCCGGGAGATGCCGCGGCACGGCGACCGCTCGATGTGCTGCGGCGCAGGCGGTGCGCGGATGTGGATGGAAGAGCGCATCGGCAAGCGCATCAACGTCGACCGCGTGGACGAGGCGCTGGGCACCGCGCCGCAGAAGATCGCCACCGGCTGCCCGTTCTGCCGCGTCATGCTCACCGACGGGCTGACCTCCCGGCAGAACGAGCAGGCCGCCTCCGAGGACGTCGAAGTCCTCGACGTGGCGCAACTGCTGCTGTCCAGCGTCAAGCGCGGCACCGACGGCGCCTCGGCGCCGGTCACCGAGACCGACCCGGGCGCCGAGGCCGAGGCCAACGGCAAGGCCGACGTCGCCACCGACGCCGAACCCACCGGCACTCCGCTGCCGAAGGAGGACAAGGCCGACAGCTGACCGCAACAGCGAGAAGGGCAGGCCCGAGTGGCCTGCCCTTTTTGCGTTCGGCGGCACTGGCACAGCGATCGATCACTTCGCGGTGCTACGCGCCCCTGCCGAGGGGCAAGTGTGGGTTCCGGCAGAGAAGGCGTTGCTGGTCGGTGAATGCGTGTCACCGTCGAGCCGCAAGCGGGACCGCATCGACAAGCCTGCCCGCTGCGCCGAGGCGGGCAGCGAATACTTCATGCGGGTCGAGGTCTCCTACGCGCGGCAACACGCCGAGGTCGTGCTGCTGCGGCTGGACGAAGCCGGCTACCGGGTGCACGCGAAGGCGTTGGCCGGGTCGCGGTTCGAGACGGAGGTTCCGTTCCCGCTGGCGTTCGATCCTGCCGAGCTGCTGGAGGACTGACCTCCCGCCAGGGCCGGACCGCGGCAGAAAAAGAACGATCCAGCCGGGAAGTCGTCCCGGCTGGACCGTCCGCGAGTCGATCAGCTGCTGTCAGCTGCCCATCTCTTCCAGGGACCGGCCGTTGGTCTCCTTGAGGTACCGCAGCACGAAGACCAACGAGATCAGCGCGAACGCCGCGTACATGAAGTAGGTCGCGGGCAGGTTCCAGTCGCGCAGGCTCGGGAAGCTGACCGTGACCAGCCAGTTCGCGATCCAGTTGGTCATGGTGCCCACGGCCAGCGCAGCGGCGCGGATGCGCGGCGGGAACATCTCGCCGAGCAGCACCCACATCACCACGCCCCACGAGGAGGCGAAGAACAGCACGAACGCGCTCGCCGTGATCAGCGCGACGACACCCCACTCCGGCGGGAGCTTCGCGTCCTCACCGACCACCTCGGCGAAGCTGAACGCCCAGCCGGTCACCGCCAGCGAGACGGCCATGCCGATGGAACCGATGACCAGCAGCGGCTTGCGGCCGATCTTGTCGACCAGCGCGATCGCGACGAACGTGCCGAGGATGTTCACGATCGAGGTGAACAGGCTCAGCAGCAGCGAGCTGCTCTCGTCGATGCCGACGGACTGCCACAGCGACGAGGAGTAGTAGAAGATCACGTTGATGCCGACGAACTGCTGCAGCGCGGCGATGGCCATGCCGACCCAGACGATCGGCAGCACGCCGAACCGGCCGCGCAGGTCGGAGAGCTTCGGCTTGCGCTCGCCGAGCGCGTCGCGGATCTCGGAGATCTTGCCGTCCGGGTCGCCGGGCTCGATCTTGGCCAGCACCGCGCGGGCTTCGTCGGTCTTGCCCGCGGCGACCAGGTAGCGCGGCGATTCCGGAATCCGCGACGCGACGATCAGGTAGATCAGCGCCGGGACGGCGGCGACCGCGAGCATCCACTGCCACGCCTGCCACGGGCCGAGCTCGTTGGAGGCGCTGCCGCCCGCCGCAGCGGCCAGCCCGTAGTTGACCAGCTGGGACAGCGCGATCCCGAGCACGATGGCGAGCTGCTGCAACGAGGTCAGCCTGCCCCGGTACTCGGCGGGCGCGACCTCGGCGATGTAGCCGGGGGCGATCACCGAGGCGATGCCGATCGCGATGCCGCCGATGATGCGCCAGATCGCCAGGTCCCAGATGGCGAACGGGACGGCGGAACCGAGCGCGCTGATGATGAACAGCACCGCCGCGAGCTGCATCACCCGGATGCGCCCGATCCGGTCGGCGAGCCCACCGGCGATCGCGGCGCCGACGGCCGACCCGAGCAGCGCCGAGGAGACGACCAGCCCGGTCAGCGCGGACCCCACGCGGAAGTGGGCCTGGATGGCATCGACGCCACCGTTGATCACGGAGGTGTCGTAGCCGAAGAGGAAACCACCGAGCGCCGCCGCGCTCGCGATCATCAACACGTGCCCCAAGTGCCCCGAAGGGGCCTCGGAGGCGCGCGACTGCGAAACCGACATCGAAGTTCTCCTGTGCCCGCTCGCCGGTATGCCACCTTGCATCCCTGGGGAGAGCGCCGGGCTTCGGGGACTTTAGAGTCTGAACCTCAGCTTTACTTCCACGATTCAGCGTGACGATCGTCACGATCCGCTCTGGATCGTTCAGGCAGGAGTTGTGCGGACACGCCTCGTGTGCATTCAGCCGCGGCGAGTGTCCACGCGGTGGAAGCTCATGTACGCGCGCGAGGGAGTCGGCCCGCGCTGCCCCTGGTAGCGGGAACCGGCGCGCTTCGTGCCGTACGGGTGCTCGGCCGGACTGGACAACCGGAACAGGCACAGCTGCCCGATCTTCATGCCCGGCCACAACGTGATCGGCAGATTGGCCACATTGGACAGTTCGAGCGTGATGTGCCCGAAGAACCCGGGATCGATGAACCCGGCCGTGGAATGCGTGAGCAGCCCGAGCCGGCCCAGCGAGGATTTGCCCTCCAACCGGCCCGCCAGGTCCTCCGGCAGCCGCACCGCCTCGTAGGTCGACCCGAGCACGAACTCGCCGGGGTGCAGCACGAACGGATCGTCGTCGGGCACCTCCACCGGCGAAGTCAGCTCGTCCTGCTGCTGCGCCGGGTCGATGTGGGTGTACTTCGAGTTGTCGAAGACCCGGAAGAACCGGTCCAGTCGCACGTCGATGCTCGACGGCTGGATCATCGCCGACTCGAACGGGTCGAGCCGCAGCCGACCCTCGTCGAGTTCTTTACGCAGGTCCCGGTCGCTCAGTAGCACGCGGTGCAGCGTATCCGGAGGGGGTGGAACGATCTTCGACGGCCGCCGTGCTAGGCTGATGAACACCGCAGACGGCAATACGGTGCAGCCGACAATATGGGGCGCCAGCAATACGGCCGTCGAATGCGGATGTAGTTCAATGGTAGAACATCAGCTTCCCAAGCTGAGAATGCGGGTTCGATTCCCGTCATCCGCTCCGATTACGAAGGCCCAGGTCAGAAGCGTCGGTCGCTTCGCCTGGGCCTTTTTCGCCAGCTCTCCCGGGATGCTGCAACCCCGAGGGGTGATCAGTCCCTAACGGATCGGGACGAGCGCTTCGACCACGTCGAGGATCTGCTGCCAAGGCAGGTCCTCGTCCGGCGCACTGCGCGGCTCGTGCAGCGGCAAGCAACCCATGAGCAGGTGCACACCGGCGCTGCGCAAGGCCTCGACGTGCGAGTCCCACGCGGGCTGGCGCGCATGGGCGGCGTTGATTCTCGGGAACACGGCGACCGGCACGTCCTGGCCGCCGATCGCTTCGCAGACCGTGGTGAGCGCCTGGTTGTCGGACAGGCCCAGCGCGAGCTTGGCGACCGTGTTGGACGAAGCCGGGCAGACCAAGTAGCAGTCGATCGGCGGGTGCGGCCTGGCCTCGGACGGCATCCGCGGTTGCACTCGGCACGGCAACCCGGTGACGCGCTCGATCCGATCCCGCTCACCCGTGGAGTCCAGCCAGGTTCCGGCGGTCGGTGTCAGCGTTACCGCGACCCGCCAACCGCGCTCCATCGCAGGCTCGACCAGCGACGAGCGGAGCGTCTCCAGACCGCCGGCCGCCGAGCCGATCAAGCCCAGCGTGCGAGTGCTCATCGAACCGCCCTGCATCGCTCCGCCAACCCAGCAGCGGGAAGATCTGCCGCTGCTCACCGGCGAGCGACGATACATCGCCCGGACCGTGTGCCGGACCACCGCCGAGTGCGCGGAGCCGCTTCGGGCGCACGGCACGAAGGCCCAGGCCGGAAGCGTCGAGCGCTTCGCCTGGGCCATCGTCGCGTCGAGACCTACGCCGCCGTTTGCTGGTCGATCCAGTCGCGGTGGGTGGTCACGTCGGTGTAGACGCCGGTGCCGGTGCCGCACTTGGGGTCGTTGTCGCCGTCGCGGCTGGTCGCGCCGATCAGTTCCCACTCGCCCGGCTTGCCCTTCAGCTGCGGGCCGCCGGAGTCGCCGTTGCAGGCTTGGGTGCCTTCGGTCTGGCCGTCGATGCAGAGTTCGCGCTCGGCGTTGATCTCGTCGCAGCGCTCGGCGGGGACCAGGTCCATGCCCACTTCCTGCAGCCGCAGCGGCGGTTCCGGGCACTGCTGGCGGTCATCGCAGGTCGCTCCCCAGCCGATGATGCGGGTCGGAGTTCCGGCGGGACCGGCTTCCGGGGCGATCCGGATCGGTTCCTGCGGGACCGGCTTGTCGAGCTTGAGCAGCGCGACGTCGAAGCCCTTCTCGAAGTGCTGCGGGTCGAACTCGGGGTGCGGGATCGCCTCGCTGACGCCCGCCACGGTGCCGCCGGTCGTGCGGTCGGCGCTGCCGATGCGGACCTGCATCTCGCCGGGTTCCTTGCCCAGCACGCAGTGTCCGGCGGTGACCACCCAGTCCTTCTTGATCAAAGAACCGCCGCAGGAGTGTTCGCCGGTGGGGCCTTGCAGCGACACCATGAACGGATATTCCTCGGTGGAGTCGTGCCCGCCGACGACGAAGGGCTGCACCTGCGCGGCGGCGGACGGCACCAGTGCCGCCGTCAACGCGCACGCCGCCAATGCCGAGCCCAGCGCTAAGCGCGCTTTGGAGGTTCGCTTCCGGCCGCTGTCGGTCATGTTCTCCGCTCCCGATGATCGCGATGATCTCCTGCGGCACGGACGTTAGGACCTCGGCGCGAACCGCCGGATCAGCCGAAAAGCCGAGCGAACCGTACTTTCGGCCACAAACCGCCGCGCCGTGGCGCGGCCTGGAGTCGACGACCGGTCAGCGCGAAGCCGGGTTCGGATGATCGTTCTCGCGGTCCGGGTCCCGCCGCCGGAAGACGAAGGTTCGCTGGGCGACGAAGTTGAACGCGGTCGCGATCGCCTGCGAAACGGCCCAGGCGAGGGTGATCTGCCACGACGAGTCGGGCAGCAGCTGGCGCGCCAGCGCGTTGGTCACCCCGACCAGGACGAACGTGATCGCGAGGACGGTCGTCAAGGCGGCCTTCTCGCGGAAATCGCGCCGCGCGGTGAAAGTCCAGCGCCGGTTCACCAGGTAGACGGCGGTGCTGCCGATGGTGAAGCTGAGCACGCGGGCCAGGTTCGGCCACACCCCGGCCGCGAGGATCAGCTGCAGGCTGCCGAAGTCGACGACCGCTCCGCCGATGCCGACCAGGCCGAAGCGCAACGCCTGGGAGAAGAAGCCGATCCGCTCCGCCTCCCGCGGCGGGCTTGCTGAAGTCAACTTTCCCCCAGTGCCGAGTTCTCGCGCCGGAGAGTATCAACGCGGAACCGGAATCGACCGGCTCCTGTGCAACGCCGATCAGCCTCGAACGTCCAGTCGCCGGGCGGCGGCACCGCCCGGCGAACTCGGCGTCAATCCGCGGTGCCCTGGGCGGTCCAGCCACCGTCGATGGGGATCACGGTTCCGGTGATGTAGGACGACAGCGGACTGCCGAGGAAGTGCGCCAGCTCGGCGACCTCTTCGGGTTTCCCGAAGCGCCGCAACGGAACCCGGTCCAGGAAGTCCTGTTCGCGGATCACTCCGCGGCGGATGAACTCGGCGGACATCTCGGTGCGGATCGGGCCGGGCGCGATCGCGTTGACCCGCACGTCGCCGGCCGCCCACTCGGTCGCGAGGCCTTTGACCAACCCGGCGACGCCTGCTTTGGCGGCGCCGTAAGCAGTGCGGCCGGGGAAACCGACCTGGCCGTTGATGGACGAGAGCACCACGATCGACCCGCCGCCGGACATCCGGGCCGCGGCTTGCCGCGCCCCGACGAAGAAGCCGGTGAGGTGCACATCGAGCATCTTGTGCCACTGCTCCAGCGGGTAGTCCATGCTCGCGCCCGCGCGGGCGTGACCGGCGTTGGCCACGAACGCCCGCAGACCACCGGCCGCGGCGCGCTCGCAGACCTCGCCCACCGCCGCTTCGTCGGTGATGTCCGCGCAGCAGGCCACGTGCGTGCCCGGCCAGCCATCGACCCGTTCCCGCAGGGCGTCGCCGTCCAGGTCGACGCCGAAGACCTCGTAGCCTTCGCGGGCGAAGCGCTCCCCGATGGCGGCGCCGAGTCCGCGAGCCGCACCGGTGACGACGACGGCGCCCATCAGCGGAGCACGTCGGCGCGGAAGATCCGCTGGATCCGGATCCCCTTGCGGGACAACCACCAGCGCCCGTCGATGCGCCGGAACCTGTCGGCGTACTCGCCGAAGACGATGGTGCCCTGCCCGTCCTTGTCCATCGGCGCCTGGAAGTACGAGGCGACCTCGGCGGAGTCGCCGTCCACCCGCACGTCCACGTTGACGATCAGATGTTTCGACCACACCTCGGGGTCGCCGAGGAGTTGGTGGTAGACGCGCAGGAACGCCTCCTTGCCGCGGTGCACGCCGTCCTCGCGTTCGATCTCCACGTCGTCGGTGACCAGCTGCGCGAGCTTGTCGAAGTCGCGCGTGTCGCACGCGCGGGCATAGGCGTTGAGCACGTCCTGGATCTGCTGCTGCGCGGAGTCGGTCATGTTCGCCTCTCTCATACGGTTGACACAGCGTTGTGCGGTGCGGACACGGACGAACGGGTGCGCGGAAGCAGCAGCACGAACACCGCGCCGACCGCCACCGGGAGCAAGAACACGTAGAAGTTCCACTGCGCGGGCACCTGCGCGGCCACGATCCAGCCGCCGAGCAGCGGGCCGAGGATGCCGCCGAACCGGGCCACGGTCATGATCGTGCCCAGCGCCGATGCGCGTACCTGCGCGGGGAACCACGTCGCGATGAAACCGTTGAGGATCACCGCGGTGCCGTTGGCGCCGACGCCGGCCAGCGCGACCGCCACGTACAGCACCGCGGTCGGCGGGTTCAGGCTCAGCACCACCAACGCGGCGACGCCGATCAGAAAGCCGGTGAACGCCACCCGCCGCGGCCCGATCCGGTCCGCCGTCCAGGACATCACCGCTGCTCCGGCGATCGCGCCGACGCTCATCGCGGTGAGGAACTGCAACGCGGACCCGAGCGGATAGCCTGCCGAGCGCATGATCTGCGGCAGCCAGGTCCCGAGGCCGTAGATGAACAGCTGCCCGATCAGGCAGGCCGCGGCGAAAACCGCGACGACGCGCCGGAAAGGCGGCTTGAGCAGCGTGCCGATTCCGGCATCGTCGGCTGCGGAGACCGGTTCGGGCACGGTTTTGCCGTACCGCGCGGCCACTTCCCGCGCCTCGGCGAGCCTGCCCTTGGCCACCAGGAAGTCGATCGACTCCGGCAGCACGCGCCAGGCGATCGGCACGATCAGCACCAGCGGCAGCACGCCGAACGCGAACATCGGCCGGAACCCGTGGCTTTCCAGCACCGCGATTCCCAGCAGCGAAGCCACGATCGAGCCCGCGGAGAACCCGGAACTCATGACGGCGCTGAAGAAGTTCCGCCGGTTCGGCGGCGCGAACTCCACGGTCAGCGCGATCGCGGTCGGCAGGATCCCGCCGAGTCCGATCCCGGACAGCAGCCGGAACAGCGCGAACACCCAGCTGCTCGGGGCCAGCGCGCAGCCCAGCATGCACAGCGAGAACCAGGTGGCGCAGGCCAGGAAGAGCCTCCTGCGGCCCAGCAGGTCGGTGGCGAACCCGGACAGCAGCGTGCCCAGCAGCATCCCGATCATCGCGTAGCCGGCGATCACGCCGAGCTGCGCGGCGTCCAGCGACCACGGTTCGTAGGCCAGCAGGCTCGGGATGGTGGTGCCGAAGACGATCAGGTCGTAGCCGTCGAAGACGACGGTGACCAGGCAGATGACCGCGACCAGCGTGCCGCGGTGGTTCGGCCGGGATTCCGGGGTTCTCGCCACCTGAGCCCTCCGGGGTGCGGATTCGGTTGTGTCTCGCGAGCACGCACCGAATCGCTCGGCTGATCCGATGTGCGACCCGGACGGGCAACTCCCAGACTCGGATAATCATGATAATGATCCATGCCCAGCGTCGAGTCAAGGACGCGTCGCCTACCGCTCCGGCGGGCCGCTGTCAACAGTCGGCGGGCACTGGTCGATCCCCGGCCCAGGCGATTGCCTGGTGCGCACAGCGATCTCGCAACCGACCAAGAGGTGAACGGCCATGGCGGTACGGCTCAGGACCCTGGGCACCGCGGAGATCAGCGGTGAAACGACCCTGTCCGACGAGGTGCTCGCCGAGCTGCGCACCGCCTTCCGCGGCCCCCTGATCGGCCCCGATGACGACCGGTACGAGAAGGCGTGCGTGGTGCAGAACGGCATGTTCCGGCGCAGCCCCGGTTTGATCGTGCGCTGCACCGGCACCGCCGACGTCGTGGACGCGGTGCGGCTCGCCCGCGAGCACGACCTGCTGATCGCGGTGCGCGGCGGCGGGCACAGCATCGCCGGACACAGCATCCACGACGGGGCGCTGCTGATCGACCTGTCCGGGATGCGCTCGGTCACGGTGGACCCCGCGCTGCGCACGGTGCGGGTGCAGGGCGGCGCGACCTGGGGCGATGTGGACCGGGAGGCGCAGCTGTTCGGACTCGCGGTGCCCGGCGGCATCGTCTCCAGCACCGGTGTCGGCGGGCTCACGCTCGGCGGCGGCATCGGCTGGTTGCACCGCAAGTACGGGTTGACCTGCGACAACCTTCGGTCCGCCGAGGTCGTCACGGCCACCGGCAAAGTGCTGCGGGTCGACGAGGACAACCACCCCGAACTGCTTTGGGGGCTGCGCGGCGGTGGCGGCAACTTCGGCATCGTGACCGCTTTCGAGTTCGACGCGCACCCCGTCGGTCCGGTCGTGTGGAACGGCACCGCGATCTACCCGGCGGCCAACGCCGAACGGGTGCTGCGCTTCTGGCGGGACTGGACCACCGACCTGCCGGACGAGATCACCACGCGGGCGGTGCGCTGGACCACGCCCACCGCCCCGCACTTGCCGCCGGAGCTGCACGACCAGGACGTGCTGATCATCGGGGCGCTGCACGCCGGAGGCACCGCGGACGGCGAACGCGCGCTCGCACCGATGCGGCGGTTCGGGACCCCGCTGGTCGACCTCAGCGGGCCGACGCCGTACCGCGCGGTGCAGTCGATGCTCGACCCGTTCTTCCCGAAGGGCGAACTGCTCAGCTACTGGAAATCGACGTACTGCCGGGAGCTCGACGACGCCGTGCTCGACCTCGTGCTGCGCAGCGCACTGGAGCGGCCGCACCCGCGAACGATGGTGCACGTGCCGCTGCTGGGCGGCGCGGCCGGGCGGATCCCGGAAACCGCGACGGCGTTCGGCGACCGCAGCCCGCAGTACATGCTCAGCTTCGACGCGAACTGGACCGACGCGGCCGACACCGACCGCGCGGTGCGGTGGGTCCGGGACGTGCTCGCGGAGGCCGGAGCGCAGCCTTCGGCGACCGGGACTTACCTGAACTTCAGCGGGGAAGCGGTGCTCGACCCTGGTGCGCGGATGGCCGCCTACGGGCCGAACCTGGAGCGGCTGGGCCGGTTGAAAGCGACCTACGACCCGGAGAACCGTTTCCGGCTGAACAACAACATCCCACCGGCGAGCTGACTCACACCGGCGGCGCGGGGTCAGCCCCTTCGCGCACTCCACCCGGCCGCCATCGCGGGCCAGCGTCGAGACCGCGTAGCCGTCGCCGGGGAAGTTGCGCGTCCAGTAGGCTCCCACGGCCCGATCGCGTCGAGTTCTTCGACCTCGGGGAACAGCAGAACGCCGAGGTGCCGGACCATCACGCCGCCCGCAGGTGCTGTGCGGCGGTGCGCGCGGTGGCCTGCACGGCGCGGCGGTCGACGCGGGTCGGTTCGCGGTCGTGCAGCACTTCCGCACCGGCCACCCACACGTCGCGCACGCTGCGCGAACCGGCCGCCCACACCAGGTTCGACAGCAGCTGCTCGTCCGGGGTGTCCAACCCGGTCGCGAAGGCGGGGTTGTCCACGTCGAGGTGCACGACATCCGCCCAGTTGCCGGGTTCGAGCGAGCCGATGTCGTCGCGGTGCAGCGCCCTGGCGCCGCCGCGGGTGGCCGCCAGCAGCGCGGAGCGCGCGCTCAGCGCCGTCGCGTCACCCCGGGACAGCCGGGCGAGCATCCCCGCGAGCTGCACTTCCTCCCACAGGTC
Organism: Saccharopolyspora sp. SCSIO 74807; assembly: GCF_037023755.1. Lineage (NCBI taxonomy): Bacteria > Bacillati > Actinomycetota > Actinomycetes > Pseudonocardiales > Pseudonocardiaceae > Saccharopolyspora > Saccharopolyspora sp. SCSIO 74807. The sequence continues at coordinate 1,845,898 of NZ_CP146100.1, read as the reverse complement.
CAGGTCGTCGTTGCTGGACGGCCCGTCGGTGCCCAGCCCGACCGGGATGCCGGCGGCGAGCATGTCGACCAGCCGCGCGGTTCCCGAAGCCAGCTTCGCGTTCGAGCCGGGGCAGTGCGCGATCCCGGTGCCGCGGCGGGCGAACAGCGCGAGGTCCGCGTCCGACATGTGCACGCAGTGCGCGGCGAGGACCCGGCCGTCCAGCACGCCGACCTTGTCCAGCAGCGCGGGCACCGAGCCGAACCGCTCCCGCTGCTCCACGTCCTCGTCGGCGGCTTCGGCGACGTGCGTCTGCACCAGCGCGCCGCGCTGCTGCGCCGACTCGCCGATGGTCTGCAACGCCTCCGGCGGCAGCGTGTAGGCGGAGTGCGCGCCGTAGCCCAGCTCGACCCGGTCGGCCGGGCCGAACCGCAGGCCGTCCGCGTCGATCCACCGGCTGATGTCCTCGACCATGCGCTGCCAGGACCCGACGCCCTCCAGGCCCGGTGCCGCGATCACCGCGGGGCCGAGCACCAGCCGCGACCCGACCGCGAGCACCGCCTCGACCACCGACTCCCCGGAGAAGTACATCTCCGCGCTGGTGGTGACCCCGGCGCGCAGCATCTCCACGGCACCCAGCTCCATGCCCGCGCGGATGTCCGCGGGCCGCAGCCGCGCCTCGGCGGGCCAGATCACCTCCTGCAGCCAGCGCAGCAGCGGCAGATCGCCGCCCATCCCGCGCAACAACGTCATCGGGCTGTGCGCGTGCGCGTTGATCAGGCCTGGCAGCAGGATTCCGCCGCACTCCCGCACATCGCTGTCCGCGGGCCGCGGCGGGGCGTCGGTGCGCGGCCCGCAGAACAGGACCCGGCCCTGCTCGTCGACGTCGAGCACGGCATCCCGGATCACTGAGCACGCCGCGTCGCACGGGAGCGCGACCGGGGCGTGCAGGCGCAGAGCTGTGGGCATGTCCCGCATTCTCCCGAAGCCGGTCCCGCGGGACGCCGATGGCTCGGCCATCCACAAGGACACCGATGGCTCGGCCATCCATCGGACGCCGATGGCTCAGTCATCCATCAGTCCGCTGCGCCAGGCCCAGGACGCGGTTTCCACCCGGTTGCGCGCGGAGATCTTGGACTGGGCCGCGGCCAGGTGGGTCTTCACCGTGGACAGCGACATGTACAGCTCCGAGCCGATCTCGATGTTGGTGAGCCCGCGCGCGACCGCGCGGACCACGTCCAGCTCCCGCTCGGTCAGCTCGTCGTGCGGCTGCGGCACGGCGCGGCGCGGTTTCTGCTGCGGCTGCTCGAAGTGCTTCAGCAGCCGGACCGTGATCTGCGGCGACACCAACGCGTCCCCGCGCACGGCCGCGTTGATCGCTTCCACCAGCAGCGCGGGCCCGGCGTCCTTGAGCAGGAAACCGCTGGCACCGTTGGACAGCGCCGTGGCCACGTACTCGTCGAGGTCGAACGTGGTGACCACCACGACCTTGATCGGGTCGGCCACGCCGGGGCCGGTGAGCTGCTTGGTCGCCTCCAGACCGTCCAGCCCGGGCATCCGGATGTCCATCAGGCACACGTCCGGGCGCAGCTCGCGGGCGCGCTGCACCGCGTCCACGCCGTTGGCCACATCGGCGACGACCTCGATGCCCTCCTGCGAATCCAGGATCATCCGGAATCCCGCCCGCACCATTTCCTGATCGTCGGCGATCAACACCCGGATCATCCTGAAACCCGCCTCCCGGCCTGGTCGTGACATGACTTCGATTCGTCGAACGGCCCGCGCGGCGGAACCCCGGTCCCGTCTCGTCCGGCGGCCGCCGAGCGGTCCGCGGTGCTCACTCGGCCTCCTGCTCGGCCAGCGGCAACCACGCCTCCACGCGCCAGCCGGCGCGTTCCCCGGGCCCGGCGCTGAACCGGCCGCCGAGCAGCTCGATCCGCTCCCGCATCCCGACGAGACCGTAGCCGCCCGACCCGCCGACCGGGGCGGTGCTGCGCCCGGTTCCGTTGTCGGTGATCCGGACGTGCAGGTGCTCGTGCGGGGAGCGGACCAGCACGCGCACGTGCGTGACGTCGGTGCCGTGCTTCTCGGCGTTGGTCAGCGATTCCTGCACCAGCCGCAGCGCGGAGCGCGCGACCTCCTGCGGCACCTCGTTGACCAGCTCCAGGGTCAGCGCGACCTCCGGACCGGCCTTCTCGACCAGTGCGGAGAGGTCGGCGTGCAGGTCGGTGCTGGCGTGCTCGGCCGGGCTGCTTCCCGCGGGCTCCGCGCCGCGCATGCTCGCGACCAGCCTGCGCATCGCGACCAGCGCCTCGGTTCCGCTGTTGGCGATCTTGTCCAGCGCGTCGGCCGCCGCCTCCGGTTGCTTGCCCGCCACCATCTGCGCCGCCTGCGCCTGCACGACGATGCCGGTGACGTGGTGCGCGACGATGTCGTGCAGTTCCCTGGCAAGCGCCAAGCGCTCGGTCTGCTGCGCCTGCTCCACCGCGACGTGCACCGTTCGGTTCCTTTCTCCGTCCCTGGCCCGGAAGTACATCCCGGCGCCGACCGACAGCGCCAGCAGCAGCGCCCCGAGCGCGAGCAGCTGGGCGATCGTCGACAGCTCCTGCCCGCGCACCGCGAACAGCACCGCGAACAGCGCAGCGACGACCAGCGCGCCCACTGCCCAGCAGGCTTTGCGCACGTCCGGGTAGCGGGTCGCGAACGCCACCAGCAGCATCGCCGCGACCACCGCGGTCAGCGGCAGCGGCAGCGGATCCAGCAGCGCCGTGCGGCTCAGCGAGCCGCCGACCAGCCGATCGGCGACGCCCATGAACGCCAGCGCGCTCGCGCCCAGCAGCGCCGACTCCACCGGCCGCAACGGGGCGATCACCGCCAGCGCCGCCAGCACCACCGCGCCCAGCAGCATCGGCAGCCGTCCGGCCGAGCCGATGCCGCCGTTGCCGAACTCCACGAACAGCAGCACCGACAGGCCCGCCATCATCGGCCACTGGCGGCGCAGCAACTGCACCAGCGGAGTCGAGTTCAACCGCAGGCTCTGGCCGCGCAGGTAGCTACCGGTACCGACTGCGAGCACGCACTCCAGCACCCCGAAGGCCACCAGCTGCGACTCGCTCCAAGCTGCCTCGTACGGCCGCAGGTGCAGCGAGATCAGGAAGGCCGACGCGAGCAGACCGGTCACCGGCGCGGCTTTGGCCGCGGGCAACCGCCGGTGCACGTACAGCACCAGCAGCACTCCGCCGATGTTCTCGGTCGGCAGGATCGGACCGAACGGCTGCAGGTAGGGAACGGCGCCGGTCACGTTGACCACGAGCGAACTCAGCACCAGCACGCCTGCCGCGGCCGCCCCGCACAACGCCGGATACGCGCGGCCGCGCACCGCGAGCAGCGCGAACAGCGCCAGCCCCGGCACCAGGACCAGGTCCGCAGTGGAGTGCAGCGCGGAAAGCACGCTGTCGATGCAGCACAGGATCGTCAGCACGGTCGCGGGCAGCCACGGGCCGAGCACCACGCGGCGCAGGCGCCGCCGCCACGGCTGAGTCGTCGGGCTGGAGCTCACGCGGCGACCTTAGTGCCCGCCCCGGACCGGGCGGATTGGCCGATGGGCTCCGGCCACCCCGGCCGAACGGTCCGAAGACCGCTGCCGCAGCGCACCGGGCGCGCCGCGGCGGGCACCCACACGTCGCAGCGAGCCGCGAAAACCGCGCCGGAAGGCCGCCCGTACCAGCCACCCGGCCGATTCGCCGCAGCCCCGTGCCCGGCGACGCTGAGGTCACAAGCTCGAAACAGGGGAGGACGAGCCATGTTCGCCACCGCAATCAGCACCGCTGGAACCGTCGTCGCACTCGGCGTCCTGGTCTTGATGGCCGCCGGGTCCGTGCTCAACGACATCACCGAGGCCGTGCAGGACCGTCGTTACGGAACCCGCTCGTAGATCAGGTCGTGGATCACGCGGCCCTCGTCGTGCGCGCGGTTCTCGAACTTCGTGACCGGACGCCACGAAGGCCGGGGCGCCCAGCCGCCCGCCGCGTCGGCGTACCGGTTGCGCAGCGCCGGTTCGGCGTCGCAGACCTCGCGCATCTGCTCGGCGTAGTGGTCCCAGTCCGTGGCCAGGTGCAGGTAGCCGCCCGGGGCCAGCCGGGACGCGATCAGCTCGACGACGCCGGGCTGCACCAGCCGCCGCTTGTGGTGGCGCTTCTTCGGCCACGGGTCCGGGAAGAAGATCCGCACCCCCGCCAGGGCGGACGGGGCGAGGTGCTCGCGCAGCAGCACGACCGCGTCGCCGCGCAGCAACCGCAGGTTCGCGAGTTCCAGCGACTCGGCGCGCAGCAGCAGCTGTGCAAGACCGGGCTTGTAGACCTCGACGGCGAGGTGGTCGACCGCCGGGTCGGCCGCGGCCAGTCGCGCGGTCGTCTCGCCCATCCCGGAGCCGATCTCCAGCACCAGCGGAGCCGATCGGCCGAACCACGCTTCGGTGTCCAGCCCTCCCGCGGGCAGCTCACCGACATCGGCGCCCAGGTCCGCCCACTGCCGGTCCCAGGCGCGTTGCTGGCCCGCGGTCATCCGCTCGCCGCGCTGGACGTAGCTCACGACCGTGCGGCGGTGGCGTACCTGCTGGTCAGAAGTGTTCACAGGACGCCAGTATCGCAAACCGGCCGGACGCGGTGACTACCAGGACTCGACCTCGGGCAGCGCGGTGCGCAACCCGCCGGGACCGTCGACCGCGCGCGGTGCGGGCGGCTGGTCGGTGCTGGCGGGCACGACGTGCAGCCAGCCGGGGTGCTGATCGGTGAGGCTGACGGTGGTCGGCGCCTGCCTGCCGCCGCGTTCGGACGGGGCGTACTCCCAGTAGCCGGTCTCGCCGACGCCCGCCCACGGCACGAAGACCCAGCCGCTGCTGCCGGTCAGCAGGGCGTGCACGGCGTCCTCGACGGCGAAGCCCTCCGCCCGGGAGCCGAGCTCGCCGCGGTCCAGCGCCCGCAGCCACCAGGGGGCGGGAAGGCGGCCGCTCGGGCCGTTCAGCTGGCGGTAGAGCTCGAGCACCTTGCGCTGCGGTGCGGTGTGGATCCAGCTGCGCCGCAGCGCAGCCGGAGCGGCGGCTTGGGCGATCGCCGGTTGCGGGTGGGCTTCGGTGGCCAGCGACCACTCCAGCCGGGGAACGGGTTCCAGGTGCACTTCCGGGGGGAACCGCCGACTCGGCAGCGGGTTGCGCCGGTCCTCGAAGCACTCGGTCGAATGCACCATGGCCCACCTATCTGCTGTTGAGGTGACACGGCCGGGCGCGCGCCCGGCCCGCTGCTCTCAAGCGACATTGGTTCAGAGCAAACGTCCTTACCTATCCATTACCACAACGAACCGGTCAAACGGTGGTCACGGCCGAAATGTGTGCAAATTCTTATGCATCCGGCAGAGATGTCGTCGCTCGATTCGACAGCGCGGCCGCGAGCAGGTGAAGTAGGAGTGTGGCGGAGAGCACAGTACAGCGCGTGGAACTCGACGGCGGAGTAGCCGTCGGCTTGGACGGGTCGGCTTCCTCGGTGCGAGCGTTGGACGTCGCCGCGCGCGAAGCCGAACTGCGCGGCGCGACCTTGCACGTCGTGCGGGCCTGGAGCATTCGGACCGCGCGCCGTCCGGCGCACTGCCCGCCGGGCGCCGTGCCGAGCATGGACGAGTACCAGCAGGCGGTCACCGAAGCGACCCAGGAGCTGGTGAACGGCAAGCTGGGCGCCTCGCCCGCGTTCGCGGTGGAGCTGCACGTGGTGCATTCGCCGTCGCCGCAAGCGCTGCTGTCGGCCTCGCGCGGTGCCGACGTGCTCGTGGTCGGGCACCGCGGCCGCGGCGGGTTCGCGGGGCTGCTGCTCGGCTCCGTGGCCGAGCAGTGCGTCCGGCACGCGGCGTGCCCGGTGCTGGTGGTCCGGCCTGCGGTGTGAGCACCTCGCGAGTCCGATGAGGACGGACGCGGTCGCGCGCCGCCGAGAAAAGCCGGGCCTGCGGGCCGGATCCGGAAAGCCGCGAGCTGCGGAGAGCGCAGGATCCGCGGAAACCCCCGGTTCGCGGAAAGCCCCCCATTCACGGAAAGCACAGGGCCCGGGCCATCCCCCGAATGACAGCCCGGGCCCTCCCCCGTCCCGACCGCCGGCGCCCCCGAGCGCTGGTGCAGTCGGTCGCTTTTCGTTGTGCCGGATCGCGCGCGGCGTCCACTGTGTCCGGTCCCGGCGGAGTGCGAGCACCAGGAAGGATCACCACGGCTCGATCTTGCCGAGATCCTAACGGCCGGGGTGATCGACCTCTCCAGCGGGCTCGATAACGCGGCGCTGCGACTGTTGAACGCGCTGGTTCCGCTTCTCAGGCGTCCCTGCGCCGGACGACGAAGGCCGCGACGGTGAGTACCGCGACGGCTACGGCGGCGAAGTATGCCAGGGACCCCCACGGGCCCAGCGGCCCCCCGCTTTCCGCCGACCGGAAGAAACTCATGCCCACGTGGAAGGGCAACCAGTCGCCGACAGCGCTTCCGAAGCCCGGGATCGCGCTGATCAGGTTCTCCGCGAGCAGCGTCCAGATCAGCAGGAAGGTGACCGCACCCGCGGTCTGCCGCAGCAGTGCTCCGACACCGACGGCCAAGACCGCGGCGCAGGCGAACACCGGGCCGGCGCCGAGCAGTTCGCGCCACGCATCGGCGTCGTCGACCGCGAGTCCGGGACCGGGCGCCACGCCCAGCGCGATCGCCCACGACAGCAGGGCGGCGAGCTCACCGAGCACGAAGCCGAGCGCGGCGACGACGCCTGCCTTGGCGAACAGCACCGACGACCGGTTCGGCACCGCTTGGAAAGTGGTGCGGATGGTGCCGAAGCGGTATTCGCTGGTGACGCTGAGAGCGGCCAGCGCGAGCACCACGACCATCGACGTCTGCAGCCCGCTGGCGAGCCCGGTCAGGTGCATTCCGCCCGAGGAGCCGCTGTTCATGGCGCTGAGGCCGGTGAACAGCACCGCCAGCGCGACCGCAGTGCCCGCGCACCACCAGGGCGAGCGGATGGACAGCAGTTTCATCCGTTCCACGGCGAGCAGGTTCATCAGGCACTCTTCCCGGCGGTCGCCAGCGCGCCGCCCGATTCGGTCCGGTATTCCACGGCTTGGCCGGTGATCCGCATGAACGCCTCTTCCAGCGAACCGCGCTGGGGCGACAACTCGTGCAGCACCACGCCTTCGGCGGCGGCGATCTCGCCGACCTGGGCGCTGGGCACGTCGCCCAGCAGGAGCGTGTCGGGGTTCTGCGGGTCGGGGTCGCCCACCGGCAGCCCGCGCGCGCCCAGCACCTGCCGCAGCTTGGCGGCTTGCGGCGAGCGGACCTTCAGCGATGCGACCCCGGAACCGGCGACGAACTCGTCGGTGTCGCATTCCGCGATCAGCTCGCCGCGGCCGACGACCACCAGCCGATCAGCCGTCTGCGACATCTCGGACATCAGGTGGCTGGAGACGAACACGGTGCGGCCCTGTTCGGCGAGTTGCCGCATGAACCGGCGGACCCAGTGGATGCCCTCCGGGTCGAGGCCGTTCACCGGCTCGTCGAACAGCACCACCTGCGGATCCCCGAGCATCGCGGTGGCGATCCCGAGTCGTTGCGACATGCCCAGCGAGAACCCGCCCGCGCGCTTGTCGGCCACGTCGTGCAGCCCGACCATGCCGAGGACTTCGTCGACCCGGCCGGCCGGAAGGTTGTTGGACTTGGCCAGCCAGCGCAGGTGGGCGCGCGCGGACCGGTTCGGGTGCACCGCCCTGGCGTCCAGCAGCGCGCCGACCGTGCGCAGCGGCTCCTTGAGCTGCTCGTACGGCCGGCCTGCCACGCGGGCCTGGCCTGCGCTGGGACGGTCCAGCCCGAGGATCATCCGCATCGTGGTGGACTTGCCCGCTCCGTTCGGCCCCAGGAAACCGGTGACCTTGCCCGATTGGGCGGTGAACGACAGGTCGTTGACCGCGACCGTCGCTCCGTAGCGTTTGGTGAGGCCGACCGCCTCGATCATGTTCGCTCCTGTGCTGCGGTGAGCGCCGGGCTCCTTACCGCCCCGGCGGATCGAGCCTGTCGCAGCACCCGGAGCCGTCACATCAGCCGTGCGGCCTTTCGGATGGGCCGATCGGCCGGGACGGAGCAGCGCCGAGCGCGATCACCGGAACCACCGGGCGAGCGCGGACACCAGTCCGTCTTCGGCGACCGGCGCGGTCACCTCGGTCGCGGCGGTGCGCACCTCCACCGGGGCCTGCCCCATGGCGACGCTGTGCGCTGCCCAGCGCAGCATCTGGATGTCGTTGCTGCCGTCGCCCGCCGCGAAGGTGTCCTCGACGGCGAGTCCGAGTTCGGTGCGCAGCTTCTCCAGCGCGGCGCCCTTGGTTACGCCGGCGGGCACCGCGGTCACCCACGGCTCGTAGTGGTCGACGGTGATCGTGCAGTTGGGCAGTTCGACGCCGACCAGGGCCGCGGCCACCTCCTCGGGCCGCTGGCCCTCCCACTGCGCGATCATCCGCGGCACCGGCTCGGCGACCAGTTCGTCGAGGTCGGCGAGCCGTTGCGGCCCGTGCAGCTGGTATTCGCGGAACGGGCTGGTCACCAGGCTGCCGGTGCCGATCTGCTCGGCGGCGAAGATCGCTCCGGGCAACGCCGCGGCGAGCCTCGCGTGCACCGGTGCGGGGTCGAAGGTCTCCACCGCCAGCGCGTCACCGGTGGCCGCGTCCAGCGTGACCGCCCCGTTCGAGCACAGCGCCACACCGGAGTGCAGCTCGAGTTCGCGCAGCACCGGCACGGTGCCGAGCATGCTGCGACCGGTGGCGAGCACCACGTGCACACCGGAGTCCGCGATGCGGCGCACCGCGTCGCGGACCGCGGGGGAGATGGTCTGGGTTTCGGGGTCGAGCAGCGTTCCGTCCACGTCCAGCGCGGCGAGCTGCGGTTTCGATGCGGGGTCGGACACCGGTCCAGGCTAACCGGTCACCTGTGCCGAGGTGCCGGTTCGCCGGGCCCGCGGCCTCCGGCCCCGCCTGTTCCGGCCACTGTGGACCCGGCGTGGGGCACCGGACGCTGGGAGCGCCTCACGCCGTGCCCGCCTCCGGCTTGGCGTCGAAGTGCTCGCTGGTCCGGCTGGTGATCTCCTCCTGCAGCACCTTGTCCCGCTGCCTGGAACGCATCCGGGCCAGGATCAAGATGGTGACGCCGTGCGCGGCCGCCAGCACCAGGAACAACGCGCCGAGCCTGCTGACCATCGCGGTGAACGGATCCCCGCCGCCCATCGGCAACGTCGAGACCAGCGCGACGACCCCGAGGGTCGTCAGGTGGAACAACACGGTGACCAGCTGGTTCACCGAGTCCGCGACCTTCCCGTCCGGGTAGACCGCGGAGAGGTAGGTCGTGCCGCTGCGGCGCAGCAGCCAGCCGTCGACGAACACCAGCACGGCGCCGATGACGAGGAACGCGAACGTGTAGCCGGTTCCCATTGGAATCACCGAACTCCTTTCCGTCGCGGAGTGCGCATGTCCGTGCACTCGACGGTGTTCCCGGCAAGATCCCCGGACAAACCGGGTGATCGGGCCGCGGCTCGGCCGCATGGCAAGATGTCGGCGTTCGGTTCCACGTACGCAGGGGGAACAGGCACCCGGACCGGACAGGCACACAGGGGGCAGGGGTGAGCTCGCCGGTCGAACAGCAGAACTGGCCCGGTCCGCTCTCGGCCGCGGTCGCCCGGATGTGCACCGGCCTGCGGCCGGAGGTTTCGCAGCGCACCGCGGAAGGTTTCGACGAAGTGCTGCGCAGGCTGGCCGCGCCGTTGCAGGTCGCCGTGGCCGGCCGGATCAAATCCGGCAAGTCCACGCTGGTCAACGCGCTGATCGGACGACGCGTCGCGCCGACGGACGTGGGCGAGTGCACCCGGCTGGTGACCCGCTTCCAGTACGGCACGGTGGACCGGGTCGAGGTGGTCTTCCACGACGGCGAGAAGCAGGCGCTGCCGTTCGACGCCGACGGCGGCATCCCGGCCGATCTCGGCGTCGAACCGGAGCGGGTCTCGCACCTGGAGGCGTACCTGACCAACGCGGTGCTGCGCGATCTCACCGTCATCGACACGCCTGGACTGGGTTCGCTGGACGCGGCCTCGGTGGCCCGGACCGAGCAGCTGCTCGGTGCCCTGGACCCGGATCCCGACTCGGAGTCGGACTCGGACGAGCTGGACCCGGTCTCGCGCAACGCGGTCGCAGGGGCCGAGGCGGTGCTCTACGTGGTCACCCAGGCGGTGCGCGCCGACGACCAGCAGGCGCTGGCCGCGTTCACCGCCGCGACCGCGGGCCGGGAGGCCGGACCGGTGAACGCGATCGCGGTGCTGAACAAGGCCGACACGGTCGAACCGGACTCGGTGCCCGATTCCGGCGGGGACACCTGGCGGGCCGCGGAGCTGCTGGCTGCCGAGCAGGCCGGCCTGCTGGGTCCGCGGGTGGCCGACGTGCTGCCGGTGATCGGGCTGCTCGCGGAGACCGCGGAGGCGGGCGGGTTCAGCTCGGCCGACGCGGACGTGCTGCACCGGCTCGCCGCGCTGGACGCGGAGACCCGGCAGACCCTGCTGCTGTCGGCCGACCTGTTCACCGGCTGGGAGTGCGAGATCCCCGCGGACGAGCGGGAAGGGCTGCTGGCGCGGCTGGACCTGCACGGGATCCGGCGGGCGCTGGCCGCGGTGGACGACGATCCGGAGATCACCGCGGGCGCGTTGCGGCGGACGCTGCGCGACGCCTGCGGGCTGGACGGGGTGCTGCACCGGTTGGACGACGTGTTCCGCGCCCGCGCGGACGGGATCAAGGCCGCTGCCGGGCTCGCGTCGCTGACCGCGCTGGCGCACGCCTCCGACGACCAGGCAAGGGTGCACGACGCGATCGAACTGCTGCTGTCCCGCCCGGAAGCGCACCAGCTGCAGCTGCTGGAGGCGTTGACGCTGGTCAGCTCGGGCGCGGTGACGTTGCCGGAAGATCTGGCCGAAGAAGTGCTGCGGGTCGGCGGGAGCTCCGGCACCGCGGAGCGGCTGGGCCTGGCCGGGAAGGAACGGCAGGCGCTGGTCGACTACGCGATGGAGCGCGCGACCTGGTGGCGCTCGTTCACCTCGTTCGGAGCGACTCCGGCGCAGGCCCGCGTCGGCTACGTGGTGCACCGGGCTTACTTCTTGATCTGGCAGGAACTGCGCAACGGCTGAGCTTCCTCGGCACGGCGGCGCGCCGACCGGATCCGCCTGCGCAGAGCTCGCGCGGCCGCGCCCACTCCCCGAACGGAGGCGTGGGAACCGGCCGCGCGCGGCGCCGTCGCGGGTACATTCACGCCCGCGCGGAACCAGCGCGAGGCGACCCAGCGACAGGAGTGCCAGCAGATGACTTCGGCCGGCCCGGCGACCGGGGTGCCCGCAGCGGCGACCGCGCTGCCGCAGCAGGTCAAGCAGACCCGGGACAAGCTGTTCGCGCTGCTTCGCCAGGCCGCCCCGGACGCGGCGGAATGGGCCGAGGAGGTGCGCCGCTCGCGCCCGGACGTGCCCAGCGTGGTCGTGGTCGGCGAGACCAATCGCGGCAAGAGCTCCTTGGTGAACGCGCTGCTCGGGCACCCCGATCTGTCCCCTGTGGACGCCGCGGTGGCCACTTCGACCTACCTGGAGTTCCGGCACGGGCAGCGGTGGTGCGGATCCGCGCACTACCCGGCGCAGTCCGAACCGGTGGAGTTCGACGTGGCCGAACTGCCCGCTTGGGCCTCGGTGCGCCACGAACTCCCGGAGGGCAGGCTGCCGCCGCGGCACCTGAGCGTGCACGCGCCGCTGGACACGCTCACCGAGCTGACCATTGTGGACACTCCAGGGGTCGGCGGGCTGGACTCGGTGCACGGCGAGCTCGCCGCGGAGGCGGCCTCGGCGGGAACCGCGCTGCTGTTCGTCATCGACGCCGCCGCCCCGTTCACCCGCGGAGAGCTCGAATTCCTGCACCGCGCCGCCGACCGGGTGGAGACCGTGGTGTTCGCGCTGGCCAAGACCGACCAGCACCGCAGCTGGCGGCAGGTGCTGGAGCAGGACCGCAAGCTGCTGGCCGAACACGCCCCGCGGTTCGCCGAAGTGCCGATCCACCCGGTCTCCGCGCGGATGCTGCAGCTGGCCGCGCAAGCGCCGAGCGAGCAGGCGGCCGAGCTGCTGCGCGAGCGCTCCGGTGTCGCCGAGCTGCGTTCCGCGCTGGTGCAGCTCGTCGGCGGTCGCGCCGCGATGCTCGGCGAGGCCAACACGATGCGCGCGCTGTCCACTGTGCTCGGAGAGCTGATCGCGCGGCTGGAGGCGGAGAAGCGCGCGCTGACCGTCGGCGCGGACGAGGCCGAGTCGCTGCGCGCGCGCCGCGACGAACTCGCCGCCACCCGCCGCTCCGCCACCCGCGGCTGGCAGGTGAAGCTGCGCGGCGAGATCCAGCGCACCCGGGTGGAAGCAGGTCACGAGGTGACCCGGCAGATGCGCGAGGTGCAGAGCTGGTTCCGCCGCACCATCGACGGCGCCGACCGGGTCACCCTCGGCGAACTGCCCGCGCAGGTCGACGCGGCGCTGCAGATGGTGTCCTCGCGGGTCTCGGCGCTGCTGTCCGCGCGGCTGGCGAAGGTCGCCGAGGTCGCGCTGGCGGAGCTGTTCTCCGCGGAGGAGCTGGACGTGATCCGCTCCCAGTTCGCCCGCGGCGCGCAGTCGCCGATCGCGCTGCGCCCACCGGACAAGCGACCGCCGACCGCGGAGGACAAGCTGCTGGTGTTCATGGGCGTGTCCGGCGGGCTGGGGCTCGGCCGGGCCGCGGCGATGCCGCTGGCCGGGGTCGGGGTGGCGGTGCTGAACCCGGTGGTGCTGCCGGTGACGATCGTGCTCGGGCTCGGCGCCGGGTGGTGGATGGCGCGCACCCGCAAGCACGCGGCGGACAAGCAGCACTTCAAGCAGTGGCTCACCGAGGCGATCGCGGACGCGCGTTCCGCGCTGGACCAATTGGTCTCCGAGCAGCTCATCGACGCCGAGCAGCAGTTGTCGCTGGCCCTGGACGACGCGCTGAGCAGGCGCATCGAGTCGATCGACGAGCAGGTTCGGGAGGTCGACAAGGCGCTGAAGATGGACGCCGCCGAACGCGGCGACCGGCTGCGGACCGCGAACCGCAGGCTCCAGGAGGCCCAGGCGGGCCGCGACCGCGCCGAGCAACTGCTGCGCTCCGTGCGCGCCTTGCGCGACCACGCCGAATGACGCGCGGTGCGCACGGCCCGGGCGGACCGCGCGCACCGGAAGCGGATCAGGGCAGCAGCACGAGCTTTCCGCCGGGGTGGCCGTCGATCGAGAGCCGATGCGCCTCGGCCGCCTCGGTGAGCGGGAACGTCCGCGCGATCGGCAACTCCAGCCGCCCCTGCGCGGCGAGCTGGAACAGTCGCCGCCACGCGTTGCCGCGGACCTCGGTGCCCGGGTCCGCGCCGGGGCCGCCACCCACCGGCTTGATCCCGTCGTCGGCCCGGTGGAACGCGGCCGCGGTGACGATCCGCTCCGGATCCACCAGTTCCAGCGAGGTGTCGATCGCCTCGTCGGTACCGACCGCGTCGACCACGCCGACGACCTCGGACGGTGCCGCGGCGCGCACCCGATCGGTCAGTCCGGGACCGTAGGCGACCGGCGTGATCCCGCGCTCGCGCAGCGCGGCGTGCCGCGACTCGCCCGCGGTGCCGACCACTTCGGACCCCGCTTCCAGCGCCAGCTGCGCGGCCAGCAGCCCGACCGCGCCGGAAACACCGTGCACCAGCAGCGTCTTGCCGTGCGGCGTGCCGGTCAGCGAAAGCATGTGCACCGCGGTCGAGCCGGCCAGCAGCAGCCCGGCGGCGTCTTCCCAGGACACCTCCGCGGGCTTGGACACGGCGTTCGCCGCCGAGACGGTCACCGCGCTCGCGTACGCACCGGGAGCCGGGTGCACCACCACCTCGTCGCCGACCGCGAGCGGCCCGTCCTTGCCGTGGGCGTCCGGCCCGGCGGCGGTGACCACACCGGCCAGTTCGTGCCCGAGCCGCATCGGCAGCTTGCCGGGGTCCTCCCCGAACGCGCCGCTGTAGAGCTTGAAGTCGATCGGGTTCACCCCGATCGCCCGGGGCTCGACCGTCACCTGCCCCGGTCCCGGGTCGGGCACGTCGACGTCGACGACGGACAGATTCTCTGGGCCACCGAAGCCGGTGGCGACAACAGCCTTGGCCATGTCATGGCGAACACCGCCGGACACCGGGTGGATTCCCGCCGTCACCGGCTCGATCGCGCCGATCGGGTGTCGCGATGGAACCGCCGCGCTCTACGCTGCGTCGCAGGAGTTGAACGCACGGTGGCAGCTAGCCGAATCGAGGGGCGCATGTACATCGAGGAGACCGGTGCGGGCGACGGCGACATCAAGGTCACCGTCGAAGGGCAGGAGTACACCGCAGAGGCGAACTACGACCTCGATGGCGACGGCGTGGACGACACCGTGACCGTGCTGACCGACGACGGCCACGTCGCCTACATCGACGAGAACGCCGACGGCGATGCCGACGTCATGCAGACCGTGCGCGCCGACGGCACCGTCGTGGGTCAAGCCCGGTTCGATCCGGCCTCCGGCGACTGGGTCGCCGAACGGCCCGAACAACACCCCGCCCCGCCGCAGGACGAGCAGTCGATGGTGATCGACACGCCGCACGGCGACCGGCCGATCGGCCCGGCCACCGAGGACACCGACAACGACGGGAACCCGGACACCGCGGTGGTCACCACCGGCACCGCGACGCTGCTGGCCACCGACGTGGACGGAGATGGCTCGGCCGACCAGCTGGTGGAGATCGGCGACGCGGGCGAGGTCACCATCACCCAGCACACCGGCGACGGGCAGTGGACGCTCGTCGAGCAGGGCCACCTGGACCACAACGGCCGCTACACCGCCGAACCGCATCCGCCTGCCGTCGCGACCGACGACGCGACCTGGACCTTCGATCCGCCGCCCGCGCCTGCCGACGGACCCGCCGCGCGGCCCGCTCCGGGCACCGCCTGGGCCTGACGCCGCGCGCCCGCGGCGACGGCTCGCCCGGCCACGTCATCCCGATCGCGCCGTTCCCGATCGCGGCGAGCGCGAGTCGCCCGCGAATCGCTCGGCACTTACGCTGCGGCCGTGGCCTGGCTACGGCGCGCACGGTCCTCGCTGGTGCGACGGGTCCACCTGCTGGTCGCCGTCCTCGTGTTGCTGATCGGCGTCGTAGCCGCGTCGACCCTCGGGTTCTGGCAGCAGGCCGGAGCCGCGACCACCCGGCTGACCACCGTCATCCTCCCGGCCGAAACGGCCGTCACCGAGCTGAGCACTGCCTACTCGGACCAGTCCAACGCACTGGGCGGCTACCTGCTCACCCGTGATCCGTCGTTCCTGCGCACCTACCGCGATGCGCAGGCGGACGCGGCGCGGCTGACCGGGATCATCGATCTGCAGCTCGCCGACGACCCGACGACGATGCAGCTGCTGGACAGCGTCCAGGCGGCCGCCCGCGCATGGCGCGAGCAGTCCGCACGACCGCAAGTCGAGGGCAGGCCCAGTCCGGGCGGGCCGGAGCAGTCGCCGCACCAGTTCGACACGCTGCGCACCGAACTGGCCGAGCTGCACACCCGGATCGGCCGGCTGGCCTCGGACGAATCCGCCAAGGCATCGGCCGCGCGCGCCACGGCCACCTGGTTGACCACGGCCACGGTGCTGGTCGCCTTCGTCGTCGCCGCCGTAGTGGTCCTGATGCTGCGCAGATCGCTCACGAGACCGCTGCGCGCGCTGGTGTCCGACGTCGACCAGGTGGCCGAAGGGGACCTCGACCGGCAGGTCCGCGAGACGGGACCGTCGGAGCTGACCACGCTCGCCCGCGCCGTCGAGACGATGCGCGCCCGGATACTGAGCGAATCCCGCCGGATCGCGCAGATGCAGCAGGACCTGGCCCGGCACGAGGAAGCGGAGCGGCGGCGGGCCGAACAGGACTTCGCCACCGTCGTCGCAGCGCTCGACGAGGGCGTGCTCGTGGTCGGCCAGACCGGCACCATCGAGTCGGCCAACCCGGCGGCGCAGCAGGTCTTCGGCGCGTCCGAGTCCGAGATCGTCGGCTCATCGCCCGCGGCCTGGCCGGTGCACGACGAGTCCGGGGCGGTGCTGCGGCGCAACCACCTGGCGATGCCGACGCAGCAGACCGGGGAGCCGGTGAACTCCCGCGTCGTGTGCTTCGAGCGGGCCGACGGTCGCAACGTGTGGCTCGCGGTCACCTCGCGAGCGCTGAACCCGCAGGAAACGGCTCCGCACGCGGTGGTCGTCTCGTTCACCGACGTCACCGAGACCCGGGCCGCGCGGGAGCGCTTGGAGTACCAGGCCACCCACGACCCGCTCACCGACCTGGCCAACCGCACGCAGGTGCTGCGCCACTGGGCGGACGACTCGCGGACGCACCCGATCGCCGTGCTGTTCGTCGACCTGGACAACTTCAAGCTCATCAACGATTCGCTCGGGCACGCTGCCGGTGACGAAGTGCTGCGCACCGTCGGGGCACGGCTGGTGCGGGCGGTGCCGGAAGGGGCTCAGGTCGGCAGGCTGGGCGGGGACGAGTTCGTGGTGCTGGTCCTGGACGAACCCGACCACGGCGCGCTCGCCGCGCTCAGCGACCGCCTGCTGCGGGAACTGACCCGGCCGATCCACGTGGAGGGCAGGCCGCTGCACGTGAACGGCAGCATCGGAGTGCTGGTCTCGCTGCCGGACGACGGGCGGGACGGTCCGGACGTGCTGCGGGACGCGGACGTCGCCATGTACCGGGCCAAGGCGCGGGGCGGCGGTGGCCACGCGTTCTTCGACGTCGAACTCCGGGAACGGGTGCAGCGGCACATGATCTTGGAGCAGGACCTGCGGCACGCCGTTGCGCAGGACCAGCTCTGGGTCGCCTACCAACCGATCGTCGACCTGCGCACCGAAGGCACCGTCGCCGTGGAGGGACTGTTGCGCTGGCAGCACCCGGACCACGGCACGGTTTCCCCGGCCGAGTTCATCCCGCTGGCCGAACAGAGCGAGCTGATCAACTCGATCGGCGCGCACATGCTGCGCACCGCACTGCGCCAGCTCGCCGCCGAACGCGAGCGCCGCGGCGGCGAGCTGCGGCTGAACGCGAACCTCTCGCCGCGCCAGCTCAAAGACCCGCACCTGCCCGCGCTCGTCCGGCAGTCGCTCGCGGAGACCGGCCTGCCCGCGCACACGCTGTGCCTGGAGATCACCGAGAACGTGATCATGCAGGATCCCGCGGGGGCCGCGGGAATCCTGACCGGGTTGCGCGATCTGGGAGTGCACCTGGCGATCGACGACTTCGGGACCGGGTACTCCTCGCTGGCCCAGCTGCGGCGGCTGCCGCTGGACAGCCTCAAGGTCGACCGCTCGTTCGTCACCGACCTCGCCGGTTCGCACGAGCTGCACACCATCGTCAGCAGCATCATCGCGATGGCGCACTCGCTGGGCGTGGTCGTGGTCGCGGAAGGCGTCGAGACGGCTGCGCAGCTCGAGGTGCTGCGCGCGCTCGACTGCGACGAGGCGCAAGGTTTCTACTTCGGCAAACCCGGCCCGGTGGAACGACTTCGCGTTCCACCGGGCGGTTGAGCGCGGCGCCCGCGGGCGTGCGCGGCCCGGGCAACCGCCATCCGGTGGTCGATCCCGCGTCACCCGTCGTTCGCACGACTGTCCGCTTCGCCGGAAATCCTTGGTCATCATCGGCTCGGCACGGCCGAATTTTCGTCTAGACCTATGCGTCGAAGTGGTTCTGAATCGATCCCCTTATCGTTCCTGTGAGAGAACCGACACAGCTGATCTCCATTGCGAGCGCCCGGCACCGTTAGCCTCGATGCATCCCTTTTCCGCACCGCCCGTTCTCCGCGGGCGGGGCGGAGCATTCTCTGAACACGCCGGTGGCACCGTCGCCGCCGGTCCGGATTCCGGGCTGTGGCGCCCAGTCAGGAGACACGAAGCGATGACCGCATTGACCATCCCCGGTCTCGACCAGGCACCGACCACGCACGAGCGCCTGCTGTCGTGGGTGCGCGAGGTCGCCGAGCTGACCACGCCCGACCGTGTGGTGTGGTGCGACGGCTCGCAAGAGGAGTGGAACCGGCTGACCGACGAGCTGGTCGCGGCGGGCACCTTCGAACGGCTGGAGAAGAAGCCGAATTCCTTCTGGGCCGCATCGGACCCCAGCGACGTGGCGCGCGTCGAGGAGCGCACGTTCATCTGCTCCCGGGAACGCAAGGACTCGGGCGTGACGAACAACTGGATGCAGCCCGACGAGATGAAGGCGATCATGACCGAGCTCTACCGGGGCTCGATGCGCGGTCGCACCATGTACGTCATCCCGTTCTGCATGGGCCCGCTGGACGCCGACGAGCCGAAGCTGGGCGTGGAGATCACCGACACCGCCTACGTCGTCACCTCGATGCACATCATGACCCGGATGGGCTCGAAGGTGCTGGACAAGCTGGGCACCGACGGTGACTTCGTACCGGCGCTGCACTCGGTGGGCGCCCCGTTGGAGCCGGGCCAGCAGGACGTGCCGTGGCCCTGCAACGACACCAAGTACATCACGCACTTCCCCGAGGAGCGGATGATCTGGAGCTTCGGCTCCGGCTACGGCGGCAACGCGCTGCTGGGCAAGAAGTGCTACTCGCTGCGGATCGCCTCGGCGATGGCCCGGGACGAGGGCTGGCTCGCCGAGCACATGCTGATCCTCAAGCTGATCTCCCCGGAGAACAAGGTCCACTACGTCGCCGCGGCGTTCCCGTCGGCCTGCGGCAAGACGAACCTGGCGATGCTGGAACCGACCATCCCGGGCTGGAAGGTCGAGACCCTCGGCGACGACATCGCGTGGATGCGCTTCGGCGACGACGGCAGGCTGTACGCGGTGAACCCGGAGGCCGGCTTCTTCGGCGTCGCGCCCGGCACCAACTGGAAGACCAACCCGAACGCGATGCGCACCATCGAGAAGGGCAACTCGCTGTTCACCAACGTCGCGCTCACCGACGACGGCGACGTGTGGTGGGAGGACCACGAGGGCGAGCCCCAGCACCTCACCGACTGGAAGCAGCGGGACTGGACGCCGGACTCCGAGGAGAAGGCCGCGCACCCGAACTCCCGCTACTGCACGCCGATGTCGCAGTGCCCGATCCTGGCGCCGGAGTGGGACGACCCGCAGGGCGTGCCGATCTCGGCGATCCTGTTCGGTGGCCGCCGCAAGACCACGGTTCCGCTGGTCAACGAGGCGTTCGACTGGCAGCACGGCGTTTTCATGGGCGCCACGCTGTCCTCGGAGAAGACCGCCGCGGCCGCCGGCAAGGTCGGCGAGGTGCGCCGCGACCCGATGGCCATGCTGCCGTTCATCGGCTACAACGTCGGCGACTACTTCCAGCACTGGGTCAACGTGGGCAAGGAGGCCGACGCCTCCAAGCTGCCGCGGATCTTCTACGTGAACTGGTTCCGCCGCGACGAGTCCGGCAAGAAGATCGTGTGGCCCGGTTTCGGGGAGAACTCCCGGGTGCTCAAGTGGATCGTCGACCGGATCGAGGGCAACGCGGCCGCGGAGGACACCGCGATCGGGCGGGTGCCCGCGGGCGACCAGATCGACCTGTCCGGGCTGGACACCCCGCGCGCGGACGTGGACACCGCGCTGCACGTCGACGTCGAGGAGTGGAAGTCCGAGCTGCCGCTGATCGAGGAGTGGTTCGACACCATCGGTGACGACCTGCCGACCTCGATGCGCGACGAGTTCGAGGCGCTCAAGCAGCGCCTCGGCGCCTGACCTGACCAACCGGCGACAGGGCCGTCCGCGGATTCCGCGGGCGGCCCTGTCGCATTTTTTTGCGATTAATCGGAACGATTCCGCACCTGTGCGCAATGCGCGCGGCCGAATCGGTCTGGAATGCAGGTGGGTCGCGGCGCCGGCGCGGACGCCACCGCAGGCGCCGCGGCCCGCTTTGGGGGTGTGGAGCACCGGGGTCCGCACCGGCCGAACACGGTGCGGACCTCGGTGCGCGGCGGGCCGCGCTGGGCGCCGCGAAGGAAAAAGTTCGACGGAGTGGAACCGGAAGGGCACGCTGTGCGTCTTACGGAGACCGGAAAGGCCGATGCGAATGGAAAGGAGGTGATCGAAATGGCTGCTAGTGCGGCGATGATGGTGCTGGCACTGGTCGCGGTCGTGGCGGTGTGGCTGGTGCTGCGCCGAGACGACGAGGTCGTCCCCGCGCGATGCCACGGGAACGAGGCTGACAACGACACGAAGCCCATCGAGAACAAGGGACGGGCCTGATGAGGGACGGTCACGCGGTGTCGCGGGGCGGTGAGCGGAAACCCGGCTCACCGCCCCTTTCACATCGCGAGGTTCGTCCGAAGTGGACTCACTTGATGGCCCCGGTGAGCGCGAAGGCGCCGCCGAGCGAGCGCGAGACCACCAGGTACAGCGCGATCACCGGCGCGGTGTAGAGGATCGAGTAAGCCGCGAGCTGCCCGTAAGCGATCAGCCCGCCCTGCCCGAAGAAGGTGTACACGCCCACCGAGGCGGGCTGCTTGGCCGGATCCAGCAGCAGCACGAACGGCACGAAGAAGTTCCCCCACGCGGTGATGAACGTGAAGATCCCGACCACGCCCATACCGGGCGCGATCAGCGGCAGCACCACCGAACGCAACGCCTGCGCGGGCGAGGCTCCGTCCACCCACGCCGCCTCTTCCAGGCTCAGCGGCACGCCGTCCATGAAGTTCTTCGTCATCCAGATCGCGATCGGCAGCGACGTCGCGGCCAGGAACAGCATGGTGCCCGCCATCGAATCCACCAGGCCGAACCGCACGAACATGCTGTAGACCGGCACCATCACGGCGGTGATCGGCAGTCCGGTCGCGAACAGCACGGTGTAGAGGAACGGCCGCCGGAACCGCAGCTGGTAGCGGGACAGCGGGTAGGCGCACAGCACCGCGGTCAGCACCGAGACCACGGCCGCACCACCGGAGAGCAGCAGTCCGTTCCACAGTGGACGAACACTGGTCTCCCAGTTGAGCACCTGCGCGAAGTTGTCCAAGGTGAACCGTTCCGGGACCGACGCGGAAAGCGGCGCCTCCGCGTCGAACGCCGCGGTCACCAGCCACAGCAGCGGAGCCGCGAACAGCAGCGCGATCACCGCGAGCACCAGGGTGACCACAGTGGACTCGACCCGCGCACGGCTCATACTTCCTCCCGCAAACTGCGCGCGTACACCACGGCGAACAACGCGCCGACCGCCAGCAGCACCAGGGAGATCGACGCGCCGTAGCCGATCTCGTCGAGCTCGAACGCCTCGTCGTACATCAGCAGCGGCAGCGTCCGCGTCGCCGAACCCGGGCCGCCGGCGGTGAGCACGTAGATCAGCGTGAACATGCCGAGCGTCTGCAACGTGACCAGCATCAGGTTGGTCAGCACCGAACGCCGGATCACCGGCAGCGTCACGTGCCAGAACCGGCGCAGCGCACCGGCACCGTCCACTTCGGCCGCCTCGGCCAGCTCGGTCGGCACCTCGGACAGCGCGGCCTGGTAGACCAGCATCGAAAAGGCCGTGCCACGCCAGATGTTGCCCAGCACCACGGCGAGCATCGGCACGCTGTAGAGCCAATTCGCGCCCGCCCAGCCGAACGCGCCGAGGACCCCGTTCAGCGTGCCCGCCGGATTCAGGAACGCGTAGAGCGCGAACGCCGCGACCAGCTCCGGCAGCACCCACGCCGCGACCACGGCGATGCCGACGGTGTTGCGCAGCAACCGGTTCCGGTGCCGGGTCAGCACGGCGATCAGCAGTCCCACCACGTTCTGCCCGAGCACCGCGGAACCGACCGTGAACACCACGGTCAACCAAGCCGAGCGCCACGTGTCCGGGTCGCTGAACAGGCGGCGGAAGTTCTCCAGCCCCACGAACTCCGGCGAGGTCGCGGCCGCGCCGGTCAACGCGGCGTTGGTGAACGAGACGTAGAAGCTCCACAGGATCGGGCCGGCGACGAACAACCCGAGCAGCACGAACGCGGGCGCCATGGGGAGCAACCACCGCGCCGCGCGCGGCCGCCCGAGTCGTCGCTCCGTCAGGACGGCCATCAGCCGCCTCGCGTGTTCGCGGGCTCGACGATCCGCCGCACCGACTGCGTCCACTCCCGCGAGGCTTCCGCCGGATCGGTGCCGCCGACGACGTCCTGCACGGCCTGCTGGATCTCCTCGGAGATCTTCGGGTATTCCGGCAGCGTCGGGCGGAAGTGCGTGTTGTCCAGCAGTCCCAGCCAGAACCCGGCCAGCGGGTTGGCGCCGGTGAGCCGGGGATCCTGCGCTGAGTCCTCGCGGGACGGCAGGTTCCCCGAAGCGACCGCGTAGTCGGCGATGTTGTCCCGGGACAGCGCCAGCTTCACGAACTCGAAGGCATCGTCCTGCTTGCGCCCGGACGCGCTCAGCGCCAGCGTCCAGCCGCCGGAGAGCGTCACCGTGCCCGGCGGCTGCCCGTACTGCGTCGGCATCGGCGCCGCCGACATCGTCTCGGCCCAATCGCGCCAGCCCGAGCCTTCCCACTGCCCGGCGGCGAAGCTGCCGTCCAGCCGGATCGCGACCTTGCCCTGCCTGGTGAGGTCGTCGCGCAGCTTCTTGTCGTACTGTGCGTCGGCGATCTGCGCCTTGCTCTGGGTGCGGCCTTCGCCGACGGCGGTGGACAGGAACCGCATCGCGTCGGTGAAACCGCGGTTCGGCGCTACCCACTTGCCGTCGTGCAGGGTGCCGGTCGGCGTGCCCTGGAGCAGCATTCCGACCGTCTGCATGCTCACCGCCTCGCCTTCCGCCTTGCCCAGCGGCAGGTCCAGCCCGATCACGTCGGGGAAGCGCTGCTGCACCTGACGAGCGGCGTCGAGCACGTCCTGCCAGGTGCGCGGGCGCCAGTCGGCGGGCAGCCCGGCACGCGCGAACAGGTCGCGGTTGAACCAGAGCCCGCGGGTGTCGGTGTCCAGCGGAACGCCGTAGACGCGGCCGTCGGTGGCGCGGCCGGCCTGCTTGGTCACGTCGATGAACGACGACCACTCCGGCCAGCGCGCGAGCCGGTCGTCCAGCGGCGCCAAGTAGCCGGCCGCGACGTCGGAATTGACCGAGAAGCTGTCCTCGTAGAGCACGTCCGGCGCGGTCGAGGGCGAGCGCATCCGCAGTTGCAGCTTCGAGAGGTACTCGCCCTCCGGCGCGACCACCGGGTCCAGCGCGACCTCCTTGCCCGGGAAAGCCCGCTCGTACTGCTGCTCGACCCGCTGCATCAGGCGGTCGACCTGCACGACGTTGCCGTAGCGGTGGTAGGCGACGGTGATGGTGTTCGGGTCGTCGGTGGCTCCGCCGCCGCAGCCGGTCAGCACCAGCAGCGCGGCGGCAAGAGCGACGGGTAATCGCCTGCGGCGCATCGATCCTCCCCGGGCTATGTGCCCGGCGGCCGGTGCGGGAACTGAACCGGACTGCCGGTGCGGGCGAGCCGAGCGCCGAGTGCTTGCGCCCGATGTGAGATCAGGATCACACTGCACCGTAATTCCATTCGATGAAGCAAGTCAACGAATCCACCCACCTCCAGGGAGCGCCCCTAGATGCCGCAGGAGTTCTGGCAAGGCACCAACCTGCCGAAGGTGGGCGGGTTCAACCGCGCCGTCGTGCTCGACGCGATCCGCGCCAACGGCGGCGTGAGCCGCGTGGAACTGGCCCGCACGACCGGGCTCACCGCGCAGACGATGTCCAACATCGTGCGCGCGCTGATGGACGACGGACTGGTCATCGAGGACGGGCACGCGCCGTCCACCGGCGGCAAACGGCGGGTGATGCTGCGGGTCGTGCCGGACGCCTACTCGTCGGTGGGGCTGCACCTCGACCCGGAGCGGATCACCGGAGTGCTGCTGGACCTGGACGGGCGGGTGCGGCTGCGCAGCCAGCGCCGGGTGCCGCCGGGCGCGTCGCCGGAAGCCGTGGTCGGCGCGCTCGCCCGCACCTTCCACCACCTCGTGCAACGTTCCGGGATCGACGGCGGCCGAGTGCTCGGCGCGGGCCTTGCGGTGCCGGGCCCGCTGGACCGCACGCACCGGCGGCTGTTCGGGCCGCCGAACCTGCCCGGCTGGACCGAGGTGGCGCTGGCGGACCTGCTGGAGGACCGCACCGGGCTGCCGGTGGTGATGGACAACGACGCGACCGCCGCGGCCATCGGCGAGCGCTGGGCGGGCGGGGCGGACCGGGCGGGTTCGTTCGTCTACGTCTACGTCGGTACCGGCGTCGGAATCGGCGTCGTGCTGGGAGATCAGGTCTATCGGGGGACCAGCAGCAACGCGGGCGAGGTCGGGCACGTGCCGGGCGCGGGCAAGGAATGCACCTGCGGCAAGCGGGGCTGCCTGGAGGCGTACTGCTCGATGCGGGCCGTGGTGGCCGAGTGGGCGGCCGCGGGCGGCGCAGCCGACGGCTCGGTGTCCGCGGCGTACCAGCGGATCTGCCGCGAAGCCGCGGACGGCGACGACGGCGCGGTGAAGATCCTGCGCGTCGCCGCGAACCGGCTCGGTCAGACGCTGGCCACGGTCGTCAGCGTGCTCGACGTGGACCGGGTGGTGCTCGGCGGACCCGCGTTGCGGCACGCGGGCGAGCTGATCCGCGCGCGGGTCGGGAAGGTGCTCAAGGCTCAGGTGTGGGCGCCGCACGTGCGTCCGGTGCGGGTGCAGGCGGCGCTGATCGGGGAGGACGCAGGGGCGGTGGGCGCGGCCTGCCTGGTGCTCGACCACGCCTACTCGCCGCGGCTGGCGACGTTGCTCGGCGGCTGACGCGCAGCAGCAGGAGCGAACGGGCCGCTGGTCCGACCAGGTCGGACGAACGGCCCGTCGCTCGTCGCCGCTTGCCCCGCTTCGTCGAGCGGAGCGTCCGGTTCAGGCGGAAGAGGACTCGACGGCGTCGGCGACGGCGTCGCCGAAAGCGGCCATGCCGCGGGCGTTCGGGTGCAGCGGAGCGGCCACCGAGGTCGGCAGCACGCCTTCCAGGTACTTCTCATCGGGCGCGGCGCACACGTCGTGGCCCTCGCTGACCGCGGCGATGTCCACGAACTCCGCGCCGTGCGCACTGGCCTGCTCCGCCAGCACCGCGTTCATCTTGTCCACACTGGACTGCAGGTAGTCGGCGTCGCGCGCCCAGATCGGCTCCTTCGGATGGCAACCGCCCGGCCGGATGTAGGTGCCGTACCCGGCGACCACGACCTCCGCGTCGGGCGCGCGCTGCGCGATGCCGTCCAAGGCCGCGGCGAAGTCGTCGGTGACGGCGTCGATCCGCTCGGCCAGTTCGTCGCCGTGCTCGGTGAACCGGTCCGCGCAGGAGATCCCGACCGGTTCGGGCAGCGCGTTGAGGCAGCTCACCGCCGCCTGCACCAGCTGCGCGTCGTTGCCGCCGATGGTGAGGGTGACCAGGTCGGTGGTCTCCTCGAGCGCGTCGAACTGCGGCGGCAGGAAACCGTGCTGGCGACCGGTGAAGTCCTCGATCTCGGCGCCGGAGCAGGTTACGTCGGTGAGTTCGGCGCCGAGCCGCTCGGCCGCGACGCGCGGGTAGTTCATCGTGGAACGCAGGCAGGCGAGGTTCGGGTCCGGCCCCGGCACCAGCGGCCCGGCGGCCGCCGAGTCGCCCAGCGCGACGTAGTCGATGCGCTCCGCGGACTGCGCGGGGGCGGGCAGCAGCGCGCAGGACGCCGAAACCGCGAGCAACGCGGCGCAGCGCCGCAGCGCCCACTTCTTGTCCACAGTGGAGTTGGGTCGGGTGCGGGTAGCGGATCTGCGACGGCCGGGTCGATCGGGCTGGACGTCCACGGTGACCTCCGATGCTCGGTGTCTACTTGATGTAGCACGTACCGAGCTCGATTCCCGCCGCCGTTCGCGGGTTGTTCCGCGTCACCAGCATTTCGGGTGACGACCGGGAAGCGCGATCCGCCTGCCGCCGCGCCCGCTCAATGCTCCCGGCGCAGCGCCCTGGTGATGCCCGCCGCCACCGTGGTCGCCAGGATCCATCCTGCGGCGATGAGCACCACGGTGATCCACTGCGAATTGCCCTCGGCCCGCCACATCACGTCGTGCCCCAGGTTGATGATCGGTACCAGCTGGTCGACGGTGTACAGGAACGGGTTCCAGATCGGGTGGTCCTCTTCGTTGATCGGCTCCAGCCGGTGGTAGCTGAACCAGACCGTGCCGCCCACCGCGAAGGCCAGCAGCCACAGCAACGCCCGCAGCGGCCGGTACCCGTAGGCGACCGTGCTGCGCTGCAACATGCTCCACAACCGGACCGAAGGCCGCAGCAGCCGCGGGGAGGCACCGGCCAGCGCCTGGTAGCGGCGGCGCTGCTTCTCGATCAGCACCGTGACCGCGTGCTCCTCGTTGCCGTTGTTGCGGAACACCTCGGCCAGCTGGTCGTACGGACCGGGCTGGTAGCGGCCGGTGGTCGCGCGCAGCCACGACAACCGTTCCCGCACGCGCGCCGCGTCGGTGGGTTCGATCGGGTGGCTGAGGTTGTAGTACGTGAAGTCCTCGACGTCGACGCCGCGAGTCGCCGACCACGTCAAGGCGTTGTCGTCGAGCAGTTCGCACTGCGCCTGGCGCAGCACGACCCGGCCCTGCGGGGGCTGCGCGGGCAGCAGCATGATCTCCTGCGCCACCAGCCCGAACGCGTTGAAGGCGTTCGTCGAGCTCCCGTCGCCGAGCACGCAGCCCCAGAAGTTCGCCTGCCTGCCGATCACCGCCCGGCGCAGCTGCACCTCGCCTTCGGCGCGGAAGAACTGCTTGCCTTCCGCGCACACCAGGTCCCGGCCGATGCTCGCCGCACGCAGGTCCAAGGAGGACTTGTACGCCCTGCGGTGCCGGTGCCAGGCGGGTTTGAGCAGCTGCGCGGCCCGCAGATCCACGTTCGCGCCGATGTTCGCGCCCTGCAGCTGCAACGTGCCGGTGATGTCGGCTTCGCGGCAGTCGAAGTTGCTGCCCACCTGGATCCGGTTGGCCTGCACGGTGTCGGTGCGCGGCCCGGCCAGGGACGCGCGGGTCAGTTGGAAGCTGCCGTGCACGCGCACGTCGACCATCCGCATCTGGCCGTGCAGCGTCGCTCCCACGGCTTCCAGGTTGCCGAGGACTTCCGTGCCGTCGAGGTGCAGCGCGCGCATCGGCTGGTCCACCGACGCCGCCGGGGAGCGCGCCCAGCTCAGGTCGATCTGCGCGCCCGCCATCCGCAGGTCGCCGCCGATCTTGCTGCTGACCAGGCGGATCGTGCCGCCGCTGCGGAAGTTCTGGTCGAGCTGCACGTCGCCGCGGACCTCGCCGCGGTCCAGCAGCAGCGTGCTGATCGGGTCGTCGTACTGGGACTCGCCGCGCTTGGGCGGGCTGACACCGGGTTCCAGCACCGCGTCGCGCAGCCGCAGGTCGCCCTGCAGGTGCGCGCTGGGCAAGTACAGCAGCCCGGCCACGGTGAACGGCGCGCCGCTGATCCGGTCCACGTCGCCGCGCAGGCTGCCGCCGATCTGGATGCCGTTGGCGTTGAGCGCGTTGCGCCCGCGGTTGCGCAGCGCGCCACCGGAGAAGTTCAGGTTGCCGCCGATCTTCGCCCCGGGGATGCGCACCTCGCCGGAGACCTTGATCCGCTGGCCGAGCATCGCGCCCGCCACCGCCAGCCGGTCGGCGTAGATCGCGCGACCGCCGGGGTTGCGCAGCTCCGAATCGTCGAGCTGCAGCGAGCCGCCGAGTTCGGCGTCGGCCAGGTCCACCGTGCCGCCGACGCTGGTGCAGTTGCGCAGCACCGTGTCGTGGCTGGTGTGCAGGTTCCGGCCGTTGAGCCCGGGGAACCGGCAGTGCCACAGCACCAGGCCGGTCAACGTGGCCTGCCGCAGGTCCGGCCGCATGTCGAAGCGGCAGCGCACGAACTCCAGCAGGTAGGGCAGTTCGGCCGCGCGCAGGTCCAGCCTGCCGGTGATCACGGCGTCCTCGATGCGCACCACCGGCTGCTGCCCGCCGCGGCGCCAGAACGCGCGCCAACCCTGCTCGTCGGGGGATTCGACGAGTTTGCGGGTCAGGTACTCGCCGCGGATCTCCCGCTCCGGGTCGTACATGTCGGCGTGCACGTCGAGCGGGATCACCGGCGTGTCCTGGCGGCGGCCCCACGCCCTGCCCTGCCCGAGCAGGTCGTCGAGCCGCTGCTCGGCGGTCGTCGGCGCCCCGGCGTTGTCCCACGGCCTGTTCGGCACGGTCCTCCCCGACTTCGGTCCGGCACAGCTGTTGATCCGGCACAGCTGTTGATCCGGCGAATCGCCGGAACAGTAGTAGATCAACTACCACCGACAGTTCAGACGCTCGAGTTCAGCCTGAGGTTGTGACCCCCGCGGGCGACACCGCCGAGGGAGCGGTATGCCGCCGCACGGCGCAGGATCCATGCCGTCGAATGTCCGATGAGGACTCGTCGATCTCGCGTAATCTCGATATTCGCGAGAATCGATCGCCGAGTCCGATGATTTTCACGCGTGGCTGCGCGTCGGATCGAGCACCCTGGCCAGGAACGCGCGGGTGCGCTCCTCCTTCGGCGAGCCGATCACCTCGGACGGCGGCCCCTGCTCGACGATCCCGCCGCCGTCCATGAACAGCACCCGGTCGGCGACCTCCCTGGCGAACTGCATCTCGTGGGTGACCACCAGCATCGTCATGCCCTCGTCGGCGAGCCCGCGCATCACGCCCAGCACGTCGCCGACCAGCTCGGGGTCCAGAGCCGATGTCGGCTCGTCGAACAGCATCACGTTCGGATCCATCGACAGCGCCCGCGCGATCGCCACCCGCTGCTGCTGCCCGCCGGACAGCTGCGCGGGCATCGCCTCCGCCTTCTCCGCGAGCCCGACCCTGCCGAGGTTCTCGCGCGCGATCCGCTCGGCATCGGCCCGCTGCCTGCGCAGCACCTTCCGCTGCGCCACCGCGAGGTTGTCCAGCACGTCGAGGTGCGTGAACAGGTTGAAGCCCTGGAAGACCATGCCGATGTGCCTGCGCGCGGCGTCGATGTCCGCGTCCGGGTCGGTCAGCTCCACCCCGTCCACCGAGACCTGCCCCGAGGTCGGCTGCTCCAGCAGGTTCACACAGCGCAGCAACGTGGACTTGCCCGAGCCGGACGGCCCGATCACGCACACCACCTCGCCGCGCTGCACCCGCACATCGACGCCGCGCAGCACCTCCAGCGAGCCGAACGACTTGCCCAGACCGGAGATCTCGATCATCGCGTGCATCCGGTGCTCCTGTTCCGACGTGCCGGTGCTCATTGGGTACCCGACGGGACCCGGCCGCCGTAGCGGCGCTCCAGCCGGTTCGACAACCGCGACAGCGGGATCGTGATGATCAGGTAGCACAGCCCGGCCAGCAGGATCGGGGTCAGCGACTGGTACTGGGTCAACGCGGCGCGGCCGAACTTCGCGAGCTCGTACTGCGCGGTGGACAACCCGAGCAGGTAGATCAGCGACGAGTCCTTGGTGAGCAGGATCAGCTCGTTCGTCAGCGGCGGCAGGATGATCCGGAACGCCTGCGGCATCACCACCGTGACCATCGCGCGGGCGCTGGACATGCCCAGCGAGCGCGCCGCCTCGACCTGCCCGGCGGGCACCGCCTGCACCCCGGCGCGGATCGTCTCGGCCATGTAGGCCGCGCCGACCAGGCCCAGGCTCGACATCACCGTGGAGTAGATGTCGAAGACCAGCTGGAACGCGATCGGCACCCCGTAGCCCAGCGCGATGAACACCAGCAGCGCGGGCACGCCGCGGAAGAACTCGACGTAGACCGCGGCGATCCACCGGTACGGCGCCACCGAGGACAACCGCATCAGCGCGAGCACCACGCCCAGCACCAGCCCGAAACCGAAGCCGAGCGCGGTGTAGACGACGGTGTTCAGCAGCGCGCTGATGATGATCGCCGGGAATTGCGCGGCGGCGACTTCGACGTCGAAGAACGCCGAAGCGATCCGCCCCCAGTCGGCGAAGATCGCCAGCAGCACGGCCGCGAGCACCAGGATCGCGTACTGCACGCCGCGGGTGATCTTGCTGCGCTGCCGCTTGCTCATCCGCGGCGCCGTCGCGGTGTCGGTCGTGGTCATCGCCGTCCCCGGCCTCGTCCCGTGGTTCCGCCGCTCATGGCCGGTCCGGCGGCTTGCCGATCCACTTCTGGTAGATCCGGTCGTACTCGCCGTCGGCCTTGGCCTTGGCCAACGACTCGTTGACCTTCGCCAGCAGCGGCCCGTTGCCCTGCTGCACGCCGATGCCGTACTTCTCCCCGGTGGGGATCTCGGTGCTCACTTCGGTGTCCGGGTTGTTCTTGGCGAAGTGCAGCAGCACGCCGTTGTCGTTGATCGCCGCGTCGACGCTGCCGTTCTGCACGCTGGACTCCAGCAGCGCTACGTCCTCGTACTGGCGGACCTGGTAGCCGAACTCGGCCCGGTGCTCGTTGGCGTACTCCTCGCCGGTGGTGCCGAGCTGCACGCCCAGCACCTTGCCGCGCAGCGCTGCCAGCTCCTTGTCCGCGGCGCCCTTCTTGACCAGCAGCGCCTGGTCGGCGTCGAAGTACGGGTCGGAGAAGTTCATGTTCTGCTGCCGGGTGGGCGTGATCGTGATCGCCGCGGCGGCCACGTCGCACTTGCGGGTGTTGAGCGCCTCGCCGGACTGGATGCCCTCGAACGGCGTGTCGAACAGTTCCTGCTGCAGGCCCAGGTCGCGGGCGATGTAGTCCACCAGTTCCACGTCGAAGCCGACCTTCTTGCCGTCCTGGACGAACTGGAACGGCTCGTACGGCAGGTGCGTGCAGGTGGTGAGCTTGCCGGGGCGGGTGAACCGCAGCTGCCCGTCCTCGCCGACCGGGGCGATGGACTTCGCGCAGCCCGCCGCGGTGAGCAGCAGAACGGGCAGCAGGGCGAGCGCTTTCCAAGTTCTCCGACGCGCCACGACGTCTCCTAAGTGGGTCTCCTGGTGGGCGAGAACGCGAGTGCTCCGGATCCTGCCACTCGAAATGATCGGATTCTCCCGCGCGATGTTTCGAATCAGTCAATTTTTCGGCTTGCTGGGCGAAAACGCCGGTGCCGCCGGAACCGAACCGCGCGGTTCGCCGAGAACGCGCGCCGCCCGCCTTGCTGTTGCACGTCGTAGTTGCGTCCCGACCGAGATCGCGGCTGTAGTTTCATGCGCCGATCGTGGCCGGTCAACAGAAAGTTCACCACGCGGAGCTAAACTCGTGCGCTGCAAGATCACCTCCGCAGCTACGAGGTTGCTCCATTCGGACCGTCCCGCTGCACCGGTCGGAGCCGTCCGCCGTGATCACTTTTTCCGGCCGATTCCCACTTTTGCGGAAATGTGTGGGAAAGACGAACACCGCAATGGCCGATTCGGCCGCTGTCGAACGACCGTGAGCTTCGGCAGACTGCGCCGTCGACAGGGGAACGACACCGCCGAGACGAGAACAAGGAGATCAGGTCGATGACCGACGGCCACTTATCCAGCGGAGTAGCCCGGCGGCTCTCGCTCGCGGGCGCGTTGCTCGCCTGCGTGGGCTTCGCCGTACCGGCCGCCGCGGACACCGCGACGGCCGCGCCCGCAGCCGGGTTCGATGTGCTGCAGCTCAACGTTTGCCACAGCGGTTCCGCGGAGTGCCCCTCGACGGGCAACGCGGTCGAGTCCGGGATCGCAGCCGTGCGGGAGCGCGCCCCGAGGATCGTCACGATCAACGAGGTCTGCGCGCACGACGTCACGAAGATGACCCGCGAAACCGGTTACCACGCCGAATTCACCCCGGCGCGTGCCGCCGACGGCGCGCCGGCGGCCTGCACCGACGGCCGCGGCGACTACGGCATCGCGGTGCTCGCCCACCCCGACCTCGGAGCGGTCAGCGGCGCGGTCACCGAGCAGGTCTTCACCGCGCAGGACGGCACCGGGCAGCAGCGGGTCGCGCTGTGCGCACCGTTCTCCTCGTTCGCGGCCTGCACCTCGCAGCTTTCGGCGGCCGATCCGCAGGTCGCCGCGCAGCAGTGCGCGGAGCTCAGCGAGGTGGCCACCGGCCTGGGCAGGCCGACGGTGCTCGGCGGCGATTTGAACCTGCGCCACGGCGCGGCACCGGACGTGCAGGACTGCGTGCCCAGCGGTTGGGTGCGGACCGGCGACGGCTCGGTGCAGCACGTGTTCAACAGCGCCGACTTCGCCTTCGAGCGGACCGAGAACCTCCCGCTCGACGGGACCGACTACCCGGGCTTGGTCGTCGAGCTCTCGCACTGAGCGGCGAACGGGTCGGGCTGCCGCGCGTTGTACTGGACGGCCCCGCGCGGTCTCCGGGTGGCCCCCGATGCGGCAGGTCGTCGCAATCTTGCACGATTACCGCAAACGATCACCGAAGCAGGAGGAGACGATGAGCAGCCTGACCCGACCCAAGCACGGCACTTTGATCGCGGGGGTGTGCGCCGGGCTGGCCGACCGGTTCGGCATGAAGACCGGCCTGGTGCGGTTCCTGTTCATCCTGTCGTGCCTGCTGCCGGGCCCGCAGTTCGTGCTCTACATCGTGCTGTGGATCGTGATGCCCAAGAACTCCTACTGATCGAGCGGCTCAGCGCCGGGCGTGCGCGTCCAGTGCGTAGGCGATCGCGGTGCTGACCTTGGCCGCGTAGGCGAGGTCCAGCGATTCGTCCGGCACGTGGGCGTTGCTGCCCGGCCCCAGCGCCCCGGTCACCACGAACTGGGCGTCCGGGTAGGCGTCCTGCAGGATGCCCATCAGCGGGATGGATCCGCCGACGCCCATGGTGCGCCAGCCGCCCTCGAACACGTCGTCGCTGACCTCGTCCAGCGCCTCGGACAGCCACGGCTCGACTTCCGGGGCGTTCCAGCCCGCGGCGCCGTCGGAGAGCGGGAAGGTCACTTCGGCGCCGTAGGGCACGTCCGTGGACAGCGCCTTGCGCAGCGCCTCCAGCGCGGTCTCCGGGTCCGTGGTCGGCGGAGTGCGCACGCTCAGCGCGAGCGTGGTGAACGGGCGCAGCACGTTGCCCGCGTCCGCCAGCGCCGGTAGCCCCTCCGCGCCGATGACCGACACCGCGGGGCGCCAGGTGTTGTTCAACGCGAGTTCGACCTCGTCCTCGCTGACCGGGCGCATCCCTTCCCTGGTGGGCACCGAGTCACGGGTCATGCCGGGCACGGCTTCGATCGCCGCGCGAGCCTCGGCGACGCGGTTGGGCGGGATCTGCACGTTCAGCTCCGGCAGCAGCACTTCGCCGGTAGCGGAGTCCTCGACCCGGTCCAGCAGGCTGCGCAGGACGCGGAACGAGCTCGGCACGATTCCGCTGGCCATGCCGGAGTGCTGGCCGCTGTCGAGCACCCGCACCTGCACGCCCACCCGCACGTCCCCGCGCAGCGAGGTCGTCAGCCACAACCGCCGGTAGTCCGCCGCACCGGAATCCAGGCACACCACCAGCGACACGTGCCCGAGCCGGTCGGCCAGGTGCGCCACGTAGGCGGGCATGTCCGGGCTGCCGGACTCCTCACCGGTCTCCAGCACCAGCACGCATCGCGCGTGCGAGCCGCCGTGCGCGCGCACGGCTTCGATGGCGCTGATCGCGGCGTAGGGCGCATAGCCGTCGTCGACGCTGCCGCGCCCGTAGAGGCGGCCGTCGCGCACCACCGGCGTCCACGGGTCCAGGCCCTCCGACCAGCCTCCGACCGGCGGCTGCTTGTCCAGGTGGCCGTAGAGCAGCACGGTCTCCTGCACGGCTCCGGCACTGGCCGGGATGTCCACCAGCAGCAGCGGGGTGCGCCCGGGCAACCGGACTTCTTCGAGGTGCGCGCCGGGGATCCCGCGCGCCGCGATCCCGTCGCGCACGTGCGCGATCGCGGCGTCGAGGCGGCCGCCGGCCGCCCAGTCCGCGTCGTAGGCCGGCGATACCGCCGGAATCCGGACGAGGTCGCTGAGGCTGGGCAGCACCGAGTCCTGCCACGCCTGCTGCACGGTCTTGCGCACGGCGGAACGATCCATGTTCGCGATCGTATGCCCGCAGCACGCGCAGCAGGCCCGGCGCTCGCCGCGACCGGAACGCCGGGCACGACCGGCAACGTTGGCAATTTCCAACGGAGGTCGATGATCATTCGCCCGCAGTGTCGGTACCGCGATCGTTCCAAGCACGTCATTCGGACGCCCATTGCTTTGATGACCTGGCGTTTTGGCCTCGCCGACCGCGAACTACGGTGCGCCGCGGGACGATCTCCGGGCGCGTCGCGCGCGGCGTTCGCCCCTGTGGCAGGGCTCACTGATCCGGGGATTTCCGTGCCAGGATTGGCCCAGAGCGATCCAACCGCTCCCGGTCGAGAACCCGCGCGGCCCCAACCCCGGTCGCACGGTCCCGGCCGGGGTTGCCGGGCAGCGTCGCCACAAGCGGCCGCCCGGCGTGACATATAGGAGATCCGCATGTCCCCGGAACACTGGACGCGACCGCTCCGACCAGGAGACGAGCACGACAACGACGTCGCCACCGGCCCCCCTGCCGCTACCGCAGCGAAACCCACACGGGAGCAGGTGATCGCGGGCTTGCGCGCGACGAGCGAAGGTGGAGCCGACCTGGTTCAGCTCCTCACCCCGGAAGGCCAGCGGGTGCACCACCCCGACTTCGGCCTGGACATCGGCGACGAGCAGCTGCGCGGGCTGTACCGCGACATGGTGCTGGTGCGCCGCTTCGACCGCGAAGGCAATGCGCTGCAGCGCCAGGGCCAGCTGGGCATCTGGGTGCCGCTGCTGGGCCAGGAGGCCGCGCAGATCGGCGCGGGCCGCGCGCTGCGCCCGCGGGACATGGCCTTCCCCAGCTACCGCGAGCACGGGATCGCGTGGTGCCGCGGGCTGGACCCGACCGAGCTGCTGGGCATCTTCCGCGGCACCGACCACGGCAGCTGGGACCCGGTGGCCACCGGGATGCACCTGTACACGATCGTCATCGGCAACCAGGCGCTGAACGCGGCCGGCTACGCGATGGGCCAGAAGTTCGAGGGCAAGGTCGGCGACGACGACGGCGAGGCCACCATGTGCTTCTTCGGCGACGGCGCGACCAGCCAGGGCGACGTGCACGAGGCGATGGTCTGGGGTTCGGTCTACGACGCGCCGCTGGTGCTGTTCTGCCAGAACAACCAGTGGGCGATCTCCGAGCCGGTGGAGCGCCAGACCCGCAGCCCGCTGTACGAGCGCGCGGGCGGCTACGGCTTCCCCGGCATCCGCGTCGACGGCAACGACGTGCTGGCCAGCCTCGCGGTCTCGCGCTGGGCGCTGGACGAGTGCAGGCACGGCAACGGGCCGGTGCTGGTCGAAGCGTTCACCTACCGGATGGACGCGCACACCAGCAGCGACGACCCGACCCGCTACCGGCTCGCCGACGAGCTCGAGGCGTGGAAGCTCAAGGACCCGATCGAGCGGCTGCGGGTGCACCTGGTGCGCGAGCAGCTCGCGGATCAGGACTTCTTCGACGGCGTGCAGGCCGAGTCCGACGAACTGGCCGCCCGGTTCCGCGAGTTCTGCTTCGCCATGCCCGAGCCGGATCCGGAACGGATCTTCTCCGAGGTCTACGCCCAGCCCAGTCCCGAACTGGACGCCCAGCGGGAGGGCTACCTGAACTACTTGGACGGCTTCGCCGACCAACCGCGAGGAGGTGTGCGCTGATGGCCGCGCCCGCGATGGAACGCGCCGGCAACGGCGCCCGCACCGACCAGACCGCGCGGACGGCGACGCTGGCGAAGAGCCTGAACATGGGCCTGCGCGCCGCGCTGGAGAGCGACCCGAAAGTCCTGATCATGGGCGAGGACGTGGGCAAGCTCGGCGGTGTCTTCCGGGTCACCGACGGCCTGCAGAAGGACTTCGGGCAGCACCGCGTGCTGGACACCCCGCTGGCCGAGGCCGGGATCATCGGCACCGCGGTCGGACTGGCCATCCGCGGCTTCCGCCCGGTCTGCGAGATCCAGTTCGACGGGTTCATCTTCCCCGGCTTCGACCAGATCGTCTCGCAGCTGGCGAAGCTGCACTACCGCAGCCAGGGCAAGGTCAAGATGCCGGTCGTGGTGCGGGTGCCGTTCGGCGGCGGCATCGGCGGGGTGGAGCACCACTCGGAGTCGCCGGAGTCGCTGTTCGCGCACGTCGGCGGGCTGCGAGTGGTCGCCTGCTCGAACCCGGCCGACGCCTACTGGATGTTGCAGCAGGCGATCGCCAGCGACGATCCGGTGCTGTTCTTCGAGCCGAAGCGGCGCTACTACGAGAAGGCCGAGCTGGACGTGGCCGCCGAGCCACCGCCGCTGTTCAGCTCGCGCGTGCTGCGCCGGGGCACGTCGGCGACGCTGGCCGCGTACGGGCCGCTGGTGTCGACCTGCCTCACGGCGGCGGACGCCGCCGCCGAGGAGGGCACCGAGCTGGAGGTAATCGACCTGCGCACGCTGTCTCCGCTGGACCTGGGCCCGGTGTTCGAGTCGGTGCGCCGCACCGGCAGGCTGGTGCTGGCCAGCGAGGCGCCGCCGGAGTCGTCGATCACCTCGGAGATCACCACCCGCGTGCAGCAGGAGTGCTTCTACTCGCTGGAGGCGCCGGTGCTGCGGGCGACCGGCTTCGACTCCCCGTACCCGCCGAGCAAGCTGGAGAAGCACTACCTGCCCGATCTCGACCGGGTGCTCGACGCCGTCGACCGCTCGCTGGCGTTCTGAGGGGAGCGTTCGATGCCGCAGCTCAAGCACTTCCCGCTACCGGACGTCGGGGAAGGGCTCACCGAGGCCGAGATCCTCGGCTGGAAGGTGGCGCCCGGCGACGCGGTCGCGGTGAACCAGGTGTTCGTGGAGATCGAGACGGCCAAGGCGGCGGTCGAGCTGCCGTGCGCCTACTCCGGCAAGGTGGTCGAACTGCTCGCCGAGCCGGGGCAGACCGTCGAGGTCGGCACGCCGATCATCTCGATCGACCTGGACCCCGACGGCGCCGACGCGCCTGCGGCGCCGCCCGCGAACGGTGCACCGCAGCGGACCGACCAGGACGCCACGCCGAACCTGGTCGGTTACGGGCCGCAGGCCACCAGTTCCAAGCGCCGCCCGCGCAAGGCGCCCGCCAGCGCGGACACCGCGCAGGAGGCGTTGCAGGGCGCGATGCAGGGCGCCCCGGTGGCGTTGCAGGAGGAACCGGCCGCGAGCTGGTCCCCGCCGTCCAAGCGGGTCGAGCCGGAATCCGGCTCGGTTCCGCAGGCGAAGCCGCCGGTGCG
Organism: Saccharopolyspora sp. SCSIO 74807; assembly: GCF_037023755.1. NCBI lineage: Bacteria > Bacillati > Actinomycetota > Actinomycetes > Pseudonocardiales > Pseudonocardiaceae > Saccharopolyspora > Saccharopolyspora sp. SCSIO 74807. The sequence goes on along the minus strand of NZ_CP146100.1, from coordinate 1,808,595 downwards.
CAAGCTCGCCAAGGACCTGGGCGTGGACCTGCGCGCGCTGACCGGGTCCGGCGCGGGCGGAGTGATCACCCGCGAGGACGTCGAAACGGCCGCGCGACCGGCACCCGCCGAACCCGCGACCGGAGCCCGGGAGCACCGGGTACCGATCAAGGGCGTCCGCAAGGCCACCGCCCAGGCAATGGTGCAGAGCGCCTTCACCGCACCGCACGTCACGGAGTTCCTCACGGTCGACGTGACGCCGATGATGCAGCTGCGCGAGCGGCTCAAGTCGGACCCGGAGTTCCGGGACGTGAAGATCACTCCGCTGGCGTTCGCCGCGAAGGCGCTGTGCCTGGCCGTGCGCCGGACTCCGGACGTCAACGCGACCTGGGACGAAGCCGCCGGTGAGATCGTCTACAAGGACTACGTGCACCTCGGGGTCGCGGCGGCCACGCCGCGCGGCCTGGTGGTGCCGAAGGTCCGCGACGCCGACGGCATGTCGCTGCGATCGCTCGCGGCTGCGCTGCAGGAGTTGACCACGACCGCGCGCGACGGCAAGACCGCTCCGGCGGACCTGGTCGGCGGCACGATCACGATCACCAACGTCGGCGTGTTCGGCGTGGACACCGGTACCCCGATCCTGAATCCGGGGGAGTCGGCGATCCTCGCGTTCGGCGCGGTCCGGGACCTGCCGTGGGTCGTCGACGGCCAGGTCGTGCCGCGCAAGGTGTGCCAGCTGGCGCTGAGCTTCGACCACCGGGTGGTCGACGGCCAGCAGGGCTCGCGGTTCCTCGCCGACGTCGGCGCGCTGCTCGCCGACCCGGGGATGGCGCTGACCTACTGACGCCGAAGGCCGGGTCCGCGCCGTTCGCGCGGGCCCGGCCCTGGTCAGCGGGGAGAGCTCAGTCCTCCTTGCGGCGGCGCCCGCCGGAGCGGGTGGCGCTCTTGGTCTGCGCTGCTTGACCGGACTGCGTCGCGGCCGCGGTGTCCTGCTGTTCGGACTCACCGGACTCGCCGCCGAAGTCGAAGCTGTGCGAGTCGAACTCGTGCACGTCGATCTCGGGCAGACCGCCGAGCTCGTTGTTCAGCTCGCCGAAGATCGGTGTACCTGGATCGGGCTTGTTCACCGCTTCGCCCTCCCATTTCGTTCTCGAAGCCGTGTTGCCGGTGCGGACGGCCGCCGCGCGGCGACGGCACAGGGCGCGAGGGGCTTCAGCAGCCAACGGCACGGCGCGGACCCACGCGTCCACTGTGCCGATCGAACGCGAACTGGTCCGTTCGCCTCGCGTCGACCACCGGCATTCATCCCTACGGGTGATGGTGATGAACCCTGCCATGATGCCTTCCATTCCGGCCGGAAGTCAGGCACCCCCGGGATCTTGCACTCTCAAGTGCAACACCGCCCGGTGTTCGCCGATTCCCGGGAGTGGCGATCGCCACTGCTGCCAACCGGCCGACCGAGCCGCCGCGCATGCCGTTTCCTAGGGCATTTCCGCAGGTCGGATCGAAAGAAGTGTTCCACGTCACAGCGAGTCAACGTCGAGCACCCTCCGCGCATCACACGAATGTGTGGCGGTGCGGGGCACCGCCCCCAACTGACTTGAGGAGTGTGAGCGGAATGTTCAACAACAAGCGCAGCAGCACCGGCCGGATCGCCGCGATCGCCGGATCGGCGGTGCTCGCCGGCCTGCTGCTCGGCGGCACGGCGCAGGCCATGCCCGACGACCACCCGGGCTACGACCGCTACTGCACCGCGGACCAGGTCGACGTCGGCATCACGCCGCTCGACCACAGCACGATGCAGGCCGGCGCGGACGTGCAGTTCACCGCGAAGCCGGGCCAGAGCTGCCAGCTCGGCGGCGCGCCCGGGCTGACCTTCCTGGACGGGCAGGGCAAGCCGCTCGGCATCAGCACCGAGCGGGCGGGCGGCGACGCCGCGGACCACGTCGTCGACGGGCAGCACGCGGTGAACGCGAGCTTCCACTACCAGGTCACCGACCCGAACACCGGCGACGCGCTGCCCGGCCCGACGCCGGCGTCGGTGGACGTCGCCTTCCCCGGCCCGGTCGCGCCCTACACCGTGAACGTGCCCTGGAACGGCACTTCCGTGCCCGGCCCGGTCTCGATCAGCGACGTCGCCCCGGCGCAGGGCTGACCGGCACCGGCGCGGACCCGACCCGCACCGCCTGAGCCGGGTACCAGTCTCAGGCGCGGCGGGCAGCGGGCACCCCGGCCGGCGGCGAGCCGGCGGACCGGACCGGCAAGATCCGGGAACCGTTCGGCGCCTACTGGATGTGCCTGCCCGAGATGGAGCGGGCGACCACCAGCTGCTGGATCTGCTCGGTGCCCTCGAAGATGTCGTAGATCTTGGCGTCCCGGTGCATCCGCTCGACGGGGAACTCGCGGGTGTAGCCGTTGCCGCCGAGGATCTGGATCGCGCGTTCGGTCGCCCAGGTGGCGACCCGCCCGGCCTTGAGCTTCGACATCGAGCCCTCACCGGCGGTGAACGGCTCGTCGTTGCGGCCCATCCAGGCCGCCCGCCAGACCAGCAGCCGCGCCGCGTCGATCTCGGTGCGCATGTCGGCGAGGGTGAACGCGATCGACTGGTTGTCGATGATCGGCCGCCCGAAGGTCTCCCGCTGCTTGGCGTATTCCAAGGCGTGCTCGTAGGCGGCGCGCGCGATGCCGAGGGCCTGCGAGCCGACGGTGGGCCGGGACAGCTCGAAGGTCTTCATCGCGGCCTGCCCGCCACCTGCGGCCTTGCCGCCTTCGCGGGCGCGGGCGAGCTTCTCGTCGAGCTTGTCCTTGCCGCCGAGCAGGCAACTGCCGGGCACCCGCACGTCGTCCAGGAAGACGTCGGCGGTGTGCGAGGCGCGCAGGCCGTGCTTCTTGATCTTGCTGGGGGACTCCAGCCCCTTGGTGCCGGGCGGGATCACGAACGCGGCCTGCCCGCGCGAGCCCAGCTCGGAGTCGACGACCGCCTGCACCACGTGCACGTTCGCGATGCCGCCGTTGGTGGCCCACGCCTTCTGGCCGTTGAGCACCCATTCGTCCTTGGCCTCGTCGTAGACCGCGCGGGTGCGCATCGCCGAGACGTCGGAACCGGCGGCGGGCTCGGACGAGCAGAACGCGGCGACCTTCGGGTCGTCGGCGTCGCCGTAGCACTGCGGCACCCACTCGGCCATCTGGTCCGGAGTGCCCGCGGCGAAGATGCCCGCCACCGCCAGCGTGGTGCCGAAGATCGCCATGCCGATGCCGCCGTCGCCCCAGAACAGCTCCTCGTTGGCGATCGGCAGCGACAGACCGGTGTCGTCGGCCCAGAACGTGGCGACCGTCTCGAAGCCGTAGAGGCCGATCTTGGCGGCTTCCTGGATGACCGGCCACGGGGTCTGCTCCCGCTCGTCCCACTCGGCGGCCGCGGGGCGGATGACCTTCTCCGCGAATCCGTGCACCCATTCCCGCAGGTCGCGGTGTTCCTCGCTCAGTTCAAGGGAGAAGCTCATCGATTTCCTTCGCGCGTCGGGCCGGTGGTGTGCGGGTCAGGCCTTGGGGATCTGGAAGAGTTTGGTGAGCCCGGCGGCGAAGCCGACGTCCCCGGCGACCTTCAGCTTGCCGGTCATGAACTGCACCGGAGCGGAGGCGTTGCCGGAGACCAGTTTCAGGAACTCCACCGGCGTGATCATGATCGTGACCCGCGGGTCGTCGTGCTGCGGCTCCTTGTTGACCGTGCAGGTGCCGCCGGTGAGCACGGTTTCGTAGCGCACGGTGTCCGCGTCCTCGGTACCGATGCGCCACCGCACCACCGCCTCGGTGGAGCGCGCCTTCTCGGCCTTGTAGTGCTCGCCCATCCGCCGGAACACCTCGTCGAGCACCTGCACGCGCAGCTCCGGGCGCGCCATGACGGCCTCGACCTGGGCCGCGGAGGCGCGGGAGATGAGCTTGGCGAACTGCTCCGGCCGCAGCGCGCTGAGGTCGGCGGTGCCCTGCTTGGCGTGCTCGGAGGCGGCTGCCAGGAGTTCCACGAACTCCTCGTTGCCGACCTTCTTCGGGTCTGCCTCGGCGAGCGCGCCGATCGGGTCCGGCTGGGACATGGTGACCTCCATTTACCTACTCGCTAGTAAGACTACGCGCGAGTAGGTTAGTGGGCAAGGCATGCGCGTGATCGTTGCTGTTCTAGCCTGATCGGCGCGCGCACGGGCGGTTTTCGGCCGGAACGGCCCGGATGGCCGGTTGGAACGGCCCGAACAGGAGGTGGGATGCAGGCAGCCGGTGGGAGCCAGGCCGACGAGGACGACGGCGACGGGCCGCGGCGCCCGCGCAGCCGGCGGCTGCCGCGGTCGGTGCGGGAACGCCAAATCCTCGACGCCGCCGTCGAGTCCTTCGCGGCGCGCGGCTTCCACCTCGCGTCGATGGACGAGATCTCGGAGTTCGCGGGCATCTCGAAACCGATGATCTACGCGTACCTCGGTTCCAAGGAAGAGCTGTTCATCGCCTGCATCCAGCGCGAGGCGAACCGGTTGATCGAAGCCATCGGCACGGCGGTCGAACCGGACCTGCGCCCGGACGAGCAGCTCTGGCGCGGGCTGCGGGTGTTCTTCGACTACGTGCAGCGGAACCGGGCGAGCTGGACGATCCTGCACCGCCAGGCCGCGACCGGTGGCGAGCCGTTCTCCTCCGAGTTCGCCCAGTGGCGGCAGCAGGCGATGGCGCTGATCTCGACGTTGCTGGCACGTGCGACCGAATCCGCCGCGCAGCCGATGCAGCCGCAGCAGATGGAGCCGTTCGCCGCGGCCCTGGTCGGTGCGGGGGAGTCGCTGCTGGACTGGTGGGTGGAGCATCCCGAGCACACCGCCGACGGCCTGGCCATGCGCCTGATGAACCTGGCGTGGATGGGCTTCGGCGACCTGGTCGAAGGACGTTCCTGGAGCCCGCGGGTCCCGGACCAGCCGGAGTGAGCCGCCGGGCACCGCGGCAAGCCCCGCCCGCAGCCGAGCGGGGCTTGCGCGCCCGCGAAATCAGCGCAACCGGCCCTGCAGGTGCGGCTTGCCGGAGCGGGAGTGCACGGCGAACCGGGCGTCCCGGCCGGGCCGTGCGGTTCCCGTGCCCGGGCCGACCCCCGTGCCTGGGCCGGCCTCGGTGAACTCGACGGTCGAGGGCAGCAGCAGCGGTTTCACGAAGTCGACGTCCACGGTGAACGACTCCGGCAGCCTGCCGTCGAACGCCGCCAGCGCCCGCGCCTTCGTCCACATGCCGTGCGCGATCGCGCGCGGGAAGCCCAGCACCTTCGCCGACCACGGGTGCAGGTGGATCGGGTTGCGATCCCCGGACACCGCCGCATAACGGCGCCCCTGATCGCCGGGGACCCGCCAGGTCGCGGTCGGCGCGCCCGGTTCGACCTCGGCGGCCCGCTCGGCGTGCGGCGCGGAGTCGTCGGGCTTGCCGCGGCGCAGGTAGGTGCTGGTCTCGCTCCACACCAGCTCGCCGCCGACGCTGGTCTCGGCGATCACGTCGAGCTGCTTGCCCTTCGGGTGCGCGCGCAGGTTCGCCACCCGCACCCGCTGGTCGAGCACGTCGGTGACCCGCAACGGCCGGTGCACCGTGATGCTGTTGGCCACGTGCACCAGTCCGACCAGCGGAAACGGGAATCCGGGGTCGGTCATCAACCGCACCGACAGACCGAACGAGAGCACGTGCGGGTAGGTCGGCGGCAGCTCGTCGCGCAGCCCGAACCCGCAGACCCGGTTGTACTCGGCGAGGTGCGCCTGGTCGATCTCGATGCCGCGGCGCACGTACTCGGTCTGCGGCAGTTCCCCGCCGCGCCGCAGCGGGCCGGAGGTGACCGCCTTCAGGTACAGCGCCGAGAGATTCGGGGCGGAGTCGACTTCGGTGCTCATCTCACGCCCCCAACAGGCTCTGGCCGCAGACCCGCACGACGTTGCCGTTCACGCCCGCCGATGCGGGGCTGGCGTACCAGGCGATCGTTTCGGCGACGTCGACCGGCAGCCCGCCCTGCTGCAGGCTGCTCATCAACCGCCCGGCCTCGCGGATGAACAGCGGCACGGCCGCGGTCATCTTGGTCTCGATGAACCCGGGCGCGACGGCGTTGATCGTGACGCCGCGGCGGGCCGCGGTCGGCGCCGACGCCTGCACCAGGCCGATCACGCCCGCCTTCGACGTCGAGTAGTTCGCCTGCCCGACGTTGCCCGCGATGCCGCTGATCGAAGCGACACCGATCAGCCGGCCGCCGGAGCGCAGCGGCGAGTCCTCCCGCAGCAGCGCCTCGTTGATGCGTTCCTGGGCGGTGAGGTTCACCGCCAGCACCGAGTCCCACTTGCCCTCGTCCATGCGCCCGAGCGTCTTGTCCCGGGTGATGCCCGCGTTGTGCACCACGATGTCGAGCCCGTCGTGGCGTTCGGTGAAGTGCTCGGCGATGCGCTGCGGCGCGTCCTCGGCGGTGATGTCGAGCTGCAGGGTGGACCCGCCGATGCGGTTGGCGACCCTGGCCAGGTCCTCGCCTTGGGCGGGCACGTCCAGGCAGACCACGTGCGCGCCGTCGCGGGCGAGGGTTTCCGCGATCGACTCGCCGATGCCCCGCGAGGCGCCGGTGACCAGCGCGACCTTGTCCCGCAGCGGGTGCTGCCGGTCGACCTTGGGCGCGTCCGCGGAACCGACCCGGATGACCTGGCCGGACACGAACGCGGACTTCGGCGAGAGCAGGAAGCTCAGCGTCGAGTCCAGCGCGGCCTCGGCACCTTCGGAGACGTAGACCAGCTGCGCGGTGGCGCCGCGCTTGAGCTCCTTGCCGACGGTGCGCATGAAGCCTTCCAGCGCGCGTTGCGCGACCCGCTCACCGGCGGAGGTGGTCTCCTCCGGCGGGGTGCCGAGCACGATGACGCGGCCGCAGCCGCCGACCTGCCGGATCAGCGGGCCGAAGAAGTCGCGCAGCTGGTGCAGCTGGTCGCTGCCGGTGATGCCGGTGGCGTCGAAGATCAGCGCGGCGTACCGCGCGTCCTCCTGCGGCTCACCGGACTCGACCTCGGCGTGCGCGCCGGTGAGCGTTGCCGCCACGGAATCGGTCAGCCGCGAACCCTTCGCCGCCCCGGTGCGCACCGTGCCGCTGACGACGGGATCACCGGACCGGTGCCTTCGCAGCGGGGCAGGCGTGGGCAGGCCGAGGCGCTTTGCGAGCGAGCGGCCGAACGCGGTCGAGGTGAACTGCTGGTACCGATCGGGCATGCGTACTCCCGTGCAGGCAGGTTGTCGGATGGATTCGTGCGCGGAAACGGGCCAGGGGCCGTCGCGCGGTGATCCTGCTCGACGACTAACCTACCCGCGGGTAGGTTAGTGCGTCACCGGGGTGCGCACCAGACCCGCGATCCCGGAATCCCAGTACAGCGGCCGACCCCAGCCGCACGCCGGACCGACGGTCCTCGAACGCACCCGGACCGACGGTCCTCGAAACGAACCCGGACCGACGGTCCTCAAACGAAGGAGTCCAGCATGTCCACCACTCGCCGCGTAGCGATCGTCGGCGGCAACCGGATCCCCTTCGCGCGTTCCGGCGGCCGCTACACGCGGGCCTCCAACCAGGACATGCTCACCGCAGCGCTGGACGGGCTGCTGGCCCGCTTCGGACTGCAGGGCGAGCAGCTGGGCGAGTTCGTCGCGGGCGCGGTGCTCAAGCACAGCCGCGACTTCAACCTCGCCCGCGAAACCGTGCTCGGCTCCCGGCTCGACCCGCGCACCCCCGCCCACGACGTGCAGATGGCGTGCGCGACCGGGCTGGAGTCGGTGGTCTCGGTGGCCAACAAGATCGCGCTGGGCCAGCTCGAGTCGGGCATCGCAGGTGGCGTGGACTCGGCCAGCGACGCGCCGATCGCGCTCAACGACGACCTGCGCCGGGTGCTGCTGGCGGCCAACCACGCGAAGAGCTTCGGCGGCAGGCTCAAGGCGCTGACCGGCGTGCGCCCGCAGCACGTGGTGCCGGAGATCCCGCAGAACTCCGAGCCGCGCACCGGACTTTCCATGGGAGAGCACGCCGCGAAGACCGCGCTGGCCTGGGAGATCTCCCGGGAGGCGCAGGACGAGCTGGCCGCGCGCAGCCACCAGCGGCTCGCCGCCGCCTACGAGCGCGGGTTCTTCGACGACCTGGTCACGCCGTTCCAGGGCGTGGCCGAGGACCAGAACATGCGTGCCGACAGCACCCCGGAAAAGCTGGCGAAGCTGAAGCCGGTGTTCGGCAAGGGCGAGGGCGCGACCATGACGGCGGGCAACTCGACCCCGCTCACCGACGGCGCCTCCACCGTGCTGCTGGCCAGCGAGGAGTGGGCGAAGGCGCACAAGCTGCCGGTGCTGGCCTACCTCAGCGACGTGCTGCCCGCCGCGGTGGACCACGTCAGCGGCGACGAGGGCCTGCTGATGGCGCCCGCCTACGCGGTGCCGAAGTTGTTGCAGCGCAACGGCATCGGCCTGGGCGAGTTCGACTTCTACGAGGTGCACGAGGCGTTCGCCTCGCAGGTGCTGGCCACGCTGCAGGCGTGGCAGGACCCGGAGTTCTGCAAGAACCGCCTCGGCCTGGACGCGCCGCTGGGCGGCGTGGACACCGCGAAGCTGAACGTGAACGGCTCGTCGCTGGCCGCCGGGCACCCGTTCGCCGCGACCGGCGGGCGGATCGTGGCGACGCTGTCGAAGCTGCTGTCCGAGCAGGGCTCGGGCCGCGGGCTGATCTCCATCTGCGCCGCCGGCGGGCAGGGCGTCACCGCGATCCTGGAGCGCTGATCCCGGTTCGCTCGAGGGTGAGCGGACCGCTGGACCGCCAAGAACGGTCCGCTCACTCGCCGGATCACTCGGGGATGCAGCTGACCGGGACGGTGTGCACCAGGTTGTTGCCGAAGCCGCCGCGGTTCCAGGACTGGCCGGTCGGCTGGACGTTCCCGTCGGCGTCGGTCGCGCGGGCGGCCAGCACGTGCGAGCCGGGCTCGGCCCGCCACCTGCTGCGCCAGCCGCGCCACGACCAGCGCGGCCGGTCGGCGTCGAGTTCGGCTTCCGCCCAGTTGCGGCCGCCGTCGGTGCTGACCTCCACCCGGTCGATCGGCGCGTGCCCGGACCAGGCGCGACCGCGCAGCTCGAGCTCACCTGGGCGCACCACCCGCGCGCGGGACATGAAGTCCGGGAAGCCCGGCGGCTCGATCAGCGAGCGCGGCACCATGCGGGTCGCGGGCTCGCCGGGATCGTCCGGGGACTGCCGGTAGCGGTACGCGCGGTGCTGGAAACCGCGGAACGGCTCCTCGACCACCGAGATCTCCTGCAACCACTTCACGTTCGTCATGCCGTACCAGCCGGGAACGACCAGGCGCACCGGATGACCGTGCTGCGGCGGCAACGGCTGCCCGTTCATCTCGTAGGCCAGCAGCACCTCTTCGCCCAGCGCCTCGTCGAGCGGCAGGCCGCGCTGGTAGTCCTGCTCCACACCGCGCTCCACGCCGTGATCGGCACCGGTGAACACGACCTCGGCCGCCGAAGGCCGCACGCCCGCGGATTCCAGCACGTCGCGCAGCGGCACCCCGGTCCACTCCGCGGTGCCGACCGCCTCCACCAGCCACGGCTGGCTGATCGGGCGCGGGTGCATCCGGGCGCGGCCGTTGCCCGCGCACTCCATCGTGACCCGCACCGTGCGGGCGGGCCGCGAGCGCAGCTCGTCGAGGGTGAGCTCGAGCCTTCGGGAGACCGCCCCGGTCACCGCCAGCCGCCACGTCGCCGGGTCCAGCGCGGGCATGTCGTAGTGCGTGAGCAGGTAGTGCAGGCCGATCGGGGTGACGTCGTAGCGCAGCGCCTCGAGCATGATGCCGTGGTTGCGCGCGGCCAGCGCGAGTTCCTCCTGGCTGATGCCTTCGTCCTGATCGGCGAGCCGGGAAGGCAAGCTGACATCGGCAAGCTGTGCGTCCATGGCTACCAGGATGCGGTTCGCGCGCGGGTGGGAACACTCGTCCACTCGGCGGCACGCGGGTGAGGTCGCCGCGGCCGCGCCGTTCGGCCGAAGCCGCGGCGATTCCGATGTGATGACGATATGTGCTGGTCAGCAGCCCACATCCACACGCGCGGAGGCCCGTTTCGTCACCCACCCGCGGTGACTTAAAGCACAGTGCGGGCGGTGTGTAACAACGCCCGGGGGCCCGGCGATATGCATGGTGACCCCGCGGTGCTGTCGGACCCCCGACCTGGCAGCACCGCGGGGATTTCCAATTTCCGGGCCGTTCCCGCTGGTCTTGCGCAGCGGGATGATCTATCAACGACTCCTGCCCTCGAAGCGCAGGAGGTCCCATGCCCCGGCCGCGGCACGCCCTCGCCTTGGCGGTTCTCGTCGCAGCGGCGGCGACCCCCACCCACGCGGCACCGGCGGACGCGCAGGCACCCCGGCGGGCGCAACATCCGAGCGCGGACAAGAGCATCGCCTTCTACGTGGGCAAGAACCGCACCGAGAGCGGCTCGACGCTGCTCGGCGGTTTCGGGCACGAGCCGTCCAGCCACTGGCTGGAGATCGTGCCGCACCGGAGGCACCCGCCGGGCTCGACGATCACCGTCGGCGCCACCGCGGAGGCCGACCTGCCCGGCAGGCTCACCCGGATCCCGCAGGCGACCGAGACCGCGAAGTACCTCACCTCGAACTACTCCGAGTTCTCCGGTTTCCCCGCCCCGCTGACCAACGGCGGTCTGAACGAGCACGGCGTGGCCGCTCGCGACGTCTGGTCGGACTCCCGCCCGGAGCTGGTGGCGATGACCCCGCCCGGCCAGACCGGCCCGAACTACAGCGACCTGTCCCGGATCGCGATGGAGCGGGCGCACTCGGCGCGCGAAGCGGTCGACATCCTCGGGCGGTTGATCGACGAGCACGGCTACACCACCTACGGCGGCAACTCGCACCTGTTCGCCGACGCGAACGAGGGCTGGGTGTTCGTCGAGTACGCAGGCGGTCAGGGCCTGTGGGCCGCGGAACGGCTCGGGCCGGACGACGTCCGGGTGTCCTACCCGGGCTACATCGGCGATTTCCCGGCCGCACCCGGGAACCCGGACTTCCGCGGCTCGCCGAACCTGGTGGACTTCGCGGTGCGGCAGGGCTGGTGGAACCCGGCGAGCGGGAAGCCGTTCAACCTGCAAGAGGTCTACGGCACGCCGTTCCCCGGCCACCCCGGCAAGTCCGCGCCGCGCGACGAGGCGCCGTGGCGGCATCCGCCGACGCTGGAGTCCGAGCTGCGCAGGCTCGGCGACGTGTCCCTGGTGGACATGCAGCGCATGGTGCGGGATCCGCGGTGGTCCGACGACCGCTCCGGCTACGGGCAGGTGGCGCAGCTGCGCGCGGACCTGCCGAACCCGGAGCTGGCGACGCTGTGGGTGGCGAACACGGCTGCGGTGACCGCGCCGTACATCCCGTTCCACATCGGCGCGACGGCGGTGCCGCCGGAGTACGCCCAGCACCGCTACCTCACCGCTGGTGCGGCGCAGGACTACCTGAACCCGGAGTTCGCGGCGCAGGAGGCGACCCGCTCGGCGACCCACCTGTCCAAGCGCCTCATGTACTACACCTGCGATCGGCCGGAGGTGTTCCTGGACCGGGTCACCAAGACCTACGAGGGGTTCGAGGCCGAGACGCTCCACGAGATCGGTGACGTGCAGCGGCGCGCCGCCGACGCCTACCGCGCCGGGCGCGCCGAGCAGGCTCGGGCGCTGCTGACCGGCTGGAGCAACCGCCGGGCGCTGCGGGGCGTGGATCTCACCGAGCACCTGCTCGACGAGGTGGAAGCCGAGACGAAGGCCCGGTTCGGCATCCGCCCGCCGCGCGTCGACGTACCGCCGGGAACCACCGCGGGACCGGGCAGCATGGACATGTCGCTGCCCGCGGATGCCGTCGCGGCCCGGGACCGGATCACCTGCGACATGGGCAACGGCTGGGCCGACGGCACGACGGTCGACCGGAAAGGCCAGGTGGGCGATCCGGCGAACGTGCCGGACCTCCGCGCGCAACCTTCCGCCGAGGGCCGCTTCGGGTGGCTGCCGCTCGCGGGCGCCGCGCTGGGCGGGCTGCTCGCAGGCGTGCTGATCACGCTGTTCGCCCGGCGCTGGAGATGACTTCGCGCCGCGCGGCATCCCGTGAAGTGGGAAGCGCCTCGGATCACCGGCGAGCGGGAACAGCTTCATCGAGCGGTGTTGTTGCCCGGGCGTGAGCATCGCGCAGCAGAAGCCCAGAACCCGTGTCCGCGCGCCGGAGCTGACCGGCCGGGAGTGGTTGAACACCGGCGGCCGGGAGGTCCAGCTCGGCGAGCTGCGCGGGAAGGTCGTGCTGCTGGACTTCTGGACCTTCTGCTGCATCAACTGCCTGCACGTGATCGACGAGCTGCGGCCGCTGGAGGAGGAGTTCGGCGACGAGCTGGTCGTGGTCGGCGTGCACTCGCCGAAGTTCGAGCACGAGGCGGACCCGGACGCGCTGGCCGCGGCCGTGGAGCGCTACGAGGTACGGCACCCGGTGCTCGACGACCCGGAGCTGAGCACCTGGCGCAACTACGCGGTCAAGGCGTGGCCGACGCTGGCCGTGATCGACCCCGAAGGCTACCTCGTGCACGTCGCCGCAGGTGAGGGGCACGTCGAGGCGTTGCGCAGCGTCATCGGCGAAATCGTGGCCGAACACGACGAGAAGGGCACGCTGCACCGCGGCGACGGCCCGTACGTGCCGCCGCGGACCGCGGCGACGACGTTGCGGTTCCCGGCGAAGGCGGTGTCCGGACCGGGCACGATCCTGGTCGCCGACTCGGCCAACCATTCGCTGGTGGAGTTCGCCGAGGACGGTGAGACGGTGCTGCGGCGCATCGGCAGTGGTGCTCGAGGCCGTGCCGATGGCGAAGCGCAGGACGCTTCGTTCGCCGAGCCGTCCGGGCTCGCGGTGCTGCCGAAGGACGTCGCCGCCGCGGCGGGCTACGACCTGGTGGTGGCCGACACCGCCAACCACCTGCTGCGCGGGGTGCGGCTCGCGGACGGCGCGGTGACCACCATCGCGGGCACGGGACAGCAGTGGCGCGACGGCGAGGACGGCGGACCTGCGCTGGACATCCCCCTCACCAGCCCGTGGGACGTCGCTTGGTGGGAGCCCGCAGGCGGTGTGGTGATCGCGATGGCGGGCAACCACACGCTCGGCCTGTTCGACCCGACCGGCGGGAAGCTGCGCAGGCTGGCGGGCACCACCGTCGAAGGGCTGCGGGACGGCGCGGCGCCGGAGGCGTTCTTCGCCCAGCCGTCCGGGCTCGCCGACGGCGGTGAGCGGCTGTGGCTGGCCGACTCGGAGACCTCGGCGCTGCGCTGGATCGAGCCGGACGGGGACGGGTTCGCGGTGCGCACCGCGGTCGGCCGCGGGCTGTTCGACTTCGGGCACGCGGACGGTCCCGCCGATGGCGCGTTGTTCCAGCACCCGCTGGGCGTCGCGGCGCTGCCGGACGGTTCGGTCGCGGTCTGCGACACCTACAACGGCGCGGTGCGACGTTACGATCCGGCATCGGACGAGGTCTCCACGTTGGCCACGCACCTGGCCGAACCTTCCGGGGCGACGCTGGTCGACGGCGAGCTCGTGGTGGTCGCCTCGGCCGCGCACAAGCTGGAGCGCCCGGTGCCGCCCGGCGTCTCCGATCGGCTCATCGAAGGCGCGTCGCAGCAGGTCACGCGCCCCGCGACCGATGTCGCGCCGGGCTCGGTGGAGCTGGCGGTGGTGTTCACCCCGCCGCCGGGCAGCAAGCTCGACGAGCGCTACGGCCCGTCCACCCGGCTGGAGATCACCGCGTCACCGGCGGAGCTGCTGGTCGAAGGCGCGGGCACGGGGACGGACCTGACCCGGCGGCTGGTGCTCGCCGACGACGTCGAGCACGGCGTGCTGCACGTCGTCGCGCAGGCCGCCAGTTGCACCGACGATCCGGGGGTGGAGCACCCGACCTGCCACCTGACCAGGCAGGACTGGGGAGTTCCGGTGCGGGTCGGCGGCTCCGGCCCGGACCGGCTGCCATTGATCATGGGCGGGATGGACGCCGGTTCCTGGGGGGCTCCCCGCTCGGAAGGCTTCGGTGGGCCGGGTCGTAAACTTTTCGAGTGACCGATGCCAAGCTTGAGATCCAGATGCTGCATGACCGGGTCATGGTGCGGGTCTCTGCGGAATCCGGGGAACGTCGCAGCAGCGGCGGCATCGTGATTCCGGCGACCGCCCAGATGGCCAAGCGGCTCCTCTGGGGCGAGGTCTTCGGGGTGGGCAGCCACGTGCGGGCCGTCAAGGTCGGCGACCAGGTGCTGTTCAACCCCGAGGAGCAGTTCGAGGTCGAGGTGCAGGGCCAGTCCTACCTGGTGATGCGGGAGCGAGACCTGCACGCCGTGGCCAGCGAGCAGACCGAGCAGGGCACCGGCCTGTACCTGTGATCGCGCGCTGACCTCGGCCCTGCTTCGGGGTCACCGGGAGGCCCGGTGGCTGGGAGTCCGGTGGCTGGGAGTCCCGGTGGCCGCGACCGGTCCGGTGCGCCGACCGGCGTTCTTGACGGGCTGGCGTTCTTGACGGGCTGGGCGTTCTTGACGGGCTGGGCCCGACGCCTGTTCGCTGTGCATCCCGCCGCACGACCAGACGATGAAGGGGAAGCGGTGCCGGAAAACTACGACGTCCCGCCGGACGACGACCCGCATCGGGGTTCGGACCGGCCGGGCCCGGCCGAGAAGGAATCCGGCTCCGGCGACACGACCGGCACCGACCGGGAAGCGACCTCGCCGGAGTCCGCGGGCGAGCGGACCACCCGCATCTCGGCGGGGAGGCTCGCCGCCGAGCAGTCCGGCCAAGCGGAGCAATCGGGCCGGACCGGACAAACCGGCACGGCTGAAGCCGATCACGCCGAATCCGCCCAGGCTCCGCCGACCGGATCAACCACCGCGGAATCGCAGCACGGGCAGCTCGCGGGCGAGCTGACCGAGCAGGGCACCCGCCCCATCTCGCAGTCCGGCGCGCAGTCCGAGGGCACGGAACGGATCGACGGCACCGGGACGACCGCGGCTTCCGGCGCCTCCGGTGAGCAACCGCCGGAGTCCGACGCCGAGCGCACCGCGACGATCCCTCCGGTGCCCGGCACCGAACCGGCCGCGGCCACCGAGCAGACCTACGCCTCACCGACGGACTTCATCGGCATCATCGGCGGAAGCTCGCAGCAGCAGACCGCGCGGTTCCCCGAGCACGACACCGAACGCACCGACACCATCCCGCGGGTCCAGCCGCAGGAGCAGCCGACCTGGTCGTTCGCCGGCGGCGTCGGCGGTTTCTCCGCGGACCCACCGGAAGGCCCGAAGCCGCGCCCGCAGAACCGCAGCCGCTTGGTGCGCGCGGGCATCGGCGCGGGCATCGCGGTCGGTGCGCTGGCACTGCTCTACCTCGGTGATCTGTTCTTCAGCAGCGGCAGCGTGCCGCGCGGCACCACCGTCGCCGACGTGCAGATCGGCGGGATGAGCAAGACCGCCGCCGAGCGCAAGCTCAAGAACCAGCTGGAAGCCGGCCTGCACGAACCGATCCGGCTGACCACCGGGGAGACCCAGGCGAGCCTTTCGCCGGACGACGCCGGGCTGCGGATGGACTGGGGCGAGACCGTCGAACGCGCCGGTTCGCAGCCGCTGAACCCGATCACCCGGATCACCTCGCTGTTCACCGAACGCGAGATCACCCCCGCCAGCTCGGCCGACCGCGCTCAGGTCCGCCAGGCCCTGGAACAGGTGAAACCGCAGCTGGACCGCGCGCCCGCGGAGGGCACCATCCGCTTCGAGGGCGCGACTCCGGTGCCGGTGGACCCGGTCACGGGCCGCACGGTCGACCTCTCGTCGGCGACCGACGTGGTGCTGTCGAAGTGGGCGATCAACGGCCCGGTGCGGATCCCGTACTCCGAGCAGCCGGTGACCACCACCAAGGAAGGTGTGCAGCAGGCGCTGCGCGAGGTCGCGCAGCCCGCGGTGTCCGGTCCGGTGACCGTTCGCGGTGAGGGGCACGACGCCGCGATCTCCCCGGAGACCATCGCCGCCTCGCTGCGCTTCGAACCGGACGGCGACGGCGGCCTGCGCGCCGGCGTGGACGTTCCGGCCGTGGTCGGCGGGGTGGAACCGCAGCTGCGCGACACGATCAAGCCAGGCCAGGACGCCCAGATCGTGCTCGAAGGCGGCAAACCGGTGGTCCGCCCGTCCGCGGAGGGCCGCGGGGTGGACTGGAACAAGAGCTTCGAGAAGCTGCTGGAGGTCTACAAGAAGCGGGACGGTCGCAGCGTCCAGGCGATCTACCAGCAGCAGCCGCCGCCGTTCACCACCGAGCAGGCCAACGGGCTCGGCATCCGCGAGGTCATCAGCGAGTTCGAGACCGGCGGGTTCGAGCCTGCGTCCGGGGCGAACATCCGACGGGTCGCCGAGCAGGTCAACGGCGCGGTCATCAAACCGGGCGAGACGTTCAGCCTGAACGGCCACACCGGCCCGCGCGGCGTTCCGCAGGGTTACGTCGAGTCCGGGATCATCGAGGACGGCCGCCCGGCGAAGGCCGTCGGCGGCGGGATCTCGCAGTTCGCCACCACGCTCTACAACGCCTCCTACTTCGCAGGCGTGAAGGACGTGGAGCACAAGGAGCACAGCTACTACATCAGCCGCTACCCCCCGGGTCGCGAGGCGACGGTGTTCCAGAACCCGGACGGCAGCAGCGTCATCGACGTGAAGTTCAAGAACACCCTCAACAGCGGGGTCATGATCACGACGCAGTGGACGCCGTCCTCGATCAAGATCCAGTTCTGGGGCACCAAGCAGTACGACGTGACCTCGCAGACCGGTCCGCGCACGGATGAGAAGCCGCCGCACGAGAAGGTCGTCCCGCCGGGGCAGCCGTGCAGCACCAGCAAGGGCACCGGCGGGTTCACCGTCACCGACACCCGCACCCTGCGAGACGTCAAGACGGGCAAGGTGACCACCGAGAAGCCCAGCAAGACGGTGTACAACCCGCAGCCGATCATCCACTGCGGGCCGCCACCGCCCAAGCCCTGACCGGCGCGAACCGACCTGGCCGGCCCTCTTCCCGCGCGGAAGGGGGCCGGCCTTTTCGCGCTGCGGTGAGTCTTCCCACATGCCCGGATCGAAATACGTGCATCCGCTCCGGACGTCGAACCAGGGGAAGACGAATCGATTCCGGAGGTGTCCGAATGCGTGCCACCGTGATCCACGGTGCGGGGGACGTGCGCGTGGAGCAGGTCGCCGACGCGGCGCTGCTCGAGCCGACCGACGCCATCGTGCGGGTGAGCCTGACCTGCGTGTGCGGCAGCGACCTGTGGCCGTACAAGAGCATGGGCGCCGACGAGCAGGGCCAGCGGATCGGCCACGAGTTCATCGGCGTCGTCGAGGAGACCGGCTCCGCGGTGACCGGTCTGCAACGGGGCGACCTGGTCGTTTCCCCGTTCACCTACTCCGACGGCGAATGCGAGTTCTGCCGGGATTCGCTGCACACCTCGTGCGTGCAGGGCGGTATCTGGGGCTCGCCCGGCAACGACGGGGCGCAGGGCGAGGCGGTCCGCGTACCGGTCGCGGACGGCACGCTGGTGAAGCTGCCGGTGGAGCCGGACGACGCGCTGCTGCCCTCGCTGCTGACGCTCGCCGACGTGTTCCCGACCGGGCACCACGCCGCGGTTTCCGCCGGGGTGCGCAAGGGCGACACGGTGGCCGTCGTCGGTGACGGCGCCGTCGGTGTCAGCGGGGTGCTGGCCGCGTCCCGGCTCGGTGCCGAGCGGATCGTCATCATGGGCAGGCACACCGACCGCACCGATCTGGCCCGCGAGTTCGGCGCCACCGACGTGATCCCGGAACGCGGCGCCGAGGGCGTCGAGCGGCTGCGCGAGCTGACCGGCGGACAGGGCGCGCACGCGGTGCTGGAGTGCGTCGGAACCGGCGACTCGCTGAGCATGGCGCTGCGCTTGGCCCGGGACGGCGGCGGCGTCGGCTACGTCGGCGTGCCGCAGGACGGCGAGGGCGTCGACGTGCGCGAGATCTTCATGCGCAACGTCGCGCTCGGCGGCGGCGTGTGCCCCGCCCGCGCCTACATCGAGGAGCTGATGCCGGACGTGCTCTCCGGCAAGATCCAGCCGGGCCGGGTGTTCGACCACACCACCGACCTGGACGGCGTCCCGGAGGGCTACCGCAGGATGGCCGACCGCGAGTCGCTCAAGACGCTCGTGCGGCCCTGACCCGCACCGACGAGAAAGGCGGGCGCCCCGGTGTGGGGCGCCCGCCTCGTTTCGTCCGGGACGATCAGAAAGCGGCCTCGTCCAGGTCCATGATCGCGTTGTCGGCGGACTCGACGATCTTGCGCCGGGAGGCCAGCTCCGGCAGCACGTTCTTGCTGAAGAACCGCGCCACCGCGACCTTGCCCTGGTAGTAGGGCTGGTCCTTGGCGGAGGCGCCGCCGTCCAGCGCGGCCTGGGCCACCTCGGCCTGGCGCAGCAGCAGCCAGCCGATCAGCAGGTCGCCCATGCTCATCAGCACGGTCACCGCGTGCTGGCCGACCTTGTAGACGTTGTTGACGTCCTCCTGCGCGGAGGTCAGGAACCCGAACACCGCGCCGAGGGTGGCCTGCGCGTCGTCCAGCGCCTGCGCGACCAGCGCCCGCTCTTCCTTCAGCCGGTCGTCGGCGCCGTCGGCCTGCAGCGTCTGCTGCACCTGCTCGGCGATGTGCCCGAGCGCCGCGCCGTTGTTCTTCACGATCTTGCGGAAGAAGAAGTCCTGCGCCTGGATCGCCGTGGTGCCCTCGTACAGGCTGTCGATCTTGGCGTCCCGGATGTACTGCTCGATGGGGTAGTCCTGCAGGTAGCCGGAGCCGCCGAGGGTCTGCAGCGACAGCGTCAGCATCTCGTAGGCCCGCTCCGAGCCCACGCCCTTGACGATCGGCAGCAGCAGGTCGTTGACCTGCTCGGCCAGCGCGACGTCCGCACCGGTGGCCTTGCCCTGCGCGATCTGGTCCTGGTAGGTCGAGGTGTACAGGTACACCGCGCGCAGCCCCTCCGCGTACGCCTTCTGCAGCATCAGGATCCGGCGCACGTCGGGGTGGTTGGTGATCGTGACCCGCGGGGCGGTCTTGTCCGTGGTGCGGGTCAGGTCGGCGCTTTGCACCCGCTCCTTGGCGTACTCCAGCGCGTTGAGGTAGCCGGTGGACAACGTGCCGATGGCCTTGGTGCCGACCATCATCCGCGCGTACTCGATGACCTGGAACATCTGGGCGATGCCGTCGTGCACCTCGCCGAGCAGCCAGCCCTTGGCCGGGACGTCGTGCTGGCCGAAGGTCAGCTCGCAGGTCGCCGAGGCGTTCAGGCCCATCTTGTGCTCGACGTTGGTGACGTAGGCGCCGTTGCGCGCACCGGACTCGCCGGTCTGGTCGTCGAAGTGGAACTTCGGCACCAGGAACAGGCTCAGGCCCTTGGTGCCGGGCTTGTTCTCGATGCCTTCGCCTTCGGGGCGGGCCAGCACCAGGTGCATGATGTTCTCGGTCATGTCCTGGTCGGCGGAGGTGATGAACCGCTTCACGCCCTCCAGGTGCCACGAGCCGTCGTCCTGCTGCACGGCCTTGGTGCGACCGGCGCCCACGTCGGAGCCCGCGTCCGGCTCGGTCAGCACCATCGTGGCGCCCCAGCCGCGCTCGATCATCAGCTCAGCCCAGCGGCGCTGCTGCTCGGTGCCGTTGTTCCACAGGATCGTCGCGAAGTTCGGCCCGGCCATGTACATGAAGATCGCCGGGTTGGCGCCGAGCATCAGCTCGGCCGAGGCCCACTGGACGGTGGGCGGGATGCCGTAGCCGCCGAGCTCGTCGGGCAGCCCGAGCCGCCACCACTCGCCGTCCATGACCTGCTGGTAGGACTTCTTGAACGCCTCGGGCAGCGTCACCGAGTGGGTCTTGGGGTCGAACTGGGCCGGGGTGCGGTCACCCTCTTCGAAGGACTCCGCGAGCGGGCCGGTGGCCAGCGTGTTCAGCTCGGTGAGCACACCGCGGACGGTGTCCTCATCGGACTGCTCGAAGGCGCCGGTGCCGAGCCGGTCCTGCACCTTGAACACCTCGAACAAGTTGAATTCGAGGTCGCGGATGTTGCTCTTGTAGTGGCCCATTCGAGGCTCCCTCTGCGCGCACTGGTGGTCCGAGCCGGCCCCGCTTGTGTCGGACATGGCCTTACTCGTCGGTAACCCGAGCGTATTACTTAGCAGTAACTTCTGTCGAGGCGGGGAGGCGAAATCGGTTCACGTTCGATCGCGGACATCACACGTTCGCGTTGCGCTGGGTCGCTCGACCTGCTCAACCGGACCGCTCGGAATGGAATGGAGCACACCCCGCTCGCCGGGCGGTCCGGGTCCGTGGCACGGGGCCACCGGTCGGACGACGCGCCGGCGGAACGTCCGGCGAGCTCCCGACAGCGGAGGTTGGCATGGACCGAATCAAAGCCACGAACGCCGTCGCCGGAATCGCTTTCGCCGCGGCGCTGGTGGCCGGGTGCTCCGGCGGACAGCAGCAGGGCCAAGGGGGCCAAGAGGGCGAGGTGCCACCCGCAGCACCGGCGCCCGAGCAGCAGCAACAGCAGCAGCCCCCGAAGCCTGACCCGGCAGCAGCGAAGGCGGCGCTGCAGCAGCAGATCGATCAGGCGCTGCAGCAGCGCCCGATCACCTTCGAACCGGACACCGCGAACCTGACCGAGCAGGGCAAGCAGACCGCCACCAAGGCGGCCGAGCTGGCCAAGTCGGCCCCGCAGGAGCTGCGGTTCACCATCGCCGGGTTCATCGCCAACACCGGCACACCGAAGCCGCAGGACCAGGAATTGTCCCAGCAGCGGGCGCAAGCCGTCGCCGACAAGTTCAAGGAGGCCGGAGTGCCCGCGGAGCGCCTCGAAGCCGTCGGACGAGGTGCCGCGCAAGGGAACCAGGAAAGCGATCGCCGGGTCGAGATTCAGGTCATGTAGCCGCTGCGCAGCGAAAAGGGAGGGCGCCCCTGGCACCCTCCCTTTTTCATGCGCTCATGCGGTAGCGCCGATGAATAGGCGTGAGTATCGACTGCTCGCTATTACGAGCGAGAAGTGCTCAGGACGGGCGGACGACGATCTCGGTGAGGTGCGCGTCGCGGGAGGCGTGCACCGCGGAAACGACCGGGGCGGCGACGGACTCCGGGCGCAGGTAGTGCTCCGGCTGGTACTCGCCGCCTTCGGAAACGCGCACCTCGCGCTGCATGTCGGTGTCCACCCGGCCCGGGAAGACCGAGGTCACCCGCACGTCCGCTTCCTCGGCGCGCAGGGTGTCCGCGAACGCCCGCAGCGCGAACTTGCTGGCGGCGTAGGAGCCCCAGTTTGGCTTCGCGGACAGTCCGGATCCCGAGTTGACCAGCACGACGTGGCCCTCCGCCGCCCGCAGCGCGGGCAGCAGCAGCCGGGTCAGCTCGGTGACCGCGAACAGGTTCAGCTCGAACGTGCGACGCCACGAATCCACCGGCAGATCGGAGACCGGGCCGAGCTCGACCAAGCCCGCGCTGTGCACCAGCACGTCCAGCCGATCGATGCCGGAGACCGCGTCGGCCACCGACGCGGAATCGGTCAGCTCCACCGGCCACGGCTTCGCCCCTTCGACCTGGCTCGCCAGGGTCCGCAACGCCCCGCCGTCCCGGCCACCCAGCAGCACGTCGTGGGTCTCGGCCAGGGAGCGTGCGACGGCGGCCCCGATTCCACGGGACGCGCCTGTGACCAGGGCAATCGGACGTTGTGCCATGTTCTGAATCGTATCGGTCGCACGTTCGCGCACACTGTGCCGGGGACCTCTTCGCGGGCGGCGGGCTTGACCCGCGTCAGCGGTGCGGAATAGGACGTTCCGGTGAACAGCACCGATGCCGCCGCCGGCAACCGGGTCCTGCGCAAGGTCTCGCTCCGGCTGATGCCCTTCCTGTGCCTGCTGTACTTCGTCAACTACCTGGACCGGGTCAACATCGGGTTCGCCGGTCCGAACGGCATGAACGACGAACTCGGCATGACCGCCACCGCGTTCGGGCTCGCCTCGGGCATCTTCTTCCTCGGCTACCTGGTGCTGGAAGTGCCGAGCAACCTGGCGTTGCACCGGTTCGGCGCGCGCCGCTGGCTGGCCCGGATCATGATCACCTGGGGTGTGCTGGCCACGATCATGGCGTTCGTGCCGAGCGCGACCGGGCTGATCGTGCTGCGGTTCCTGCTGGGCATCGCCGAGGCCGGGTTCTTCCCCGGCATCATCCTGTACCTGACCTACTGGTTCCCGGCCGCGCAGCGGGCGAAGGCGGTCGCGCTGTTCATGACCGCGGTGCCGGTCTCCAGCGCCATCGGCGCGACCGTGTCCAGCCTGCTGATCGACGCCGGGCACGGGGTGTTCGGGTTGTCCGGCTGGCGGTTCATGTTCCTGGTCGAAGGCGTGCCCGCGATGCTGCTGGCCGTGGCGACCTGGTTCTACCTGACCGACCGCCCGGAGCAGGCCAAGTGGCTCACCGCGGGCGAACGGGAATGGCTCGGCGAACAGCTGGCGGCCGAGCGGCGCGAAACGGAGCAGGCGCACCACTGGCCGCTGCGCAAGGCGCTGACGCACCCGCGGATCCCGGCGCTGGCGTTCGTCTACTTCGGGATCTCCTACGGGCTCTACGCGCTCGGGTTCTTCCTGCCGACGATCATCGACGGCTTCGAGCAGCAGTACGGCACCAAGCTCTCCACCGTGCAGTCCGGCCTGGTCACAGCGGTGCCGTACGTGATCGGCGCGGTGGCGATGGTGTTCTGGGCCGCCCACGGCGACCGCACCCGCGAGCGCGTCTGGCACGTGGCGCTGCCGATGCTGCTCGGCGGGGTGTGCATTCCCATCGCGCTGTACCTGGGCAACCCGATCCTGGCGATGATCGCGGTGACGGTGTGCGCGGTGGGGGTGTGCGCGGCGCTTCCGACGTTCTGGGCGTTGCCGAGCACGTTCCTTTCCGGGGCCGCTGCCGCGGGCGGTATCGCGCTGATCAACTCGCTGGGCAACATCAGCGGGTTCGCCGCGCCGTACGTCACCGGTGCGCTGCGCGACGTGACGGGATCGCAGCGGGCCGGGTTGTGGGTCGTCGGCCTGGTCATGATCGCGGCGGCGTTCGTGGCGGTCGCGCTGCGCGCGACGCCCGCGCAGACCGGGCGGGGCGCGGAGAAGGAATCGCCGGCGGAGAGCTAGCCCGCGCCCGACGAGCCGGGCCGTCTCGGAGAGCCGGCCCGCTGCCGACGTGCCGACCCGCACGCGGCGAGTTGGCCGCTCAGCCCGTATTCGGGGACCAACCAGAGCGCAACGGGGGCCTCCCGGGTTCGGAAGGCCCCCGCGCTCGCCGGGCCGGATCAGCGCACGCCGATCCGGCCTCCGTCTTCGCGGTAGACGACCGCCACCGCGGGCCGGGGCGCCGAAGTGCCGCCGTCCGGCCAGTGCGAGGTCGGGTGCTGCGGGTCCTCCGCGTCCTCACCGGGGTGCTGCACGTTGACCGTGATCAGGTCTTCGAGGATCACCGGGCCGCAGGTCTCGGCCCCGACCGGAACGGTCAGGAACTGCTTGACCTGCCCGCGCTCCGGGCCTTCCACCGGCACCGCGAACAACCCGTCGTTGGAGCCGAGCTCGTTGCCGTCGGTGGTGATCCACAGGTTGCCGAACCGGTCGAAGGCGACGTTGTCCGGGCAGGAGATCGGGCTGACGGCGCTCTTGTCGAAGCCGCCGAAGTAGGTGCCCGGATCGTTCGGGTCGCCGCAGACCAGCAGCAGGTTCCAGCCGAACCGGGTACCGGTGGTGTCGTCGTCGACCTCCAGCACGTGCCCGTGCTTGTTCTCCACGCGCGGATTCGCCTCGTCCGGCCCGGCGTTGCCCGCCGAGCCGCGGTTGGAGTTGTTCGTCAGCGCGCAGTAGATGCGGCCGTTGACCGGGTTCGGCTCCATGTCCTCGGGCCGGTCCATCTTGGTGGCACCGGCCGCGTCGGCGGCGAGCCGGGTGAACACGTAGACCTCTTCGGCGGTGAACCCGGGCACGAACGACTCGTCGCCGCTGGCCAGCTTGATCCACTCGCCCGCACCGTCGAAGTGGCCGTCGGCGGGCAGCTTGCCGGAGCCGTCGATCTCGGACTCCGGGCTGTTGCCGGTGAACTTGGCGACGTAGAGCGTGCCGTCGTCGAGCAGCGCGGAGTTGTGCCTGCGCGCGTGCGCGCTGCGGCCCGGTTTGATCCGGCCGTTCGAGACGAACTTGTAGACGTACTCGAACCGCTCGTCATCGCCCAGGTAGGCCGCGACCCGGCCGTCGTCGGCGACCTGGATGGTCGCGGCCTCGTGCTTGAACCGGCCCAGCGCGGTGTGCTTGATCGGGGTGGACTCCGGGTCGTTCGGGTCGATCTCCACGATCCAGCCGAACCGGTTCGGCTCGTTCGGCTCCCGCGGGACGTCCCAGCGCTTGTCGAACCGCTCCCACTTGCGCTCCGAGACGCCGGTGCCGATCGCGTAGCGCTCGTAGCGCTGCTTGGCGACCGGGTCGGTGACCTTGTCCGAGTTGGCGAAGTACTGGTGGATGTTCTCCTCGCCGGACAGGATCGTGCCCCACGGAGTGACCCCGCCCGAGCAGTTGTTCTGAGTGCCGAAGACCTTGGTGGCGGTCGGGTCCGCGGAGGTCTTCAGGTGCTCGCTGCCCGCGGCCGGGCCGCGAACCTCGAACTCGGTGTTCAGCGTGATCCGGCGGTTGTACTTGCCGATCTTCGGGGTGAGCCCCTTGCCGGGTTCGCGGGTCACCTCGACCACGGAAAGACCGTGCGCGGCCCACGCGATCCGGGCGTGCTCCTCGGTGGGGTTCTCGGCGTCGTAGTCCGGGAACATGTGCGGCTCGGTGCTGTACTCGTGGTTCACCACGAGCAGGCCGCGCTCGCCGGTGCTGTCCAGCGGGACGAACCCGGCGAAGTCGTTGTTGTAGCCGAACTGCTTTTCCTGCGCCGCGGAGTTCTGGTGGTGGAAGTCGAACTCGGGCGCGCCGGGCAGCACCGGGTCTCCCCAGCGGATCACGATGTCCTGCCGGTAGCCCTCGGGGACGGTGACCCGGTCGTCCTTGTTCGGCGCGACGGGGGTGAAGTCGGTACCGGGCACGCCGCGGCCTGCGAACTCGCCCGGTGCCGCTGCCGCGGTGCCGGACAGCGCGCCGGCCGACCCGGACAGCGCGGTGCCGCCGACCGCGAGCGCCAGCACGCCGCCTGCTTTGAGGGCGCCGCGGCGGTTGAGCACCCGTTCCACGACGTCACCGAAGTAGCCGTTGTCCGAAGTGTTCGGCGCCTCGTGCGCGCAAGCGTTGCCGCAGCGGTACTTGCAGGTCACGGCGGAACGCCGCGCGGAGTGGTGGGACAGGAGTGGGAGCGGGACGACCCGCCCGCTGTCCGATCGGGGAGTCAAGCGGCCCTCCAGGGGTCAGTCGGGAACATCCGAACGCTATGCCGGGCAGGCGAGAAATCCTGGACCGTCAGGTGAACAGCGCCCGAACTCATGACGCGCGGTGCGCATTCGAATCCGCAATCGGCCGATCCGGTAGCTCCGACGCTCCCGGCCGGACACGCAGTGCGAGCAAAATTCGTTCGCGCCGGTGTCCGGGCTCGGCTAGCTTGCCCGGCATGGCATGTGCAGCGTTCGTCATCCGGCCGCGGAACAGCTGAGCGACCACCGGACTTCCGCTTTCCGGTGAGCCGCCACGCGCCCGGGTCCGTCCCCGGGGCGTGTTCCGCCGCCTCGTACCCGCGCGGCGCAGCTGAGCCGCTCAGCACGGCCGCCGCGGGCCTATCGGCATCCGCCGCGCGCGCAGCCACACGTCCCGGCCGACGCGAGACCCGGTGTTCCCCGGTCCCGCGAACGCTGGAGCACCCATGCCTTCCCGCACGTCCCGTGCGAGCCGCGAACTCGGCCAGAACTTCCTCATCGACCCGCAGGTGCCCGCGCGCGTGCTGGAACTGCTGGATCCGCGCGACGGGCGTCCGCTGGTCGAACTCGGCGCCGGCGGCGGCGCGCTGACCGGTCGGCTCGCCGCGACCGGGCACCCGGTGACCGCCGTAGAACTCGACCCGCGCTGGGCGGCCCGACTGCGCGGCAAGTGGTCCCGAGTCCGCGTCGTGCGCTGCGACATGCTGCGGTTCCGCTTTCCGGCAGGCCCGTTCGACGTCGTCGGCAACCTGCCTTACGGGCTCACCACCGCCATGACGCGGCGGCTGCTCGACACCCCGGCCTGGCGACGCGCGGTATTGCTGGTGCAGTGGGACGTGGCGCGAAAGCGCGGCGTCGGCGGCTCGATGCTCAACGCCCAGTGGGCGCCGTGGTACGAGTTCCGGCTGCACGACCGGATTCCGGCGCGTGCCTTCCACCCGAGGCCCGCGGTCGACGGTGGTCTGCTGCGCATCGACCGCAGGCCGGACCCCGCGCTGCCGTTCGCCGAACGCGGACCGTTCCAGGACTTCGTGGAAGCGGTGTTCACCGGACGTGGGCACGGCATCGGCGAGATCGTCCGCCGCAACCACGGCCGGGTGCCGCGCTGGCTCCCGGCCGCGTCGTTGCCGCGAGATCTAACACCGGAGTCGTGGAGCCGTCTCTACCTGGAGCTGCGACGGGCCTCCTGAGCGTCCGCGGGTCAGAACTCCTCGCCGACCAGAGCGGCCTCGCTGGGCACCTGGTGCGGATCGCGCCGCTTGCGCAGGTCGACCGCCAGCAGCGCGGCCGCGACCAGGCAGGACACCGCGGCGACCGCGAACGGGGCGTGCGGCGAACCCAGCCACTCCGCGACGTGGCCGACCAGCGTCGCCGCGAGGGCACCGCCGAGCCAGCGGCAGAAGTTGTAGCCCGCGCTGGCCACCGGCCGCGGCGCGTTGCTGATGCTCATCGCCGTGCCGGTGAACAGGGTGTTCAACAGCCCGGACGCGATACCGCTGAGGATCACCGCGACCACCACGACCGGCTTGGTGCCGATCGCCATCGCGAACAGCAGCACCGCGTAGATCAGCACCGCGATCACGGTGCCGCCGGCCTCGCCGAACCGCGCTGCCAGCCGCGGCGCCAGCGTCACCCCGGCCACCGCCACGCACAGCCCCCAGCCGAAGAACACCAGCCCGACCGCGATCGCGCCGAACTCCAGCACGAACGGCGCCCAAGCCAGCACGATGAAGAACGCCGCGGTGTAGAACGCCGAGCCGACCGCGGTGCGCAGCAGGCCGCCGTGCCCGAGCGCGCGCAACGGGTCGAGCAGCCGGATCCGCTGCCGCTTCGACGGGTCCTTGTCGTCGGCGGGCAGGAACCCGGCCGAGAGGATCAGCGCGATCGCCATCAGCACCGCGGTGCCCGCGAACGGTCCGCGCCACGAGATGTTGCCGAGCAGCGCTCCCAGCAGCGGGCCGGTGGACAGGCCGATGCCGAGCGCGGCCTCGTAGAGCAGGACCGCGGCCTGCTGCCCGCCGCTGGCCGCACCGACGATCACCGACAGCGCCGTCGCGATGAAGAAGGCGTTGCCCAGTCCCCACACCGCGCGCAGCGCGACGAGCTGCCCGATCGAACCGGCGACCGCGCACGCGATGGTGGCGAGCACGATCAGCACCAGGCCGGTCACGACGGTGCGCTTGGCACCGAACCGGGCGCTGAACGCCCCGGTGATCAGCATCGCGATGACCTGCACGCCCAGGTAGGAGGAGAACAGCAGGGTCACCTGCTCCGGCCCGGCGTGCAGCGCCTCGGCGATGGACAGCAGGATCGGATCGACCAGCCCGATTCCCATGAAGGCGATCACCGCGGCGAACGCGGTGACCCACACGGCCTTGGGCTGGCCTTTGAAGACGTCCAGCAGCCGGACGTCGTGCGCGCCGCTCATCGGCCGCGCCTCCTCGCCAGGTCGATGTGGGTGGAACGGACATCCACCACAATTTCGTTCGCCATGCTAACTTTTAGGTGGCTGCGGAACCAGCGGGCATGAGCAGGCACACATTGCGCGAATCGCCCGACGCAGCAACGGTGTTCGAGACCGGCGGTGTCAGCTGGTCGCTCGAACAGCGGTGTCCGTGCTGCGTCGGGGGCAGCACGGACATCCCTCGCCGAAGCACCGGTCGTGCAGCGCGGCTCTTATGATCGAGGTGTGCAACCTGCTGCTGTGCTGTTCGACCTCGACGGCGTGCTCGTCGACTCCGAACACCTCTGGGATCGGATTCGCCGCGAAACCGTCGACGCCCACGGTGGTCGATGGGCCGAAGGCGCGACCGAGGCCATGATGGGCATGAGCACTCCGGAATGGTCCCGCTACCTGGTGGCGGAACTGGGGGCGCAGCTCACGCCGGAGCAAGCCGCCGAGACCGTCATCGACGGGATGGCCGAGGTCTACCGCAACGATCCCCCGGTACTGCCGGGCGCGGCGGAAACCCTGCGCACGGTCGCGGCCGAGTACCGGACCGCGATCGCGAGCTCCGCACCACCGCGCATCATCCGGGCCTTCCTGGAAAGCGCCGGGGCCACGGTCGGCTACACGATCTCCAGCGAAGAGGTCGGCGCAGGCAAACCGGCCCCGGACGTCTACCTGGAAGCTGCGCGAGGGCTCGACGTCTCGGCGGCGGAGTCCGTCGCCGTCGAAGACTCCAGCAACGGCTTGCGCGCGGCCGCCGCTTCCGGCGCCACCGTGTTCGCGGTGCCGAACGCGCACTTCCCGCCCGCCGAGGACGCCCTGGCCGGCGCGTACCGGGTGCTCGGAGACATCAGCGAACTCCCCGAAGCCCTCCGCGACCTCGCCCGCGGCTGACGCCGGCAGCAACGGCGTGCGCATAGCCGGTCACATCGCCGCTTCGCGCTCTACCGCCGCGACGGTGTCCGCGATCCCGGAGAGCATGTACCGCCGCCACAACGGAGCCAGCCCGATCAGCCCGATCAGCCCGAGCGCCCACTGCGCTCGGGTTCGTGCGCATCGACCGCGCTCGGTCAAACCGTGCGCTCGGGTATACCGGCCCGCTGTTCAGGCGGGTTCGTCGGCGGTGCGGTGGGCGAGATGGCGGCGGGCAGCGGCGGAGACCTGGTGGTCCGGATGTTGCTGGGCGAGCAGGCCGAGCAGCAGGTCCGCGCGGGCGTGCCGGGTGCGGGCGAGCTCGTCGACGAAGGCGAGCTGGTCCGGGCGGGCCTGGAAATCCGCGAGGAACGCGGCCGGATCCTCCTGCGCGGTGACCACCATGGCGTCCAGCGAGACCGCCAGTTCGTCGCCGTGCTGCAACGCCACCTCGGTCTCCACCGGCCGAACCCGCAGCCACATCCGCGCAGCCGCGCCGCACAACGGATCCTCGCGCAGGCCGAGCACTTCCGCGACGCCCTCCTGGCCGGTGTGCTCCAGCAGCCACAGCGCCCCCAGCCGCAGTTCCGGGTCGTCCACCCGGCGCAGCACCTCGGCCAGTTCGGCACTGGCCGCGGCCCGCCCGCGCCGGGCGACCCAGTCGCCCACGACCTCCTCGACCACGTCCGCGGGACTGCCCGGCAACGCGAGCACGACGACTTCCGCAGGCAGCGCCGCCATTCCGGCGACCGTCGGCACGACGAAACCGAACTCCTCCAGCGAACCGTGCGCGGCCCGCACGCCCAGCGGCGTCAGCTCCACGACGGTCCGGTCCGGCTCGCCTTCCGGGGCGAGCTCGGCGATGCGCTCCAGGCGCTCCGGCAGCTCGGTCGGCTCGCAGCGCACCACGCCGAGCACGGCCCACTGGTCGAGTACGCGGCCGACCGCGCGGTGCACCGCGCGGCGATATTCCGGGGTCAACTCGTCCTCGTCCGCCAGCGCATGAACGGCCAGGCTCACCACCTGCTCCACCGGCACCGCCTCGGTCTCCGAATACAGCGCGGTCAGCACCGCCTGCACCAGATCCAGCAGCAAGCCGGCATCGCCGGCGGGGAACTCCGGTTCATCACCGAGAACGTCCTCCAACTGCAGGAAGAGCTCCCACAGCCGGGACCACAGCACCCCGGGTTCCGCCAGCAACGCGGCACTGATCTCGGTGCGCACCAGGCGGTCGCCGGTCGTTCGCACCAGGTGCGCCCGCTTCGCCCACTCCAGCGTCAGGCCCGCCGTGAACCGGTCGGTGCCGAGCGCGCCCGCCAGCTCATCGAGGCCGTCCTCCGAACCTGCGATCAGCGCCCGGCCCGCGCCGACCCACTCGTGCAGCAGCTTCATGCGTTCCAGGACGGGAGCCCGCTCCGCCTCAGCACCCGGCGTGTTCGAGTCCGGGACCCGTACCGGCGGCAACCAGTACGCGGGCGCGTCCGCCGGCTCCGGCTTCTCTTCGATCGCGTGCAGCAGGTCGTGATCAAGTCCCGCGGCACCGTCCCGCGCCTCGGCGACGAACCGCTCGAACTCCACCGGATCGTCCGGGTCCACACCGCGCTCGCGCGCTTCGGACGCCCAGAACTTGCCCGCTCCCCACTTCGCGGGACGGGCCATCGCATCGAGGTAATCGGGAGTCGCGGCATCAACCGCCGCGTGCAGCGCGCGCAGCGAGCCGCTGCCGGGTAGCAGCAATCCCGCGGCAGCGAGGAAGTCGAACCACTCGTGCAGCACCCGCGGCACCGCCGACCAGTTCGGCAGCACCATCCGGCGCGGCACGACGTCGGCGAGGAAACGGGTCACGTCCGCCTCGGTCCACCGGGTGAGCAGGCCGTCCTGCACGCCCTTCTCGTGCAGCATCGCCGTGATCAGACCGGGTGCCTCGGCGCGCGGCCCGAACCGCTCGGACAGCGCGGCAGCCGCCTCCGAGCAGCGGTCCGCCTCGCCGTGCAGGAAAACGGTGCGCATCGCCGACCCTTCGTCGCAGTGCATTCGTGATCGAGGGTAGGCATCGCGCAGTGATCACTCGGGCACAAGATGCATCGGCGTGTCGGCCGCACCCACCACCTGCCGCGTGCTAACCGGATCGAGTCATCGGCGGCCACGACGTGCAGCACGGCGGGCGAACGAACCGCTGCTCCGACGAGTCAGCGGCGGCGCATGCCCGTCCGGGGTGCTGCACGCAAGGAAAACGGGCCACGGCAAGCCGACCGCGGCTCTACGCAGGCCGGCTCATTCCTGCGCCATGTCCACGAAACGGCTGTAGTGCAGCTGGTGCGCGACGGTCACGGTGGAGGTCGGACCGGCGCGGTGCTTGGCCAGGATCAGGTCCGCCTCACCCATCCGCGGATCGTCCCGCTCGAACGCGTCCGGGCGATGAATCAAGATCACCATATCCGCGTCCTGCTCCAGCGAGCCACTTTCACGCAGGTCAGCAAGTTGTGGCCGCTTGTCGTTGCGCTGCTCGGGGCCGCGGTTGAGCTGGGAGATCGCCACCACGGGCACTTCCAGTTCCTTGGCGAGCAGCTTCAGGTTCCGGGAGAACTCCGAAACCTCCTGCTGGCGCGACTCGACCCGCTTGCCGGAGGTCATCAGCTGCATGTAGTCGACCACGACGAGCTGGATGTCGGAGCGCTGCTTGAGCCGCCGGGCCTTCGCCCGGATCTCCATCATCGTCAGGTTCGGCGAGTCGTCCACGAACAGCGGCGCTTCGCTGACCTCGCTCATCCGCCGGGCCAGCCGGGTCCAGTCGTCGTCGGTCATCCGGCCGCCGCGCATGTCGCCGAGCCGGATGCGGGCCTCCGCGGACAGCATCCGCATCACGATCTCGGTGCGGCCCATCTCCAGCGAGAAGATCACGCTGCCCATGCCGTGCTTGATCGAGGCCGCGCGGGCGAAGTCCAGGCCCAGCGTGGAGTTGTGCGTCGGCACCATGCCGCGCCCGGCCAGGTAGAGGTGGTCCGGTGCGTCGACCTCCACGCAGCGCACCGGCACGCCTGCGACCTCGCGGACGGCGACGATGGCGCGCGCGGCCGGGGTCCGCTCCAGGCGGTGGGTCTTGTGCTCGGCGTTCTTCGCGGGGAGCCGGAAGACCTCGTCCGCACCGCTGTCAAAGACCAGCACCACCTGGTCGAAACGGTCCGCCGCGGAGTCCGCGAGCCGCGCCCCGCAGGCGTAGCCGAGGCTGAGCACGAGTTCCCGGACGCGCACCGACATCGGCTCGCTGACCTCGAGCCGCAGCGCGCCGTCCGCGGAGACCGAACCCGCCGCGTCGAGCAGGCCCGCCAGCAGCGCACGCCGCTGTTCCGGGCCTGCGCGCAAGTAGCGGAGCGGGACGTCGTGGTCGTCCCACACGCCGAGCCGGGCGAGCGCACCGGCGATGTCCGAGTCGAAGTTCGCGCTGGGCGACTCGACCGGCCCGTCCGTCCGAAGTGGACTGCTCTCGTCGCCCTGCGCAGGCTCGGCGGATTCGGGCGCTTCGGCGTCGTCGCCGGACGACTCGGCCTCGGCGGACGACTCAGGCTCGG
This sequence comes from Saccharopolyspora sp. SCSIO 74807, assembly GCF_037023755.1. Lineage (NCBI taxonomy): Bacteria > Bacillati > Actinomycetota > Actinomycetes > Pseudonocardiales > Pseudonocardiaceae > Saccharopolyspora > Saccharopolyspora sp. SCSIO 74807. Next base: position 1,776,190 of record NZ_CP146100.1, on the reverse strand, counting down.
CGGGCTGCTCGGCCTCGGCGTGCTGCTCGGGCTCGGCCTGCTCCGGCTCACCGGCCTGCTCGGCCGCGACCCGCGGCTGCAGACCGGCCTGCTCGAGCAGCTCCGGTTCCGCGTGCACCACACCGGAACGATCCCCGGCGGCCAGCCACACGCCGAGCGTGTAAGGCGACACCGGCAGCTCCCGCTCCGGCAGCTCGAACGCGGCGTGGGCGGGCAGCGCCGGACGCGAACCCGACTGCGCCAACTCGCCGGTGGTGCGCACGCTGCCGTCGGCGAGGCGCCACTGGTGCTCGGCGTCGGCGACGATCAACGCGCCGTCGGAGAACTCCACCTCGAAGCAGCGCCGGTCGTCGAGCACCTCGGTCGCGCGCAGCACCCGCACCGGCTTGCCGTGCGCGCCGATCAGCTCGTCACCGGCGGCGACCTCGCCCATCGTGGTCCAGCCGCCCGGTGTGGGCAGCGGCGTGTCCAGCGCGAGCGCTTTGCCGACACCGGGACGGGCGGCGACGATGACCATCTGGCCCGGGTGCAGCCCGTTGGTGACCTCGTCGAGGTCGGTGAAGCCGGTGGGGATGCCCTGGGACTCGCCGCCGCGCGAAGCGATGGCGTCGATCTCGTCCATCGTCGGCTGGAGCAGGTCTTCGAGCGCCGCGTAGTCCTCGCTGGTGCGGCGTTCGGTCACGTCGTAGATCGCGGCCTGCGCGCGGTCCACGACCTCCTCGATCTCCGAGCCCTCCGAACCGTGGTAGCCGAGCTGCACGATGCGCGTGCCCGCCTCGACCAGCCGCCGCAGCACCGCCTTCTCGGAGACGATTTCCGCGTAGTAGCCCGCGTTCGCGGCGGTGGGCACGCTCGCGATCAGCGTGTGCATGTAGGGCGCGCCGCCGATGCGCAGCAGTTCCTGGCGGCGCTCCAGCTCGGCCGAGACGGTGATCGCGTCGGCGGGCTCACCGCGGCCGTAGAGGTCCAGCACGCAGTCGTAGATCTTCTGGTGCGCCGGCTTGTAGAAGTCGTTCGGGCTGAGCACCTCGACGACGTCCGCGATCGCGTCCTTGCTCAGCATCATGCCGCCGAGCACGGACTGCTCGGCGGCGAGGTCCTGCGGCGGCTGGCGCTCGAAGCTGTCGCTGTAGTCGCCGGGCTCGACACCGCGCTCGTCTGCTAACGCCACCGGTACCCGTCACCTCCGAGCCGTCGCCACCGACACCGGTGGCATTGCTGATCGGGCAACCCGCGCCGGGTGCCGCTGCTGCGCGGCGCCGGGTACGGCGCACGCGCGATCCCGGGCCGACGGCCGCGGCATGATCACCCACCGTTGCGCACGAGTGCGCTCGCGAAGCTAGATCGCCCGCTTGGAGCAGGCAAACCGAGCTGTGGACAAGCCTCGGGACAACCTGTGGACAACTGGGGACAGGTCGGTGGACAGCTGTGCACAACTCGGGTGGATAGCTGGGGACAACCTGGGGACAACCGACGAAGATCATCTAAACACCGCAGGTCAGAGCTTGTGCATGCGGTGTGGAAGAAATTCGTGGAAAAGCCTCGGCGTGTCGCGCCAACTGCGCACATCGGCGTGTCGGGCACAGCGCCCGGCGACCGCGCGTTGCTCACGGTCAAGCGGCCGATCGAGTGGGGAGCACTGTCCAAACCAGACTCGAACGGCGCAACGCACGTTGCCGACCCGAGTCCGGGAGCGAGTGCTCCCGGACCGGTCGAGGCGCCCCGCGGCGACCGGGCGCAACCGCCTCGGCCGCCGGGGGTCCGTGGTTCAGTCCGCGGCCGCGACCTGCACGTCGACCGACGCCTTCACGTCGGGGTGCAGCCGCACGTCGACGCCGTGCTTGCCCAGCGCCTTGATGTGCCCGCGCAGGTCCACCGAGCGCTTGTCCAGGTTCGGGCCACCGGCCTTGCGCACCGCGGCGACCACGTCGGCCGGGGTGATCGAACCGAACAGCTTGCCCTGCTTGGACACCTTCGCGGTCAGCGTCACCGAGCCGAGCTCCTGCAGCTGCTGCTTGAGCTCCTGGGCGTGCTCCAGGTTCCGGACCCGGCGCGCCTCCTGGGTGCGGCGGATGGTCTCGACCTGCTTCTGCGCGCCCTTGGTGGCGACGATCGCCAGGTTGCGCGGCAGCAGGTAGTTGCGGCCGTAGCCGTCCCGGACCTCGACGATGTCACCCGACTCGCCCAGGCCGGTCACGTCCGCAGTCAGAATGATCTTCACGACGTGTCTCCTTCTAGCGTTCCTAACGGGACCGCACCGCGTCCGCCGCCCTGCGGCACCCGCCGCGGGGCGGACGAGCGGTCCCGGATCAGCGGGCGGTCGAGGTGTAGGGCAGCAGCGCCATCTCGCGGGCGTTCTTCACCGCGATGGCGACGTCGCGCTGGTGCTGGCTGCAGTTGCCGGTCACCCGACGAGCGCGGATCTTGCCGCGGTCGGAGATGTACTTGCGCAGCAGCGTCGTGTCCTTGTAGTCGATGCTCTGCGCGGCGCGGTCCTTGCAGAACGCGCAGACCTTCTTCTTCGGCTTGCGCACCGGCGCCTTGGCCATGGTCTTCCTCCTGAAAAGCTATCTCGAGTCTGGTGCGCCGCGGGCGGTCAGAACGGCGGCTCGTCGTTGAACCCGCCGCCGGAACCGGCGGGCGGGGCCGAGCCCCACGGGTCGTCGGCGGGCGCGGAAGAACCGCCGCCACCGCCGAAACCACCGCCACCGCCGCCGCGGCTGATCTTGTTCACCTTGGCGGTCGCGTACTTCAGCGACGGCCCGATCTCGTCGACCTCCAGCTCCACGACCGTGCGCTTCTCGCCTTCCTTCGTCTCGAAGGAGCGCTGGCGCAACCGGCCCTGCGCGACGACCCGCATCCCGCGGGTCAGCGTCTCGGCCACGTTCTCCGCCGCCTGCCGCCAGATGTTGCAGCGCATGAACAGCGCTTCCTGGTCCTTCCACTCGCCGCTCTGGCGGTCGAAGGTCCGCGGTGTGGAGGCGATCGTGAAGTTCGCGACCGCGGCACCGGAGGGCGTGAAGCGCAGTTCCGGATCGGCGGTGAGGTTGCCGACCACCGTGATTACCGTTTCACCGGCCATCGCCTGGACTCCGTCCTTGAGGTGCGGGAACTGTCTTGCCGTGCGGATTCAGCGAGGCGCGAACCGCCTGCCGCCGGGGCGGGAGGTCCGATCGGGTGCTCAGGCCGAGGCGGTCTGCTTGTTCGCCTTCGCCGCGGCGCGGGCGACGCGGGCGGCCTTGCGCGGCTCGACCACGCGCCGCAGCACCTTGGTGCGCAGCACGTTCTCGTTCAGGTTGAGCTGGCGGTCCAGCTCCTTGATCGAGGCGGACTCGCTGTTGATGTCCAGCACGACGTAGATGCCCTCGGCGTGCTTGTCGATCTCGTAGGAGAGCCGGCGACGGCCCCAGACTTCGAGCTTCTCGATGCTGCCGCCATCGTTGCGGATGACCTTGAGGAAGTTCTCCAGGGACTGCGGCACGTTGCGCTCGTCCAGGCTCGGGTCGAGGATGACCATGAGCTCGTAATGACGCATGAGGACCACTCACCTCCTGTGGACTCACGGCCACGGACTTTCCGTGGCAGGAGGGTCGTTCGCGTCCACGAACGTCGACCAGGCTAGCAACCTGCCCCGACAGGACCGCGTGGCGGGTGCGCCGCGCGCCGGTCCGGTGGGTACGAGTGCCTCAAGGTTTCCGGGCCGGTCGGCGAGGCGGCCGGCCGCAAGCAATTCCGCATCAGGCGCGGCGCAGCACCCAGGTGCGCACCAGCGCGGCGGTCACCCCGGCCAGCGAGATCGCGGCGATGAGCACCGGCAGCGCGACTCGGTTGTCCTGCCCGGCCGGCAGTGTCTCGGCCTTGCCCGCGGCGCGGACCTCTTGCTGCGCGGCGTTATCCCGCTGCTCGCGCTGCTTCGCGGCGGCTTGTTCGCGCAGGTCACCCACGTTCGGGGCGAATCCGGGTGCCGCGCCGAACTGCGACTGCGCCCACGGCGGCAGTGTTCCGGGCGCGGCCGAGCCGTAGTTCGGCGGCACCACGACGACCGGCGCGGAAGTCCCGACGCGCGGGTCGGCGCGCGGCGTGCCCGGCGCCGCGACCGGCGCGGAAGTCTCGTCGTCCGCAGGAACGCCGGGTTCGGCCGACGGTGGTGCGGGTTGCTCGCTGGGTTCCTCGGGTTCGGGCGCGGGCTCCGGTGGCGGCGGTGGCGGCTGCTCCTGACCCGGCACCCGCGCGCCGCCGATGCAGCCGAGCGCGGCGAGGTTGCGGACGTGGGTGCTCACCTCGGAGCCCTTGTCCTGCAGCCCGGAGAGACCTTCGATCTGCCCGGCGAAAGCGTCCGCGAGGTTCTGACCGGAGAAGGTCCGGGTCTCCTCGCCGACGGTGCCGAGGCCGACCGACCCGCTGCCGCTGAACTCCTCCTTCGCCTGCTTGGCGAGGTCGAACTGCAGCGGGAACGCCAGCAGCACGGCCTGCTCCACCTTCGCGTCCAGCGCGGCCGGGCTGGCCACGATGCGCTGGCCGAACTCGCTGCTGTCGGTGCTTCCGGTGCACTGCTCGATCACCGCGGAGCCGGCGGCGTTCGCGGTACCCGCGCCGAGCAGGGTGCTCGCGGTGACCAACGCTCCTGCCGCGCCCGCGGCGAGCACCCGGCCCATCGCCCTGCTCGGCGGACGTTCGCTGACCAGTGGGTTCACCTGCGCGTTCGACTGCTGATCGGCGGCCAGGCCGTCGCTCATGGTTCCTCCCCGAAGATCACCGCCGCGTGACAGCGATTAACACCCTCCGGTGAAAATAACGTGGATCAGCGCGCTGAGTGACGGCCAGTGCAGTGAAAAACCGGCGGAATCCGCATCCTGGGAATCCGGCGCCGGGTCCGGCCGCCGCGCTGTCCGGGCTCGCTCGTAAGCTGCGGCCATGCGCATCGGGGCCCACGTCCGCGACGACGACCCGCTGACCGCCGCCACCGAGCGGGGTGCGGAGGTCGTGCAGTTCTTCCTGTCCGAGCCGCAGGGCTGGAAAGCCCCGAAGCCGCACCCGCAGGCCGCCCAGCTGCGGGACAGCGAACTCGCGGTGTTCGTGCACTCCCCGTACGTCATCAACGTCGCCTCGCTGAACAACCGCATCCGCATCCCGTCCCGCAAGGCGGTCACCCAGCAGGCCAAGGCAGCGGCCGAAGTCGGCGCGCAGGGCCTGGTCGTGCACGGCGGGCACGTGACCAAGGACGACGACCCGGCCGAAGGCATCGCGAACTGGCGCAAGCTGTTCGAGCGGCAGGCCGCCGAAGGCGGGTTCGAAGTCCCGGTGCTGATCGAGAACACCGCGGGCGGGGCGAACGCGATGGCCCGCCGGTTCGACGTGCTGGCCCGGTTGTGGGACGCCGTCGGCGAGTTCGGCGCCGGGTTCTGCCTGGACACCTGCCACGCGCACGCGGCGGGGGAGGACCTGCCCGGCATCGTCGAGCGGGTCAAGGCGATCACCGGGCGGATCGACCTGGTGCACCTGAACGACTCGCGGGACGGTTTCGGCTCCTCGCGGGACCGGCACGCGAACATCGGTGCGGGCGAGATCGACCCGGACGTGCTGGCCGAGGTGTGCCGCAGCGCCGGTGCGCCGGTCGTGGTGGAGACGCCGGGCGAGGGGCAGGCCGCGGACATCGAGTTCCTGCGGAGCAAGGTCGGCGGCTGATCGTCCCGATCGCCCGTTAGGGTCGGTTCCGCGGGCGCGCCCCCGACCGCCCGGAGCCGAAGCGGCGGGAAGGACATCGATGCGCGAGCAGCTCCCGACCGCCCCGATCTTCGACGTCCCCGATCCCAGCCGCACCGCGCGGCGGCTCACCTTCGCAGCGCTGGCCCTGCTGTGCTTGCTGACCGCGTTGACGATGGCGGCCGGGTACGCGAACAAGGCGCGCTGCACCGGGCCGGAGTTCGACGAGTGGGGCCGTTCCGAACCGTCCTACCAGGAGCGTTCCTACCGGGACGGCTGCTACTCGGACATCCAGAACCTGTGGATCGGCCGGGACATCGACCGGCACACCTTCCCGTACGTGCACGGCGGAATCGACGAGGACGGTTCGCTGCACGGCGGTGTCGTCGAATACCCGGTGCTGTCCGGGCTGTTGATCTGGCTCGGGGCGTTGCTGGTGCACACCGATGCCGGCTTCCTGGCCGCATCGGCGCTGCTCATGGCCCCGTTCGGGCTGGCGGTCGCCTGGTGGCTGGGGCGGTTGAGCCGGTGGCGCGCGCTGCTGTGGGCGCTGGGTCCGCCACTGGTGCTGTACGCGTTCCACAACTGGGACCTGCCTGCGGTCGGGTGCGCGACCGCGGCGGTGTTCGTCGTGCACCGGTGCACGACGATGCCGTTGCGCAAGCGCGCGTTCTGGGCGTCGGTGCTGCTCGGAGCGGGGTTCGCGTGCAAGATCTACCCGGGCTTGTTCGTGCTGCCGCTCGCGCTGTACGTGCTCACCGGTGGCCGCCGCGGCGCTGAGCTGCCATCCGGGCTGCCGCCGGGCAAGCGCTACGACGTGCGCGGTGCGCTCGCCGTGGTCGCCGCCGCGGCGGGAACGGTGCTGCTGGTCAACCTCCCGTTCGCGCTGGCCGGCTTCCGCGGCTGGCTGGCGTCGTTCCAGTTCCAGTCGCAGCGCGAGGTGGACCTGAGCACGAACTCCATCTGGTACTGGGGTTTCCGCTCGTTCGCCGACGCCGACGGGTTCCAGGCCGCGGTCAGCGTGGCGTCCCCGCTGCTGATGCTCGGCTCGTTCGCCGCGGCTTGCCTGGTCGGACGGCGGATGCAGCTGCGGGCGGGGACGTTCCCCTGGCTGCAGGTGTCGGCGGCGATGCTGTGCGGATTCCTGCTGCTGCACAAGGTGCACTCGCCGCAGTACACGCTGTGGCTGTTGCCGTTCTTCGTGCTGGTCCGGGTGCGCTGGGGCTGGATCGTCGGCTACCTGCTGGCGGACCTGGCGATGGGGTTGAGCATCTTCCCGTGGATGTACTCGCCGACCGGGATCAACGACGGGTTCACCGCGCAAGCCCTGATGATCGGGGTGTGGGGCCGGGCCGTGTTGCTGGCCGGATTGTTCGTGGCATTCCTCGGCGCGCGGAACTCGGTGGACGAGCCGCTCACTTGAACGGCGCGGGACCGCCGACGGCGGCGCGCGCCCCTTCGGACAGCCGCTTCGTCAGGCGATGCGGCCACGGCAGCGTGAACCGGTCCGGTGCGTCGTCGAGCACGCCACCGGACGGGTCGTGCACGGCCGGACGCTCGTGCGCGCCCGCGGGTTCGAGCGAGGTACGCACCCGATCCGTCTTCGGGCGCAGGATCTCCCGCACCACCAGCACGCACAGCGCGATCACCAGCGCGTCCCGCACCAGCACGGCGCCGAGGAACCAGCCTTCCGGCAGTCCCTTGTTGCCGGTGCCGAGGTAGTAGTACATCCGCGGTGCCCACAGCGCCGCATCGGCGATCATCCAGCTCAGCAGCCACCGCCAGCGCGGCACCGCCAGCACCGCCAGCGGCACCAGCCACAGCGAGTACTGCGGGCTCCACACCTTGTTGGTCAGCAGGAACACCGCCACGACCAGGAAGCACAGCTGCACCAGCCGCGGGCGCACCGGCGCGGCCAGCGCGAGCCAGGCGATTCCCGCGCAGGCGAGGGCGAACACGCCGAGCGAGACCGCGTTGAGCACCACCGGCACCTGGCCGGCGGCCAGCGGACCGTCGAACCCGGCCCAGCCGGTGTAGTGGTACAGCACGTTGTACAGCGAGTCCGGGTCCGCAGACCTGCTGCCGTTGAGCCGGTAGAACTCGCTCCAGCCCCTCGGGTACAGCGCCAAGATCGGCACGTTCACGATCAGCCAGGCCACCGCGGTCGAGAGCAGCACTCGTCCGCCGTCCCGCAACCTCCCGGAACGCAGGCACAGCACCAGCAGCGGCCCGAGCAGCAGGAGCGGATAGAGCTTCGCCGCGGCGCCCAGCCCGATCAGCGCCCCGGCCCAACCCGGTCGTCGCCGCGACCACGCGAGCAACCCGCCGGTCGCGAGCGCGACGGCGAGCGCGTCGAAGTTGGTGAAGGCGTGCACGAACGCCAGCGGTGACAACGCCACCAGCGCCGAATCCCACGGTCGTCGCCCGCCCAGCAGCAGCACCGCCCACGCCGTGCTCAGCCACGCCGCGGTGAGCCAGAACGCGGTGACGTTGAAGTACACGACGGTGATCAGCGCGGAAGGCAGCCAGCCGAGTCCGGCCAGCGTCGACCAGCCGTCGGCGATCTTCGCGTTGACCCACTGGAAGACGCCGGTGACCACCGGGTACTCCATGTACCGGTCCGGCTGGGTCGCCCCGGGGCTCTGCGTCCACGGCGTCTTGTACGGGAACACCCCGTCCGGGGCGAGATCGCCCATGCCGAACCGGGGGATGACGTCCGAATAGCACATCGCCGTGTACTGCTTGCCGTGCCGCCAGTCCAGCTGCGGACCCTGCGACGTGTCGTAAGTCTGCAGGCACGGCGCTTTGAACAGGTAGGCCGCCGAGAGCGTCACCATCGCCAGCAGCAGCACCACCCGCAGCGGCGTCCAGAACCACTGCCTGCCGACCTGCGCGTGCCTGCCCATCCGGCCGCCGAACGGCCGCGCGGCCGCGGCCGCGACGGGTTCGGTCCAACTCGGCGCGACCCGGTCCGCGGCGTCCAGCGACTCGCCGTCCACGGCCGCGCTCACCTTTACGGGCTCCTCAAGCTCGGTGCCGGCGTGCTCGGGCTTCGTGGACACGCCCGGATGCTACGTCCCGGGCGAGCCCGCGCCCGCGCCCGCACCGGGTGGCGCCGGAAGCGCCACCCGGTGCGGATCGACGGTTCATTCGCCGTCGCGTCCCCGGGTCGGGGCCACGCCGTTCGGCATCCCCGCGCCGCCGTCGTCGCCGCCCGGGCTGTCGTTCCCGCCACCGGGGCAGCCGAACAGGCCGCAGCCGGAGCCGGGACCGGGCCGCGACGACTCGGTCTCGCTCTCCGACGTCTCGCTCTCGCTGCTCGTGGGCGGCAGCGAAGACGTTGTCGGCGGCAACGAGGACGTGGTCGGCGGCGGTGCCGTGGTGGACGGCGCCGGCGGCGGTGGCGGCGGCTTCACCTGGTACTGGCCGATCGGCGTCGGCTTCGGGAACTGCTCCACCGGCAGGTTCTTGTGGTAGGCGTTCATGAACTCCTGCCAGACGTCACCTGGCAGTCCGCTGCCGTAGAACGACTTGCCGGTCTTGTCCCGCACCGCAACGGGCTTGCCGTTCTCGTCCGCGAGCATCCCGACCGCGGTGGACAACTGCGGCGTGGTGCCGATCATCCACGCGTTCTGGTTGTCACCGGTCTCGGCGAACTGGTGGGTACCGGTCTTCGACGCCACCGGCCGGTTGCGGTCCAGCGGCAGCTTGGAGTGCTCGGCCACCCCGAGCATCGACTCGATGACGTTCGCGGCGATGTTCTTGGACTTCTCGCCGTCCTTGTCGAACGCGGGCTGCGGCGGCGGGGACGAGAAGGTCTCCGACTTCACGGAGTTCTCGACCTTCTGCACGAACCTCGGCTGCACCCGTTTGCCGTCGTTGGCGAAGGTGCCATATGCGGAGGCCATGTCGATGGTGCGCACCGGGTAGGCACCCAGGGCGATACCGGAGTCGATGGTGCCGTCCGCGTTCTGCAGGCTCGGCTTGCCGCTGAACTGGGCCGGGATGCCCGCGTCGATCGCGGCTTCGCGGACCGAGGGCGGTCCGAACCGCACCGCCATGTTGACGAACACGGTGTTCACCGACTCGTTCATCGCTTCGCGGACGCCGCAGTTCTTGGGGTCGTCGCAGGTCGAGCCTTCGGCGTTGGAGAACTTCGTACCGGCGATCATCTGGTTGTTGCTGCCGTCGTAGGTCTCGCCCAGGCCGTAGCCCTTCTTCAGGCCCGCGGCCGCGACGAACGGCTTGAACGACGAACCCGGCGGCTGCGGCGAACCGGCGTAGTCGAAGAAGACGTTGTCACCGCCGCCGTAGTAGGCGCGCACGTTGCCGGTCTTCGGCTCGACCGCTGCGAGCGTGGTGTGCAGGTTCTGGGGCTGGCCCTGCAAGGTGCGCTGGACGGCTTCCTCCGCGGCCCGCTGCGCGTTGGGATCGATGTTCGTGGTGATCGTGTAGCCGCCGAGGGACAGCGCCTGCTGGTCGTAACCCTCCCGTTCGAGCTCCGCGAGGACCTGCTTGCGGACGTGCAGGTGGGAGCTGCCGTCGCCCTTGCTGGTCCACGCGTCGCGCGGACGGGTCTCGGGCAATTGCATCGCGTCGCGTTCGGCCTTGCTGACGAACTTGTTCGCCAGCATCTGCCCGGCCACGTACTCCCAGCGGCTCTGCGCCTGTTCCTTGTCCGCGCGCGGGTCGTTGTCGTAAGGACGCTGCACCATGCCGGCGAGCACTGCGGCCTCACTCGGATTGAGCTCCGAGGGCAGCTTGCCGAAGTACGCCTCAGCAGCGTCGTGGATGCCCCGCGCGCCCCGCCCGTAGTAGGCGGTGTTCATGTAAGCCTTGAGGATGTCGTCCTTGCTCTGCTGGTTCGTCACCTTGTAGGCGATGACGACTTCCTTCACCTTGCGCGTGATCGAGTACTCGTCCTGGTCCAGCGCGAGCTTGACGTACTGCTGAGTCAGCGTGGAACCGCCGCCCTGGCCACCGACGAACTGGTTGAACACCGCGCCGGCGATCCCCCTGATGGAGAACCCGGGGTTGCTGTAGAAGGACGCGTCCTCGGCTGCGACGGTGGCGTCGAGCATCGGTTTCGCCACTTCTTTGCGCAGGTCGCGGATCATCGTCGTCCCGCCGCCCTCGGGCTCCACGCGGGTCATCTCTTGGCCGTTGGCGTAATTGATCGTGATGGTCTGCTGGGTCTCACTGGCGATCTTCTCCGGGTTCGGGACCTCCCACATGGTGTAGCCCCAGGCGAAGGTGCCGATGCCAAGCAGCAGCATCGCGGCCGCGGCCACGTAGCAGCCGCGGCGTATCCGGCGCCAGATCACCTTGCGCTTGGCCTTGCTGGCGCTCATCTCGTCGTCCGGGAAGAGACCGTCCGGATCGTCGTCGTACGGGCCGTCCGCGTAGGCGCCATCCGAATACCCGTCGTCGAAGTCGTCGTAGTCGTCGTAGCGCCCGCCGTCCGAATAAGAGCTGTCCGAGTAGTAGTTGTACCCGGCGGCACGGGATTCGTGGGTGAGCAGCTCCGGCTCGCGCATGGAACCGCCCGCGCCGCCCGCCGCGCCCGCTGCACCGGCCGCACCGCCCGCCGCGCCGGAGCCCGCACCGGCTGCGGCCGCGGCACCGCCGGCCGCAGCGGCGCCGGCTACTCCACCGACGACGCCACCGGCGGCTGCGGCACCACCCCGCGATCCCCGGTTCGAACCGCCGTCCCGGGCGTTGCCGGGAGTTTGCGGAATGTTCGCGGTTGGCCGTTCGCCCGGATCCTGCGGCGGCCTACCGGTCGGCGGCACCTGGCGGGTGCCCTGCTGGCCGCCCGGGGGCGGAGGGGGGCCCTGCCGGGTCGGCTGCTGACCGGGGCGCTGCTGCGGACCCACCTGCTGAGTGCCCTGCTCGCCGGGCTGCTGCGGGGGCTGCTGCGGATTCGGCTGCTGGGCGTTCGGCGGCTGCTGGGGCGGCTGCGGACGCTGACCCGCACCGGGCGGCGCCTGCCTGCCACCGGCCTGCTCCCGCGGAGGCGGCGGCTGCTGGGCGAACGACGTCGGTAAGTCGAGCTTGCGCCCCTCCGCCGAATCGCCGCGCGAACCCGAGGCGCCATCGTCGTCGTCATCGTCGAACGACGGAGTCCACGCGCCGGTCGTCTCCTGCGGCGACTCCGGAGCCGAACCCGAGCGCTGCTGGCCGGACGGACCGTTGCGCACGGTGTCCGGCCCGGACTGCGCTCCTTCACCGGGCCACTGCGGCTGTTCGCCCTGCCGGGAACGGCCCGCACCATCTCCTGCGCGCGGCCCTTGCCCCGGCGGCGGTCCGGGCGGCGGTCCTTGCTGACCGGCTCCCTGCTGACCGGGCCCCTGCTGACCGGGCCGCTGCGGCTGGCCTTGCTGCGGGCCCTGCTGCCCAGCAGGCGGACCCTGCGGCGGACGCTGCGGAGCGCCGCCCTGCCCGGGCGGCGGACCGGCGGGCCTGCCGGACTGCGGCGGCTGCTGGTTCGGCGGCGGCCCCTGCGGCGCACCACCCTGCCCGGGGGGCGGCCCCGGCGGTGGTCCTTGCGACCGCGGACCCTGCTGCCGGGCCGTGGGGGGCGTGTCCCGGTCTTCGGGGGGACCGGGGTTGCGACCTTCGGGCTGCCGGGAGTGGCGGCCACGAGCCGGGTCGTCACGCTCGTCGTTCACGAGTTGGCCTCCAGGACAGGCGTCGGTCGACGCCAGGTGATGCATTCAAGTCGGGGTACGCCCGCTGAGCGGCGCTGCTGGGGTGTCACGGCCCGGTTCACTCCGCCGCAGTCTTGCGCCGGTGGCGGCGGTCGTTCAAGTCACCGGTGCCCAGCACGTACGACTGCACCAGGTGGTTCCACCGACAGGTGCGGCACACCTCGACGACGTGCACGGTGAATTCCTTGAACACGGCCGCGAACCGTTCCAGCTCTTCGGGGCCGCGGGCGGAGCCCGAAGCGTGCTTGAGCTCCTCGCCGAAGATCCACGAAACCATCGTGAGCGACTCCTTGCGGCAGACCGGGCAGGTCACGTCGCTGGGCTGGCCGTGGTACTTCGCCGCCCGCAGCAGGTACGGGTTGGCATCGCAGACCTCATCAACCCCGACTCGGCCCGCGTGGACCCGCGCGAGCAGCGCCCGGCGCTGCAACGCGTAATCCACCACTTGCCGTTGGGTCCGCACGAGGGACAGGGTACGTGTCCGCTGCTGCGGCTCCATGCGCCGTTCAGGGCAGGACCGGTTTGTGCGGTCTGCCCGGCCTGCCGGTAGCGGCGCCGTAGCGCCCGACCTGCGATTTTCCGAGATCCCGGACGGATATACTGCTTCGGCGAGCAAGTGCCGCGGGTGGTCCGGTGGCCCCGGGACGCACCGGGGGCCGCGGTTCGCGCGCCTTTCGAGGGGGGAGCCGGCTCAGCGGGAACAGCCCGGGCCGGGCCGCGGTTGTCAGGTTCAGCGGCGCAGCGCGCGGACCGGTCGGGGTCCGGAGGCGGCCGCGCACCAGGTCGGTCGATGCGCGCCGCCCGCGCTGCGCGCCGGACCGCCAGGGAAAGGGAGACGAATGATCAACAAGGAGAACCCTGCCATGAGCACAGACCGCCGCGAGGGTGCGGTTCGAGTGGCGATCGCAGGCGTCGGCAATTGCGCCGCTTCGCTGGTGCAGGGCGTCCACTACTACGCCGACGCCGACCCGGACGCCCGCGTACCCGGACTCATGCACGTGCAGTTCGGCGAGTACCACGTGCGCGACGTGCAGTTCGTGGCCGCGTTCGACGTGGACGCCAAGAAGGTCGGCAGGGACCTCTCCGAAGCGATCGTGGCCAGCGAGAACAACACCATCAAGATCGCCGACGTGCCGCCGCTGGGCGTGCCGGTGCAGCGCGGGCGAACCCTCGACGGCCTCGGGCAGTTCTACCGCGAAACGATCACCGAGGCCGAGGAGCAGCCGGTCGACGTGGCGCAGGCACTGCGCGACGCCGAGGTGGACGTGCTGGTGTCCTACCTCCCGGTGGGCTCGGAAGACGCGGGCAAGTTCTACGCGCAGGCCGCGCTGGACGCCGGGGTGGCGTTCGTCAACGCGCTGCCGGTGTTCATCGCCTCCGACCCGGAGTGGGCGCGGAAGTTCACCGACGCCGGGGTGCCGATCGTCGGCGACGACATCAAGTCGCAGGTCGGCGCGACGATCACGCACCGGGTGCTGGCCAAGCTGTTCGAGGACCGGGGCGTGCACCTGGACCGCACGATGCAGCTCAACGTCGGCGGCAACATGGACTTCCTGAACATGAAGGAATCCCAGCGCTTGGAGTCGAAGAAGACCTCCAAGACCCAGTCGGTCACCTCGCAGGTGCAGCGCGACCTGGACAAGCGCAACGTGCACATCGGCCCGTCGGACTACGTGCCGTGGCTGGACGACCGCAAGTGGGCCTACATCCGGCTGGAAGGCCGCGCGTTCGGCGACGTGCCGCTGAACCTGGAGTACAAGCTGGAGGTGTGGGACTCGCCGAACTCGGCGGGGATCATCATCGACGCGCTGCGCGCCGCGAAGATCGCCAAGGACCGCGGCGTCGGCGGACCGGTGCTGTCCGCTTCGTCGTACTTCATGAAATCGCCGCCGGAGCAGTACGCGGACTCCGACGCCTACCAGGCGGTCGAGGACTTCATCACCAGCTGAGGAACTCCCCGCCGCCCGCGCGGATCAATGCTGCAGCTGCTGCTCGGCGCGGGAGAGCACCGCGTGCGCGGTGGCGTTGCCGTTGGTGGTGACCCAGGAGACCCGCAACCCCGGCCGCACCCGGGAGCGGCCGATCCGCATCGGCCAGGTCGCCACCCGGCGCGCCTGCTGGGCGATCGCCGCACCGGTGCCGTGCGGGTGGTCGGCGACCAGTGCGAACTCGTCGCCGCCGTAGCGGGCCACGGTGTGCTCGTCGGGCAGACCTTGCCGGAGCCTGCCCGCGAGGGTGCTGAGCAGTTCGTCGCCGCGGTCGAAACCGTGCTCGGTGTTGAACGCGGCCAGCTGCTGCACGTCGATCAGCACCAGGGTGGTGAGCATGCCGCGGGTGCGCGCCCGCACCAGGGACTGCTCCAGCCGGTCCAGCAGCAGCGCGCGCCCCGGCAGGCCGGTCAGCGGGTCGAGCAGGCCGCGGGCGTGACCGACGTCGGTCTGCACGGCCTGCAGCAGGATCAGCACCCGGCGCTTGCCCTGTGCGCGGACCGCGTGGAAATCGCCCCACAGCCGCGTCGGGTGGCCGCCGCGCTCGACCACCATCGGGGTGGACAGCGGGGAACCGGCGCGCAGCACCTGGCCGGCCAGTTCGGACCAGTCCGGCATGGCCGCGCCGGTGTCGTCGCGCACCGTCCAGCCGCTGGGGCGGGCGCCGGTGAGCAGATCGGACTTGGTCAGCTGCATGAGGTCCGCGGCGACGTCGTTGGTGGCGAGCACCTGGCCGCGCTCGTCGGTGAGCAGCACACCAACGGTCAGCCCGGTGATCAGCTCGTCCCAGATCGGCGGCAACTGGGACGGTGCTGTCACGTCGAGGACACTCATTCGGCCCCTCCTCCCCACCAAACGGAGCAGTCCTCTGGACTCTCCTCCGCGGAGAGGGGCTAATTCAAGAGCATCACTACCACCCGTAATGGTGGTATTCACGGAACGCTAATAACGCTGGGTCAGCAAGTATCGTTGCTGTCGATCAGGCGCCACCCGATGCGGGAATCGACCTGTCCGGACGGTTGACGGTAACCGACTCCGGTCCGCCCGGCCGCCCGCGACGCGGCGACGCGCTCCGAGCGCGATCAAGGCGGCCTCTAGGCTGGGCAAGGTCGCCGGATCGGCGACGGCACCCGCACTACGACCTGGACGGTGAACCGTGGCGGTGAGCGGACCGGCGACGAGACCCGCACTGCGCCAGCTGATGCACGAGCACCGAGGACTGCTGCTGGCGATCGGGATCGCCGAGCTGGTCGCCGTGCTCATGGTCTCCACGATCAGCCCGCACGACCACATCGACGGCGAGGTCTACCGGCTCGGCGCGCGCGCCTGGCTCGCGGGCCAGGACGTCTACGGACCGCTGCCCGCCACCGAGTCGGGCCTCAAGCTGCCGTTCATCTACCCGCCGTTCGCGGCGATCCTGTTCAGCCCGCTCGGGCTGGTGCCCAAGACCGCCGCGGTGGCGGTCATCATGCTCGTCTCGCACCTGTCGCTGCTGATCACGCTGTACGTGGTGCTCGGCACCGCGAAGTTCCTGCGCGGGCAGCGCGAGCGGCTGCTGCTGGGCACCGCGGTCGCGCTGCCGCTGGCGACGTTGTCCGAGCCGGTGATGGAGACCATCACCTACGCGCAGATCAACCTCGTGCTGATGGCGATGGTCGCGGTGGACTGCCTGTGGCGCACCGAACCGGGCCGCAAGCTGCCCTACCCGCGCGGGCTGCTGATCGGGATCGCCGCAGGGATCAAGCTCACCCCGGCCGCCTTCCTGCTGTTCTTCGTGCTGCGCAAGGACTTCCGGCCGGTCCTGATGGCGGTGCTGGGCTTCCTCGGCACCGTGCTGGCCGGAGTCGTGCTGGCCTTCGACGACGCGCGCGAGTTCTGGCTGCACCAGGTGCTGGCCACCGGCAACGTCTCGTTCGGGCCGACGTTCACCGGCGACGCCTCGGTTTACGCGGGCAACCAGTCGCTGCGCTCGGCGCTGACCAAGCTCGGCGTCGGGCACGTGTCGATCGTGTTCCTCGTGCTGGCGGTGCTGGTGCTGGCGCTGGCCGTGGTGGGCATGGTGCACGCGATCCGGCAGCAGGACCTGCCGATGGCGGTGACGCTCAACGGCGTCCTGTCGCTGCTGGTGTCGCCGATCTCCTGGTCGCACCACTGGGTGTGGGCGATTCCGGGGCTGGTGCTGCTGGCGGGGGCCGCGTGGAGCAGGCGGAACTGGCCGCTGCTGGTGATCACCGCGCTGGCCGCGTCCTTCTTCATGATCGGACCGCACTGGAAGGTGCCGCAGGGCTACGGCCGCGAGCTGCGCTGGAACCTCTTCGAGCACCTGATCGGCAACGCTTACGTCTACTTCGGACTCGCGCTGCTGGTTTACGCCGGGCTCGCTTGGTGGCGGGCGCGGCGGACCGGCGCGGGCCGGGACATCGCGGAAACCACCGAGCCGGTCACCGCGGCTTCCTGAGCGAGCGACGAAAACGGCCGCCGGATGTCCGGCGGCCGTTTTGCGCGGCAGGGCTCAGATGCGCTGCAACTCGACGGTGTCCTCGATGCTGCGTCCCGGGGCGGGGCCCGGCGATGGCGAACCCCTCCCCGGCACGACCAGCGACGGCAGCGGGCCGCCGAGCACCGGCAGCGCCATCTCGACCGGCGCCGCACGCGGCATCGGGAACGGGTTGCGGGCCACCACGTCCCGTTCCGCCAGTACTGCGTCGAGCGCGTCGAGCGGTTTGACCTGCACCGGCAGCTTCAGCGGGTCGCTGGTGAAGCGGGCGGCCAGCAGCGGCGTGGTCGGCAGGTCGCCGGTCCGCATCGCTCGATCGAACGCAGCACCCACCCGCTCGGGAGCGGGCGCGGAGACGCGGTCGGCGCCGAAGGCGTTGAGCTCGCCCAGCGGCGGCAGCGGTGCCTGCACACCGGGCCGCTCCGCCGCGCGCGGCTCGGCCACCAACGGGTGCTGAAGAGCCGGCGCCTCGTTCGCGGCGACCAGGTACTCGCCCGGCAGTTGCGACGACACGGAGTCCCGCTGGCCGATCGCGTGCGCGGGCTCGTCCAGCGCCACCGCGAGCAGCGACGGCGGCAGCGTGTGCAGCCGGTACTCCGGCGCTGGGAGCACGCCGGAAGTGAGGTCGACCGACTCGGCGTCGAGCAGCGCGGCCGTGGGCGGCGCCTGGCGATGAACCTCCTGCCGCCGAGCCTCCTGCGGCTGGGTCTCCTGCCGCTGGGACTGCTGCCACAGCGACACCAGCCCCTCGCCCGCCGGAGCCGCGGCGCGCGGTTGCTCGCGAACCACCTCGCCGATCGCTCCCGCCCAGCTCAGCGACCGGTGGAACCCCTCAGCCGGAGTGCGCAGCGCGTGCCGGGAGGGCGCGGCACCGGGCTCCATGCTGTGCCTGCCCGCGCTCGGCGCCGGGCGCGCGGTGGCCGGGTCGGCCACCCAGCCCGCGAGTTCCATCCGCGGCACCCGCGACGCGAGCCAGCCCTGCTCGCTCAGCGCGGGGATCTCCCGCGTGGGCGCGTCTTCGACGGCAGGAAGCAGGTCCCGCACCGGGTCGATCCGGCCGGTGAGCACCAGCGCCCGGTAGCGCCCGTCTCCACCGGAACGCAGGTGCGCGGGGAACAGCTCGCCGTCCATCCGCACGGCTGCGTCGCGCGCGGGGAATATCGGCTGGGTGTCCTCCGCGCTGTGCAGCGGCCGGTGCTGGTCCGCGCTCGACGCGCGATGCGCGCCGTTGCCTGCGGGGGAGTCGCCGGAATGCCGCGCGGCGTTCGCGTCTTCGGTGGCGGCCATGGTCGTTCCCACGGCCAGCACACCGCCGGTCACCAGCGCGGCGCGGACGCCTCGCTTCGCCCAGGTCTGCATGGGGTCTCCTTCGGATGTGTCCCGCGCGGGCGGGGAAGAGCAGTGGTTCGGGGGAGCGCCGCATCGGATCTCCGGGGCGCGTCGCGGTTGATCGCCGACCTAGTCGGGCGTGGTGCCGGGTGCCGAGCCTTCGGCGCCGAGCAGGGCGCGCGCGGCCGGATGTTCGACGCGTTGCGCGGCCGTGGGCAGCGGTGTGGACGACGGCGGTTGCCCGGTGATGCCGAGCCCGCCGCCGTGGCCGAGTCCGTCGGCCGGGCAACCACATCCGGCGGCGGGCGGCGCGGGCAGCAGACCCGGGTGGCGCGGTGGCCAGGGCAGTGGCGGCGCGGGACTGTCCGGGCTCTCGCTTGTGATCACGGCGCCGCCGTCGGCTGCCGGCTCGGGTGCGGTGCGCGGTTCGTCGAGGTGGTGCGGAAGCGGTGCCGCAGCGGAGGGCGGAGGTCGCGCGGCGAGCGGCGCGGGCGGCGCCTCCGGTGTCCACGATGGCGGTTCGGGTTCGGCCGCGGGCGGGGCGGGCTCCGTCGGGGCCGGATCGCCGGAGTGCCCGTCGCTCAGCGGGTCCAGCAGCGAGTGCGCACCGGGCACCAGGTCCGCGGCCGACTCGGCCGTGCCGACGAGGCGCTGCGGGTCCAGGTCGTGCAGCGCGAACTCGCCGGCTTCCGCGGAGTCCGGCTCGGGCTGCGGCGCGGGCACGAGCCCGCGAGCGGTGTCGGTAGCTAAGGACAGCAGCGAGGGCGCGGAATCGTCCGCCGCGGGCCGGGAATCCGCGGCCTGCGCGCCGTCGTCGATCATCGCACGGCCTTGCTGGGCAGCGGCCCCGTCCGCGTGGCCGACCGCAGCGGCGGCGACCTGTTCGGCTGGGCCAGGCACGGTGATCTCGGGCAGGACGGGCTCCGCCGCGTGCGCCAGCCAGCCCACCGAGGTGCCCGCGGCCGTCGCGCCCGCGACGACCAGCGTCCGGGCCAGCAGCCGCCATCCGCGGCCGCCGCCCGTCCTCCGGAGGCTGTCCGACATCTGCTGTTCCGGTCCCGTGCTCGGCGTTGTCGCCCCGGGCGCCGCACTCGCTCACCCGCGAGATTGCGCCATCCGGCGGCTTGATCCGCATTGCCGACGGGAACTTTGTCAGCGCAGCGGCCGCGGAGGTACCCGGTCACCACCAACATCGCCGGATCGAGTTACAAGAAAATCTCCGCGGAAACCGCGTCAAGATCGCTCCGGGCGCCCGGGCACGCAACCGGCACGGCTACGGTTGCAGGGTGAGCGACGCGAAGATCACTCCGGCCGACGCCGCCTCCGACGTGCCGCGCGTGCTGCGGGTATCGGCAGCGGTGTCCTGGCGGATCCTGGTGGTGCTCGGCCTGTTCTACGTGCTGGGGATGGCGATCGGCCGGCTGTACGTCGTGGTGATCCCGGTGGCCATCGCCCTGCTGCTGGCCGCGCTGCTGGCACCCGCGGTGTCCTGGGTGACGCGGCTGCGGATGCCGGAGCGGGTCAGCACCGCGGTTCCGTGGCTGGGCCGAATCCGGGTGCCGCGGGCGCTGGCGACCGCGGTCGTGCTGATCGGCGGGCTGGCGCTGGTCGGCAGCGTGCTCAGCTTCGTGATCAACGCTTTCATCAGCGGTTTTCCGGCGTTGCAGCGGCAGATCCTGCGCAGCTTCGACCAGATCCGGGGCTGGCTGCTGCAGGGGCCGCTGCACCTGCGCGAGGAGCAGATCGACCAGTACATCGGGCAGGCCGCCGGCTGGCTGCAGGAGAACCAGGCCGCGCTGACCAGCGGGGCGCTGTCCACCGCCTCCACGTTCGGCAACCTGCTCACCGGCCTGGTGCTGGCACTGTTCACGCTGATCTTCTTCCTGCACGACGGGCGGCAGGTGTGGACGTTCCTGCTGAAGCTGGTGCCGAGCGCGGCGCGGGACCGGGTGGACGTGGCCGGGGTGCGCGGGTTCGCCTCGCTGGTCGGCTACGTGCGGGCGACAGCGCTGGTCGCCGTGGCCGATGCGATCGGCATCGGGATCGGGCTGACGGCCATCGGGGTGCCGCTGGCGCTGCCGCTGTCCGCCCTGGTGTTCCTCGGCGGGTTCGTGCCGATCGTCGGCGCGGTGGCTTCCGGCGCGGTGGCGGTGCTGGTCGCGCTGGTGACCAGCGGCCCGGTGGACGCCCTGCTGGTGGTCGCGGTGGTGCTGGCGGTGCAGCAGCTCGAAGGCAACGTGCTGCAGCCGATGCTGCTGGGACGTGCGGTGCGGATCCACGCGCTGGCGGTGGTGCTGGCGATCAGCGCAGGCGTGGTGGTCGCGGGCATCGTGGGGGCGCTGCTGTCGGTGCCGCTGGTCGCGGTGCTGAACTCGGCGATCCGCTCGCTGGCGGCCGGGGAGACCTCGGCGTCGCTGGTGGATCCGGACGACCCGCGGCAGGCGGAGCCGGACGCGGATTCCGACGGGGAATCGGTCGCGCGGGAAACGGATTCGGACGACGCTCGGTGACCGCACGCCGGGATTCCACCGAACACGAAATCTATTCAGGAATTGTCGCCTGCGCGGTCCGGAAAGGCGGCTACGCCACGGTGACCGCATTCCGCCCCGCCGACTTCGCCTGCATCAGCGCCGCGTCCGCGGCGGCCAGCAGATCCCCGAGCTCGTAGCCGAACCGCACCGAGGTCGCCACCCCGGCGCTCACCGTCACCCCGCACAGCTCGCGCGGCTCGCCGAGGGTGTCCCGCGTGGGCACGGAAAGCGCAGCGATCGCCAATCGGATGCGGTCGGCGACCACGCGGGCCACCTCCGGTGCGGCCGTCGGCAGCAGCACCACGAACTCCTCGCCGCCGAACCTGCCGACCACGTCGTCCTTGCGGACGCTGCCGCGCAGCGTCAGCGCCACGGCCGCGAGCACCGCGTCACCGGCCATGTGCCCCACCTCGTCGTTGACCCGCTTGAAGTGGTCCAAGTCCAGCAGCAGCACCGCGGTCGGCTGCTGCCGCGCGCACGCCCGGCGCAGCTCGGCCCGGGCGAGGCGGTCCCAGTGCAGCGCATTGGCCAGCCCGGTCTTGCCGTCGCGCTGCGCCGAGCGGCGCCAGTGCGGCAGCTGCCCGGCCAGATCGAGCAACGCCAGCACCGGAGCTCCCAGCAGCGCCACGCCCGGCTCCCGCAGCACCGCCATGCCCAGCACACCGCCGAAGCACGCCGCCACGATGCCCAGCAGCACGTCGGCGGACTCGCCCAGCACTTCCGAACCGCGCGCGTCCGGGTCCCGCAGCCGCAGGCCGATGGCGACGAGCGCGGCCCGGACCAGCAACAACACGGTGCCCGCGAGCACGATCAGCACCGGATTCCACGCCGGGTCCCGCCAGCCGATCACCCACCGGGCGGCGAACACGGCCCAGACCGTCGCGGCGCTGACGAACAGCCACCGGTGCGGCTCCGGGCGCCGCTCCAGCGCGGCGTGCAGACCGGGCCCGACCAGCAGCAGGACCAGCAGATCCGGCGGCAGCGTCAGCCCGCCCGCCGCGAGGTAGGCGGTGTGCACCGTCCACGGGTCGCGCCGCACCTCGCTGCGCACCCGGATCGACACCGAGGTCGCGATGATGACCACGCCCGCGGTGGCCGCAAGCATGCTGAAGCGCAGCCATTCGCCCGGGCTCGGCGGCGAGCTGCCCAGCACCACCGGGAGCACCACGGCGAGGGCCGCGGTTTCGACCAGCAGCCCGTAGATCAAGGCGGGCGCCCGGAGCCTCGGCCACAGCGCCATGAATCCTCGCGTCTCTTCGCCACCCGCATGGACCAGGGCGATTGGTCCGTTCGCAATTCCCGATCCGCACGAATGGCGTCGTTGTCGCACAACCGATCAACGGATCGATCACTGCTCCAGAGACTCGCATAACCCGATCAAGCGGTGATAGCCGGGACGGCCTCCCATTCGATTGATCCATTCGGTGACAACAAACACCCAGCGTGTTCACCGATCGCCGGGTTACGAGATCGTCGCCGTACGGCAGGATGGGCCGCCGGGAAGGAGCAACCGTGGCCACACCGCACGCCAGCCAGCCAGCGCAACGACCGCGCGTCGCCGACGGCCGGACACCGCTGTGGCGCACGCACAACTTCTTCCGCTCCGTGGGGCTGTGCTACGCGATCCTGTGCTTCGCGATCCAGTTCCGGGACTACCGGTACCCGGCGCTGGCGGCGGCCGAACTGCTGATCATGATCGGCTGGACGGTGTTCACGGTCCGGCGGTTCCGGGTGCGCGAGCACCGCACGAACCGCCTCGTGCTGATCGACCAGGTGCTGGTCTCGGTGCTGTTCCTGAGCAACGAGCTGATCATGACCGAGCAGCAGATGACCGACGACCTGCCGTCGGTGGTGACCCTGTGGCAACCGTCGATGGTGACGCTGGCGGCGGTGCAGTGGGGTTGGCTCGGCGGCGGCGTGTCCGGCGTGCTCTCCGCGGGGATCAACTTCCTGATCCGCGGCCACTCCAACTCCGTGATGCTGCAGGAGGCCGTGCTGCTGGTCGGTACCGGCGTGCTGTTCGGGCTGGCCGCGGACACCGCGCGCCGGTCGACCGAGCGGCTCAGCCAGGCGTTGCGCGCGGAGGCGGCCACCGCCGAGCGCGAACGCCTGGCCCGGTCGATCCACGACAGCGTGCTCCAAGTGCTGGCCAGGGTGCGCAGGCGCGGCACCGAACTCGGCGGGGAAGCCGCCGAACTCGCCCAGCTCGCGGGGGAGCAGGAGATCGCGTTGCGCTCGCTGGTGGCGACCGCCCCGGTCGAACCGACCGCCGGGGGCGAGACGGACCTGGTGGCCCGGCTGCAGGTGTTGCGCAGCGGACGAGTGCAGGTATCGGTGCCCGCCACGAGCGTGCTGCTGCCGGAACCGCTGTGCTCGGACCTGTTCTCGGTGGTGCGGGAAGCGTTGGAGAACGTCGAACGGCACGCGGGCTCCGAGGCGCGGGCATGGGTGCTGCTGGAGGAACTGCCGGACGAGATCGTGCTCAGCGTCCGCGACGACGGGCCCGGCATCCCCGAAGGGCGGCTCGACGAGGCCGCCGCCGAGGGGCGGATGGGCGTGGCCCAGTCGATCCGCGGTCGCGTCGCCACGCTGGACGGAACGGTCGCGCTGGACACCTCGCCGGGGGAAGGCACCGAGTGGGAGCTGCGCGTGCCGCGCCCCTCGACGACCGACGGGACCGCTGACACGGCGCCCCTGGGCGAACGGGCGAAACGCCCGGACGGGAAGATCTCCGGCAGGCGTACCGCCGCGGGCACCGGAACCGAGCAGGACGCCGCCGGGCGCCGGTCGCCGGACTCCGCGGACGAGGTTTCCGCAGCCGAGGCACGTCGCATAGGAGGAGACGGATGACCGAGCCGCAGGTCTCGGTGATGGTTGTCGACGATCACCCCATTTGGCGCGACGGCGTGTCCAGGGATCTCTCCGAACGCGGCTTCGAGGTGCGGGCCACCAGCGCGGACGCGGTCTCCGCGCTGCGCATCGCCCGTACCGTGCGCCCGGACGTGGTGCTGATGGACATCAACCTCGGCGACACCTCCGGGGTGGACGCGTCCCGGCAGATCACCCAGGAGATCCCCGGCACCCGGGTGCTGGTGCTCTCGGCCAGCGGCGAGCACAGCGACGTGCTGGAAGCGGTCAAGGCCGGTGCCTCCGGCTACCTGGTGAAGTCCGCCTCGGTGGACGAGCTGGTCGACGCGGTGCAGCGCACCGCGGCCGGGGATGCGGTGTTCAACGCGGGGCTGGCCGGGCTGGTGCTCGGCGAGTACCGGCGGATGGCCGTCACCCCCGGCGGGGAGTCGCAGGCTCCGCAGCTCAGCGACCGGGAGACCGAGGTGCTGCGGCAGGTGGCGAAGGGCCTGACCGCGCGCCAGATCGCGAACAAGCTGGTCATCTCGCACCGCACGGTGGAGAACCACGTGCAGTCCACGCTGCGCAAGCTCCAGCTGCACAACCGCGTGGAGCTGGCCCGCTACGCCATCGAGCACGGCTTGGACGCCGACGGCGAAACCGAGTGATCCGCCCAGCCCTCCGCAAGATCTTTCCCGGTTCACCCGACCCGGTCACCGAGCACGGTGGCCGGGTCGTCGCTCGTCCGGACCCGACCGGATTTCCCCCAGGTCACACCGCTTCTCACCGCCGGTGAGCAGCGCGTCGGCGCTCGTCGTCCGGGCGGGTGCCGCGGATTCGCCGTGACGCGCGCGTGACGAGTCGGTGACGGCGTGTTTGGCGTACTCGCGGCCAGCGGCAAGAGGGCCGCGGTTCGCAAGTTCGTCAACACGATGAGGAGCACGACCGTGAGCGTTTTCGAGATCTCCGAGTTGGAACTGTCCGCCGAGCTGCTGCCTGCGCGTGAGGCGCTGGGCGGGCTGAACCTGAACGTCGCCGACATCACCGCCGAGAACACCGCCGTGGCCATCAACGGTGGATTCGGCGACGCCGTGGCGACCGCCGAGCAGGACCTCGACGTCGGCCAGCACAGCGGCTGGTGAACCGTTCCCTGCACCGCAGGGGCCCGGTTCTGCACCGTTCGGTGACTCCGGGGCGGTGGTCCCGGAGCACCACCAGCGGCCAGCGGCCGCGACCGATTCCCACTTTGATTCCAGGAGCACATCGTGAACTTCGACATTTCCGCGGAAGCCTCGGCCGAGCTGCTGCCTGCGCGTGAGGCGCTGGGCGGGCTGAACCTGAACGTCGCCGACATCACCGCCGAGAACACCGCAGTGGCCCTCAACGGACCGTTCGGCGACGCCGTGGCGACCGCCGAGCAGGACCTCGACGTCGGCCAGAAGTAATCGAGTTCCCGGCCGCGTGCTGAGCACCGGCGCGCGGCCGGGTCACCACCCACCAGGAGGAGCACATGCACGAATTCGAGCTGGCCGAGCAGTCGGCCGAACTGCTGCCGCAGCGAGAGGCAACCGGCCTCGTCGACGTCACCAACGCCGTGGGCGTCAACGTCGGCGTCGCGGTCAGCATCGGCGGCGACGCCGCGGCGATTCTCGACCAAGGCATCAGCGCGAAGTAGCAGCGAACATCGGACGTGCCGGCCGGCCGGGGACGGGTCTTCCCGTCCCCGGCCGGTTTGCCAAGAGGGGAACCCCATGTCAGAAGCCACCGAGGCCGGGCAGTCCGGGACCGCGTCCGTCCAGCGCCCCGGAACCGATCCCGCGGGTTCCGCGGGCGGTGCCGATCCCACCGACGAGCACGCGGTACCGGTAAGGGCCGAGGGCATTTCGCTGTGCGGGCGGTACGAAGGTGCCGGTTACGCCGAACCGCGCTACCTGCTCTCCCGCGCCGACGGCCAGATGGTCCTGGTGTCCGAACTCCTGTACCGGGTGACCGAGCAGATCGACGGGCACCGGACGCTGCGCCAGATCGCCGATCGGATCACCGCCGACTGCGGCAAGCAGGTGTC
The DNA here is from genome assembly GCF_037023755.1 of Saccharopolyspora sp. SCSIO 74807. Classification (NCBI taxonomy): domain Bacteria; kingdom Bacillati; phylum Actinomycetota; class Actinomycetes; order Pseudonocardiales; family Pseudonocardiaceae; genus Saccharopolyspora; species Saccharopolyspora sp. SCSIO 74807. Next base: position 1,750,520 of record NZ_CP146100.1, on the reverse strand, counting down.
CGTTCCCGGCGTCGAGTACCTGATCAACGACAAGTTGCACGAACTCGGCGTGGCCACCCTGGCCGAGCCGGTGGCGAAAGCACCGCGGGCCGACCCGCTGATCGCGCTCGCGATGCGCGGCGTGCTGCTGCCCGCGCGGTTCGTGCGTCCGCTGGCCGCCGTGCTGGCGCCGCTGTTCCAGCCCGCGCTGGTGGTGGCGGTGCTGTGCGCGCTGGTGGTCGTCGACGTCGCGCTGGTGAGTTCGGGCGCGCTGGATCCGGCGTTCCACCGCGCGGTCGGCGATCCGGCTCAGGTGCTGACGGTGATGGCGCTGGTGATCGGTTCCACGTTCTTCCACGAGACCGGGCACGCCGCCGCCTGCCGCTACGGGGGAGCGCGGCCGGGCTCCATCGGCGTCGGGATCCTGCTGGTGATCCCGGCCTTCTACACCAATGTCACGGACGCCTACCGGCTGGACCGAGCGGGCAGGCTGCGCACCGACCTCGGTGGGCTGTACTTCAACGCGATCTTCATCCTGGGCGCCGCGGGGCTCTTCTGGGCCACGCACTTCCCGCCGCTGATGGTGTTCATCGTGCTCAGCCACATACAGATGCTCCAGCAGCTGCTGCCGCTGATCCGGCTGGACGGGTACTACATCCTCGGCGACCTGGTCGGCGTGCCGAACCTGTTCGCGCACGTGCGGCCGTTCCTGCAGCGGCTCGCGGGCAAGCACCGGCTGGCCGGACAGCCCGCCGGCGGGGCACTGCGTCCGCGGGTGCGCATGATCGTGACGGCCTGGGTGATGGTGGTCGTACCGGTGCTGGGCCTGGCCATGGTGTCGCTGCTGGTACGGGTGCCGCGCTACCTGGAGACCGCGTTGACGCGGGGGCGGAGCTTCTGGGACGCGGGAGTCGCCGGTCTCGGACAGGGCCAGACGCTGGCCGGAGTGCTGGCGATCGTCTCGCTGGTGGTGGTGCTGCTGCCGTGGCTCGGCGCGACGGCGTTCCTGCTCCGCACCGGCCGCAAGGTGTTCCTCTGGCACCGCCGCAAGCACCCCAGGCACCAGCCGCGGCATCGTGCGCAACTCGCGCATCGTGGCGCGGCCAAAACGCCCTGACCTGCACAGACATCACGCTGGGTAGTGGTGTAACGGCTTGCCGTCGCGTCCCCGACGGCACCGGTGACGGGTCCCGCCCGCGGGCGCGGCCGGTCTTGCTCGGCAGAAGGGGGAGTCATGAACGAGGGACCTGTGCGTCCGATCCCGCAGCCCTTGCGACTGGATCTGCTCGGCGGATGGTCGCTGCACCGGGACGGTGCCGGGGTGGCGATGTCCAGCAGCGGGCAGCGGCTGCTGGCGTTGCTGGCGCTGCGGGGGCGGACTCAGCGGGACTTCGTCGCGGGGGTGCTGTGGCCGGACAACGACGACCAGAGCGCGCTGGCGAACCTGCGCACCACGCTGTGGCGAGTGCGCAGGCGGGTGCAGGGGGCCATCGAAGGCAGCGGTGCGGAGATCGAGCTCGGCCCGCAGGTGGTGGTGGACGTGCACGAACTGATCACCACGGGGGAGCGGTTGTTGCAGCAGGACGCCGCGGAGCCGATCTCGGACTGGGCCGGGATCGGGCACGCCCTCGCGCGGCACGACCCGCTGCTGCCGGGCTGGTACGAGGACTGGGTGCTGGCCGAGCGGGAGCGGTTGCAGCAGGTCCAGGTGCACGCGCTGGAGATCGCCGCGGAACGGCTCGTGCAGTCCCGCCAGCTGGCGACCGCGCTGGAAGTGGCGCAGGCCGCCACGGTCGTCGAGCCGTTCCGGGAGACCGCGCACTGCGCGGTGGTGCGGGTGCTGCTCAAGCAGTCCAATCCCGCGCAGGCGCTGCGCCACTACCGCCGCTACGCGCAATTGCTGGATCGGGAGCTGGGCATCGAACCGTCGCCGGACCTGCGCGAACTGGTGCGGCCGGTGCTCGGGGACCACGTGCGCGCCTGACCCGGGTGCCACAGGGCACCCGTGGACGACGGGCTCCCCTGGGGATGGGGCCTGCCGTCCGCTGCCGGTCGCGTCCCGGTACTGCCCCGCCGGGGCGCGGCCGGTGGCCGGGGTGGGGGCGCGCCATGAGCCCCCACCCCGGTCCGCTGCTCCGCCGATATCGCGCCACCACCGAGCGGGCCGCGCGGAGCGCGACCCGGCAGGCGGAGCCTGCGGTGCCGATCGGCGCGGAACCACCGATCAGGCGGGCCGGATCCGGCTAGCGGATCCGGCCGGGAACCCCCTCCCGCGGGATGTGACGGCCGGGACCCCGGCGCATTACGCGAATCGCGGAATCAAGCTTGCAGCGAAGTCACCGCGGCTTCCCGCGCGCGAGCCGCGCTCGGCGCGTTCTGCGCCGCGTCCGCCGCGACCTGGTAGGCGGCCAACGGGTGAGCGGCCAGCGCCGAGCCGACGGCGGGCACGGCAGCGGCGGTCATCGAGAGGCTCGTCACTCCCAAGCCGGTGAGCACCCCGGCCAGCAGCGGGTCGGCCGCCGCCTCGCCACACACGCCGACCGGTTTGCCCAGCTTCTGGCCTGCCTGGCCGGCCTGCGCGATCAGCCGCAGCAACGCCGGCTGCCACGGGTCGTTGAGGCTCGCCAGCGCACCGGACATCCGGTCGGCGGCGAACACGTACTGCGCGAGGTCGTTGGTGCCGATGCTGACGAAATCGACCGCGTCCAAGATCTCGTGCGCGGCCAGCGCGGCTGCGGGCACCTCGATCATCACGCCGGCCCGGCCCAGCCCGGCGGCCCGCACCCGTTCGGCGAACCAGGAGGCTTCGTCGGCGGTGGCGACCATCGGGGCCATCACCGCGACCTGCGCGCCGGATTCCTCCGCGGCCGCGACGATCGCTTCCAACTGGCGGTCCAGCACGCCGGGCCGCTCGAAGCAGATCCGCAACCCGCGAACGCCCAGCGCGGGGTTCGGCTCCACGCCCATGTCCAGGAACGACAGCGGCTTGTCCGCGCCCGCGTCCAGGGTCCGCACCACGACCGGCCGTTCCGCGAACGGCGTGAGCACGCCGGCGTAGGCGGCGCGCTGGGTGGGCACGTCGGGTTCGTCGTCGGTGGCGAGGTAGCAGAACTCGGTGCGGAACAGTCCGACGCCTTGCGCTCCGGCCTCCACCGCCAGGTGCGCGTCGGCGACCGAGCCGACGTTGGCGAGGATCGAGACGCTGTGCCCGTCCGAGGTGCCGCCGGTGCCGGTCCAGTTCACCTCGGTCGGCCGCTGCGCGGCCTGGGTGCGCACCGCCTCGGACGAAGTGTCGACGGCACCGGTGTCGCCGTCGACGGTCGCCCCGACCACCGGCGCCGCGGCGAGCACTCCGCGGGCGGCGACGACCGCGGGGATGCCCAGCGAACGCGCCAGGATCGCGGTGTGGCTGGTCGGCCCGCCTTCTTCGGTCACCAGCGCGAGCACCAGCCGCGGATCCAGGTCGGCGGTGTCGGCCGGGGCCAGGTCGCGGGCCAGCAGCACGCTCGGGCGTTCCAGGTCCGGCACGCCCGGCGGGGTCGCGCCGAGCAGTTCGGCGATGATCCGGTCCCGCACGTCGTGGATGTCCCGGACCCGTTCGGCCAGGTAGCCGCCCGCGCTGCGCAGCGCTTCGGCGAAGCCGTTCGCGGCTTCGTGCACGGCACGGGCCGCAGGCAGCGAGTTGCCGGTGACCAGTTGCTCGGCCTGGGACAGCAGCGCCGGGTCGAGCGCCATCGCCGCGGTGGTCTCCAGCAGCGCCTTGGCTTCGCCGCCGACCGCGCCCGCCCGCTCGGACAACCGGTCGGCGACGGCTTCGGCGGCCGGTCGGATGCGTCGCGCCTCGGCGGCGGGATCGGTTGGCGCCGGCGCGGCGGCAGGCTCGGGGAGGGCTTCGGCGACCCTGGCGACGGGGCCGGATGCGCGGCCGGAACTGACTCCGACACCACTGAACGACGACATGGTCTAGACCATACCTTTCTCTTGCGGCCTCTCCTCGATCGTAGGCACCGCTCATCCGATCGGCCCGGATGCGCGCAGGTACGACGGCCACCGCGAGCACCGGCTACGTACCCGCACGGAGCAGCGATTGCGCTGACCGATGAGTAACCGATGAGTAGCCGTACGGATCCCGGCGAACCCCTTCGGCCGACAGAGTGTGCTCATGGCAACACAGCAGACGGCACGGAACATGGTCGCAGGCCCGACTCCGGACCTCGGCAAGCTCGCCGACCCGATCGAACGACTCGCGGGAATCTTCGCCGACCTGGGCGGCGAACTCGGCGAATTCGGAGCGCAGCTCCGCGAGCTCCGTGCGGACGCCGAGAAACCTGGGGAGAAGGCCACTACTGGGGAAGGCAACGACATGACCGGGCAAGACACCCAGCCGGAGCGCACCGGGACGCCACCGGAGCACCCGCCGAAACAACGACAACCCGTCCCGGACAAGCTACCGCCGCCGACAGCAACGGTGGACACCGGACCAGCACCGCTACCAGGTGAACCGGTGGACACCAGCTTCGCCGAACCGACGCAGACCCCGGCCGCTCAGGCGGCCGGGGCTGCCCCGTATCAGGGGGCCGATGCGGAGCGGGGACGAATCGGCGGCGAAGGATCGACCGAGCACCGAGCGCCCGCCGGGGACCAGCTGCCCGCAGCATCCGCTGCCCAAGACGGACCCACCGGCGACCACGTCCTCGCCGACGCACCGGCACGGGCTGACGACCGGGCGTTCTCCGACGAATGGTTGCCCGAAAACCGCGCGCCGTCGCTCGATCCCGTCCCGCAGCGCGCCGGGGTGCTCGACGTGATCGCGAACTGGACCGCTCGCCAAGGCACCCGCGTGCTCGCATGGGCGGGAGCCGCGATCACGCTGCTCGGCGTCGTGCTGCTGATGGTGATGGCGGTGCAGCAGGGCTGGATCGGCCCGCTCGGCCGGGTCGCCGCCGGCGGCGGCCTCGGGCTCGCGCTGCTCGCCAGCGGCGTGTGGGTGCGCCGCCGCTCCGCGCCCGCGGCCGCGTTCTCGCTGGCCGCGACCGGTATCGCCGCGCTTTACCTGGACGTGCTCGCGGCCACCGCGCTCTACCGCTTCCTGCCTGCCCCGGCCGGTCTGGGGGCCGCGCTGGCGCTGTCGGTGGCCGGGCTCTGGCTCGCCGACCGCTGGCGTTCGCAGGCCTTGGCGGTCGGCGTCGTGCTCGGGTGCGCGTTGTGCGCGCCGTTGCTGTGCGCACCGCTGCTGTTCGGGCCGGTGCCGGCTGCTACCGCGCTGCTGACCGGATTCCTGGTCGTGCTCAAGATCGCCGCAACGCCGGTGCAGCTGCGCCGGGGCTGGCGCGGGCTCACGGCCGCCTCCGCCTTCCCCGCGATCCTCGCCGCGCTGATCAGCGACGGACTCGCGCTGAGCGCCCGCGAGCCGTGGACGGCCGCGTGGGCCGCCCTCGCCGTCTCCGTCACCGGCCTCGCGCTCGCCGCCGCCACTGCGCACCGCCGCGGCAAGGACCCGATCGGCATCGCGCTGCTGATCAGCGCCGCCGCACCGACCGCGCTGGTCGCCCCGATGCTGGGACGCTGGCCCGCGTTCGGATTCCTCGCGCTGCTCGGCGCGCTGTACTTCGCGGTGTGGTGCGCCGGCCGAGTCGGTCGACTGCCCGCTGCGTTCGGCGTCGTCGCAGGCGGGGTGAGCGCCATGCTGCTGTTCCAGCTGACGGTGCTGTGCACCGGCGCCTCGGCCCGTTCGGTCAGCGTCCTCGCGGAAGCACTGCTGCTGGCAATGCTGGCATTCCGGCTGCGCGGCAAGGGACTGCTGCTGAGCGCCGCCCTTTTCGGTTCGGCGGGAACCCTGCTGGCGCTGCTGATCGACGTGCCGCCGAGCCTGTTCACCGGCTTCCCCGCTCAGCCGTACTTCGACGACGGCCGCGCGCTGACGCCCGCGATGCTCGGCGGGCTGGCGGCCTTCTTGCTCATAGCCGGCGCCACCACCGCCACTACCTGGGCCGCGGTCCGGATGAACGTGCTACCGCGAACTCCGCAAGCGTTGACGCCCGCAGCCGTCGGACTTCTCTACGGCTGCGGTGGTGCCGTGCTCACCGCGAGCCTCCTGGTGCTGCCGACTACCTCGGGCTTCCTGGCCGGGCACGCGCTGATCACCGTCTCGTGGATGGTGCTGGCTTTCCTGCTGCTGTTGCGCGGCATCGGTTCGGTGCCGCCGCGGGTCGCGGGATTCGCGCTGGTCGGCGTCGCGCTGGCGAAACTGCTGCTGTTCGACCTCGCCGCGCTGTCCGGCCTGGCCCGAGTGCTGGCGTTCCTGGCCGCCGGGCTCATCCTGCTGGCGGGCGGCACCCGGTACGCGCGGCTGATCGGCGGCAGGGAGGCCCGCGCGGGCATCGCGTCGTGACCCCGCACCGACGCGGGTTCCACCCGTTCGGGCGTAGTTGGGAACGAAGATGCATCCTCGCGGGGAGGCTGAACGTCAAACTGGATGAGTTGCTGCTCGCCGGTATCGCGCCACCGACGATCGCAACCCCCAGGTGCCGGTCGCAACGCCCCCCGTGCGGCCGGCCCTGGTTCATCCCGGCCCGTGCGGTTGCGCGACCGGGTCGGCCGCGGCCCGCGCTGCTCAGCCGTTGCGCCGCAGGCCCAGCGCGTTCAGCGTGCCTTGCACCGGACCCGGCTTCTGCTCCGGCAGCAGCTCCGGCGCGTGCTCGCCGAGCGCCGCGACGACCTCGGACGCCGACGGGTTCACCGCCGAGAACTCACCGACCACGACCGTCGGGACCGTCTCGTTGCCGTCCGCGATCGACCGCACGACGGCCCTGGCTTCGTCGTCCTGCCAGATGTCGAGCTCCCGGAAGGCCACCCCCTGCTTGCGCAGGCCCGCCCGCAGCGATGTGCAGAACGGGCAGCCGGGCCTGGTGTAGACGACGAGTTCCCGCGCCGCCGCGTCGTTCGTTCCCGCTGGGTCGTTCGTTCCTGCCGCGTCCATCGAGTACACCTTTCCGCCCCGGAGGCCACCGACCGGCCGTCTTCGGCAGCGCCAACACATGCCGACAAGTCGATATTCCTGATCGGCGTTCGGTGGTGGCGACCGGAACGGAACCGATAACGTGCACCGCAAGTAATTGATCGCCGTCCGATCGGTGAGCTGCGCAGCGGTCGAACCCGCCGCGCGGCACCGGCGGAACACGCCATGGAGTCGGTCAGATGAGCGAGGGCACTCGGCGCGAACGCATCCGTGCTGCCACCGAGATGGAGATCCGCCAGCACGCCCGGACGCTGCTCATCGAACAGGGCCGGGACGCGGTCACGTTGCGCGCGATCGCCCGCGAGCTGGGCATCACCGCACCCGCGCTGTACCGCTACTACGACTCGCGCGAAGACCTGCTGCGCCAACTCGGCGAGGACATCTGCGGCGACCTGGTCGACGAGCTGAGCGAGCGGTTGCGCGAGATCGACCAGCGCGACTTCCACGGGAAACTGCGGTCGGTGTGCCACGGTTTTCGGCGCTGGGCGCTGGCGCATCCCAAGGAGTTCGGGCTGGTTTTCGCCACCCGCGCGGACGAGACCGCGGAACCCGGCGCGGACGGCGCCGGTCCGGAAGGCGCCCGGGACCAGTTCGCCGGGGTCTTCCTGCGGCTCATCGGCCCGCTGATGGCCGAGAGCACGCACGTGGTGGACCGCGAGTCGGCGCCGGCGAGCCTGCAATCGGAACTGTCCCCGAACCAGCTCGCGCTGGCCGAGGCGTTCTCGCAGCACGGGATCGACCTGCCCGCGGAAGCGCAGGACACCGACGCGGTCTACTTCCTGCTGCGCTGGTGGGTCCGGATCTACGGGCACGTGGCGCTGGAGGTGTTCGGGCGGTTCCCGTTCACGTTGGCGCACTCCGACCGGCTCTACGAGTCGCTGCTCGACGAGCTGGCCCACGAGCTCGGGCTGACCACCGGATGACACGTGCGGCCAGGGCCCCTCGGCGAACCGGGAGCCCTGGCCGCACGCCGATCGGGCCGCGATGCTCGCTGCGCCCGTGCAGCGGAGTCGCGGTCCGGGGGGATCAGTAGCCGAAGTCCTGCGTCCAGTTCCAGCCGCTGGTCTCGACTCCGACGCCGATCTTGTTCAGCTTGCAGTTCAGGATGTTCTTCTTGTGCCCTGGCGATTTCATCCAGGCGTTCATCACCTGCTCGGGGCTGCTCTGGCCGGCGGCGATGTTCTCCGCGCCCGGGGACGGGTAGCCCGCGTTCTTGATCCGCTTGTCGAACGACACGCCTTCCGGGGTGTCGTGCGAGAAGTAGTTCCGGTTGGCCATGTCGGAGCTGTGCCCGTTGGCCGCTTGGGTGAGCCGCTTGTCGACCTTCACCGGTCCGCAGCCGGCACCGGCGCGCTGCTGGTTGACGAGTTCGACGACGCGGTTCTGCTGCCCGGCGTCGGCGGCGAGCGCCTGCGCGGGCATGGCGGCGCCCGCACCGAGCGCCGCGGCTACGAGTCCGGATGCGATTACAGTGCGTTTAAAATTGGTCCGTGCCATGCGGCGAGAAACTACCCATTCGCATGAAGCAGTTTCCGCCATGTGTGCATATCGGCACAGATCAAGCGACGGTGAGCATTCGGTCCATATCGTTTCGAATTCGTCGATCTTCCATTATTCCTGCACAGCGTCATATCGGAAAGATCTGGTTCCGTAAAAACAGGCGATTTCGCACGCCCTTCCGAACAATTCCCGATCAGTTCGGGTTCGCGACAAAAAGCGCGGCCCGCCCGTCGGCAGATCGCCACGAGCGGGCCGCCCGGCAGAATGCGGATCAGACGTCTCGGCGGTCGTGCTCCCGCTGGACCTCCTGGCGCTGCTGCTCCGCACCGTTCGCGATCGGCGCGGTGAGCCACTGGCGCGGCAGGCCGAACGCCGCCACCAAGTCCACCGCGTGCGGGCGCAACGCCTGGCACAACCCGTTCACCGCCTCGGTCACGGCCTTCGCCCGCCGCGGGGTGATCCGCTCGTGCTCCAGGAACCAGCCCCGGTCCTCCTCGACCGTGGACAGCACGTACAGATCGCACAGGCGCTCCAGCACCAGCGCGGTGTCCGGATCCTGGCAGCGCTCGACACCGGCGACGAACGCCTCGAGCACGACCCGGTCGATGTGCACCCGCGCCGCGCGCAGCACGTGGTCCTGCGCGTCGTTGAACACCTCGAACGGGTCCGCGGAACCGCCGGTGGCGCGCCGCAGGCGGCGGGCGAGGCCGTCGAGCACGTGCCGCTCGCGGTCGTCGAACAGCTTCACCTGCCAGCCGCGCTCGAACACCGCCTCCTCGTCGTCCGGCACCGCGGCGTCGACCAGGCGCTGCACCAGCGACTTCGCCGCCGTGCGTTCGATCACCGCGCCCACGAACTGGTCGGCGACGAACCTGGCCATCCCCATCGTGCCGAGCTCGTCGAACTGGCCCTTGTAGTTCGTCAGCAGGCCCTTGGCGACCAGCTGCAGCAGCACCGTGTTGTCGCCCTCGAAGGTCGTGAACACGTCGGTGTCCGCCTTGAGCTGCGGCAACTGGTTCTCCGCGAGGTAGCCGGCGCCGCCGCACGCCTCGCGCGCGATCTGGATGGTCCGGGTGGCGTGCCAGGTGGTGACGGCTTTGATCCCCGCGGTGCGCGACTCCAGTTCCCGCTGTGCGCGTTCGTCCCCGGAGCCCTGCACCTCGTGCAGCGTCGATACCAGCTGTTCCTGCGCGAAGTGCAGCGCGAACGTCTTCGCCAGCGCGGGCAGCAGCTTGCGCTGGTGCCCGAGGTAGTCCAGCACGACGGTTTCCTCGTCGGTGCCGGGCCGGTCGAACTGCCTGCGCGCCGAGCCGTAGCGCAGCGCGATCTCCAGGGCCAGCTTCGTGGCGCTGCCCGCCGTGCCCGCCACCGAGATCCGGCCGCGGATCAGCGTGCCCAGCATGGTGAAGAACCGCTTGCCGGTGCTGTCGATCGGACTGCTGTAGGTGCCGTCCGCGGCCACGTCGCCGTAGCGGTTGAGCAGCGCTTCGCGCGGGACTCGCACGTTGTCGAAGGTGATGCGCCCGTTGTCCACGCCGTTGAGCCCGGCCTTGCGGCCGCAGTCCTCGATGTGCACGCCGGGCAGGACCGCACCCGCGGAGTCGCGGATCGGAACCATGAACGCGTGCACGCCGTGCCCCTGGCCGCCGGTGAACAGCTGGGCGAACACCACCGCCATCCGGCCGTCGCGGGCGGCGTTGCCGATGTACTCCTTGCGCGCCGACTCGTGCGGGGTGTGCACGACGAACTCTTCGGTCGCCGGGTCGTAGGCGGCGGTGCTGCGCAGGCGCTGCACGTCCGAGCCGTGCCCGGTCTCGGTCATCGCGAAGCAACCCGGCAGGTCCAGGTTGATGATCGACGGCAGGTAGCGCTCGTGGTGCCGTTCGGTGCCCAGCGCCTGCACCGCACCGCCGAACAGGCCCCACTGGACCCCGGACTTGACCATCAGCGAGAGGTTCCCGGCCAGCATCTCCAGGGACACCACCGAACCGCCGGTGTCGCCCTGCCCGCCTTGCGCGACCGGGAAGCCGATCTCCGGGATGCCGCTTTTGACCAGCAGGTGCAGCTGCTCCAGGGTCAGCGCGCGGTGCGCCTCGGTGTCCAGGTGATCGCCGGGTGGCAGCTCGGTGCCCTCCAGCGCGCTGCGGACCTGCGCGCGGACGTCAGCCCAGCGCCCGTCCAGCAGAGCCGCCAGCTCACCCGCGTCGAATCCGGCCGGTGTCCTCGGGATATCCATGCCAGCCTCCGCACTTGGAGTTCCGTCGCCGCCGAGCGTAGTTACTCGTGAGTAACCAGCGCTACGTGACCTGCCTCGCCACCTCGGCCTACCCGTTCCGGAACCGGTTCGACGCGAAAACGGCCCGCTCGCGCGGAGCGGGCCGTTCGCCGCAGGGCGGCTCAGGCCACCACGTTGACCAGCTTGCCGGGCACGACGATGACCTTGCGCGGCTCGTTGCCCTCCAGCGCGGCCACCACCTTCTCGTCCGCCAGCGCCGCCGCACGCACCTCGTCCTGCTCGGCCGATGCGGGCACGACCACCCGGGAGCGCACCTTGCCGTTGATCTGGATCGGGTACTCCGCGGTGTCCTCGACCAGGTACTCGGGATCCGCCACCGGGAACGGGCCGTGCGCCAGGCTGGTGTCGTGGCCCAGCCGCGCCCACAGCTCCTCGGCCAGGTGCGGGGTCAGCGGGGCGACCATCAGCACCAGCGGCTCGACGACCTGCCGCGGCGTGCGCTGCTGCGCCGAGTAGGTCTTGGTGACGCGGTTGTTCAGCTCGATCAGCTTCGCCACCGCGGTGTTGAACCGCAGCGCGTCCAAGTCCTCCCGGACACCCGCGATGGTCTTGTGCAGCGCACGCAGCATCTCTTCGTCCGGGCGCTCGTCGGCGACCCGCAGCTGCCCGGTGTGCTCGTCGATGACGTTGCGCCACAGCCGCTGCAGGAACCGTTGCGAGCCGACGACGTCCTTGGTCGCCCACGGACGCGAGGTGTCCAGCGGGCCCATCGCCATCTCGTAGAGCCGCAGCGTGTCCGCGCCGTAGCTGTCGGCCATGTCGTCCGGGGACACGGAGTTCTTCAGGCTCTTGCCCATCTTCCCGTACTCGCGGCGGACCGGTTCGCCGTGGAAGAAGTACTCGCCGCCGCTTTCCTCGACCTCCTCGGCGGGCACGTACACGCCGCGCGAGTCGGTGAAGGCGAACGCCTGGATGTAGCCCTGGTTGTACAGCCGCCGGTACGGCTCCTCCGAGCTCACGTAGCCCAGGTCGTACAGCACCTTGTGCCAGAACCGGGAGTACAGCAGGTGCAGCACCGCGTGCTCCACGCCGCCGACGTACAGGTCCAGCCCGCCCGGGTCGCTCGCGCCGTGCTGCTGCGGGCGCGGGCCCATCCAGTACCGCTCGTTGACCGGGTCGACGAACGCCTCGTCGTTGACCGGGTCGATGTAGCGCAGCTGGTACCAGCAGGAACCGGCCCACTGCGGCATCACGTTGGTGTCCCGGCTGTAGTGCTTGAGCCCGTCGCCCAGGTCCAGCTCGACCTCGGCCCAGTCGGTGGCCTTGGCCAGCGGCGGCTCCGGGCGGCTGTCGGCGTCCTCCGGGTCGAAGGTGCGCGGCGAGTAGTCCGCGACCTCCGGCAGCACCACCGGCAGTTCGCCGTCCGGCACGCCCAGCGGCACGCCGTCTTCGTCGTAGACGATCGGGAACGGCTCGCCCCAGTAGCGCTGCCGCGCGAACAGCCAGTCGCGCAGCTTGTACTCCACGGTCCCCGCGCCGTGCCCGCGCTGCTCGAGCCACTCGGTGACGGTGCTCTTGGCGTCCTCCAGGCCCAGCCCGTTCAGGTCCAGACCGGCTTGCGGATTCGCGGAGTTGATCCGCGGCCCGTCACCGGTGTAGGCGCCGCCCGGGTGCTCGGCGGAGGGCTGCACGGTGCGCACCACCGGCAGCTCGAAGACGTGCGCGAAGTCCCAGTCGCGGAGGTCCTCACCGGGCACCGCCATGATCGCGCCGGTGCCGTAGCCCATCAGCACGTAGTCCGCCACGAACACCGGGATCTGGGCGCCGTTGACCGGGTTCGTCGCCCACGCACCGGTGAACACGCCGGTCTTGTCCTTGTTCTCCTGGCGGTCCAGGTCGGACTTCATCGAAGCGGTGCGCCGGTAGTCGGCGACCGCTTCGGCGGGCGTCGCCGCGCCGCCGGTCCACACCTCGTGGGTGCCCTCGGGCCACTCGGTGGTGGTCAGCTCGTCGACCAGCGGGTGCTCCGGGGCCAGCACCAGGTAGGTCACGCCGAACAACGTGTCCGGGCGGGTGGTGAACACCTGCACCTCGCCCGCGGAACCGTCCAGCCGGAAGGTCACGTTCGCGCCGTGCGAGCGGCCGATCCAGTTCCGCTGCATGCTCTTGACCTTGTCCGGCCAGTCCAGCCGGTCCAGGTCGTCGACCAGGCGGTCGGCGTAAGCGGTGATCCGCATCATCCACTGCTTCAGATTGCGGCGGAACACCGGGAAGTTGCCGCGCTCGGTCAGGCCGTCCGCGGTGACCTCCTCGTTCGCCACGACGGTGCCCAGACCGGGCGCCCAGTTCACCGGGGCCTCGGACAGGTAGGCCAGCCGGTAGGTGTCGATCAGCCGGCGCTGCTCGGTGCGGGACAGCTCGGTCCACGCCCTGCCGTCCGGGGTGGCGCGCTCACCGGCGGCGAACTGCTCCTCCAGCTCGGCGATCGGCCGCGCCCGGCCGCGGCCGCCGTCGGCGGCGGTGTCGTACCAGGCGTTGAAGATCTGCAGGAAGATCCACTGCGTCCACTTGTAGAACTCGATGTCGGTGGTGGCGATCCGCCTGCGCTCGTCGTGGCCCAGCCCCAGCCTGCGGATCTGGTTGAGGTACCGCTCGATGTTCTGCTCGGTCGTGGTGCGCGGGTGCGTGCCGGTCTGCGCCGCGTACTGCTCGGCGGGCAGCCCGAAGGCGTCGAAACCCATCGTGTGCAGCACGTTGCGGCCCAGCATCCGGTGGAAGCGGGCGTAGACGTCGGTGCCGATGAAGCCCAGCGGATGTCCGACGTGCAGCCCGGAGCCCGACGGGTACGGGAACATGTCCTGGATGAACAGCTTCTCGGCGGATTCCGGGTCGCCGCCTGCCGGGTCGTCGGCCGATTCGGCGCGCAGCTTGCCGACCGGGTTCGGGGCGTGGAAGGTGCCGAGCTCCTCCCAGCGCCGCTGCCAGCGCTGTTCGACCTCGGCCGCGATCTCCGCCGTGTAGCGGAACCGGGGCGCCTCCTCACTCCCGTTCGGGCCCCCCGTCGCCGGGCCTCCCGTCACCGGGGTCTCCGTCGGCTCGCCCGTCACGCCTGCTGCCTGGCCGCTCATCGCCTGTGCTTCCTTCCCTGCTCATCACGCGGATCGCACACCCCTAGTGTGCCGCCCGCCGCCAACGCGTTTCCCGCAGGCCCGCCCGGGGCGCCGGCGGGCGGGCTGATCGTCGGCGACGACCCGGCCTCACCGCACGGCGAGCGCGATCAGCTGGGTCGTCTGGGCTGGGGAGAAATTGTTGTCGCTGACCAGGGCCAGGGTGTGTTCGCCGGTGGGCAGGCGCGGTCCCCAGGCGATCCCTTCGACGTTGTCCACGGTGCTGAGCCCGAGGCCGGAGAGGTCCGCGAGCAGCCGCTTGCGCATCGGCGCGACCTCGGTGCCGCGCAAGGAGCCGAGGTGCCGCACGTCGGTCGCTCCGCGCGGATCCGCCTCGTAGACGCGGACCGAGTTGCCCGCGCCCGGCACGTAGGCGCGCTCCAGCACCAGCAATCGGGACGGGTCGCGCTCGTCGGCGAGGATCGACGCGATCCCGTTGTCACCGCCGCCCCGGGCGAAGACCGGGTCGACGGGGTAGGCGTGCTGCGCCGACACCCGGCCTGCCCGGTCCTGCACGGTGACCCGGCTGAGCGCGCCGCGTTCCGGATCCGGTGGTTCGCCGTCCTGCAGCAGCGTCGACTCCACCGCGCTGATCAGCAGCGATCCGCCGGCGGCGAAGGTCAGCGACTCCAGCGACTCGTTGTCCCGCGGACCGCTGCCGGGGCGCATCGCCAGGTTCGGCGGCAGCGGGAGCTCGCCGCGGAACCCGCCGTCGGGCGCCGCCGAACGGATCGACGGGTCGGCCGGCCGGTCGCGATCACCTTCGGCGGTCCACCGCAGCTCGTGCGACCGCGGATCGAAGCGGACCTCCTCCGGATCGACCGCGTCCTCCGGATACGGCTTCCCGTCCGGACGCAGCAGCGGATGCGTGCCGGTGAGCCGCCAGTCGCCGAGCCCGTCCGCCCGCACGTCGATCTGCGCGGTGTAGGTGCGGGAAGGCTGGTGCTGCGAGCGATCATCGCTGATGAACACCCACTGCCCGGAACGGGCGTCGTAGTCCAGCCCGGACAATCCGCCCACGGTGGTGTTCTGGAACGTCGTGCCCCAAGGCAACGTCCGCTCGCCGAGCACGCGCACGCCCTCCGGCGGGGTCGTCGGCTGCGCGCAGGCGGAGGAGAGCAGCCCGGCAGCGAGGGCGACGGCAATCCGGGCTGCGGGCGAGCGTGCTGCGATCATGTGACCCAGTGAACCCCAGCCGGGTAGCGCGCGGATGACCCGCGAGCGGCCGCCGTACGCTGGGCCGGTGATAGCTGTGCAGGTGATCTTGTCCGCGCTGCTCGTGGTGCTCGGGGCGGCGCTGTTGTTCATCGGCTGGCGCGGGCTGCGCAGCCAGCTCCCGCCGAACCGCTACGTCGGGGTTCGCACGCCGGCGACGCTGCGCAGCGAGGAAGCCTTCGAGCTCGGCAACCGGGCGGCGGCGCCCGCGATGCTGGCAGGCGGCGCGATCGCCGTGCTCGCCGGAGTTTCGGAGCCGCTGCTGGGCACGATGTTCAGCGCCGTGCTGGTCGCCGTGCTGGGCATCGCGGGCGCGTTCGCGCTCATGGTGATCGGCGGAGTGTTCGGCGACCGGGCCGCGGAAGCCCTGCCCGAACCGGTCGCGGCCGGCGGCTGCACCGGCTGCCCCGGTGGCTGTTGCGGCTGAGCGGGGTCAGTTCAGCTTCACATCGCCAGGGTGCGTGGCCAGGAACGACACCGGAGTGCGCTGCCGCCGCAGCACCCGGCCCCACAAGTCCGCGCCGGGTGCGGCGATGACGTCGTCCGGCAGCGCGGGCACCACGAGCCAGTCACCGCGTTCGATCTCACCGGCGAGCTGGCGCGCCTCCCACCCCGCGTAGCCGGCGAAGAACCGCAGCCCGCGGGTGCGCGGGACCAGCTGCTCCGGATCTCCGTCGAGGTCGACCAGGCCGACCGGGCCGCGCACGCCGACCACGCCGCCGAGAGTTCCGACGTCCTCGCCGGTGCGCAGGGCGGCCAGGCAGATCGCCGTGCGCTGTTCCACCGGTCCGCCGACGAACAGCGACTGCGGTTCGCTGGCGTGCGGTGCCCAATGCGGCAGCACGTCGCTGATCGCCACCTCGCTGGGCCGGTTCAGGATGACGCCGAGGGTGCCTTCGCCGCGGTGGTGGATCACGTACACCACCGAGCGGCGGAAGTTCTCATCGAGTAGCTGCGGAGCAGCCACCAGCAGCGTCCCCGGCTCCACCTCCGCGTCAGATTCCACCTCCGCATGATCGCAGAGGTGGCCGGTTCGCGGCGCGTCCGTCTCCCGACGAATGCGGTTGGCCGCAGTCGATGGTCAGCCTTCGCTGCTGATTGTTCACCGAAACGCCTGAGTATTTGCACTTCAGTAATATTATGAAGCTTTGACCTGCGATGATCAGAGCAGGGAAACTGGGGGAGAAGCCGGAACCCGTACAGCGCGAGACCGCGCACCGACGGATCAGCTCTCGCCGGGAACCTCGATGCCCTGGTCGGCCGCCCACCGGTACAGCTCGGCGACGGCCTCCGCGCGATCCACCGGACCGCGGTCGAGCCGGACGTCCTTCAGGTGCTTCCACGCCTTGCCGACGATCGGGCCCGGCGGGACGCCGAGCAGCCGCATGATCTCGTTGCCGTCCAGGTCCGGCCGGACCTTCGCCAGGTCCTCCTCGGCGGCGATCCGGGCGATCCGCTCCTCGAGGTCGTCGTAGGAGCGCTGCAGCGCGTTGGCCTTGCGCCGGTTGCGGGTGGTGCAGTCCGCGCGCACCAGCTTGTGCAGCCGCGGCAGCAAGTGCCCGGCGTCGGTGACGTAGCGGCGCACCGCGGAGTCCGTCCAGTTCCCCTCGCCGTAACCGTGGAACCGCAGGTGCAGGTACACCAGGTCGGACACGTCGTGCACGATCTCCTTGGAGTAGCGCAGCGCGCGCAGCCGCTTGCGCGTCATCTTCGCGCCGACCACCTCGTGGTGGTGGAAGCTCACCCCGCCGCCCGGCTCGAACCGCCGCGTGTCCGGCTTGCCGATGTCGTGCAGCAGCGCCGCCAGCCGCAGCACCAGGTCCGGCTCGCCGTCCGGGTCGGCGGCCCGCTCCAGGTCGATCGCCTGCTGCAGGACCACCAGCGAGTGCTCGTAGACGTCCTTGTGCTGGTGGTGCTCGTCGATCTCCAGCCGCATCGCGGGCACCTCGGGCAGGACGTGCTCGGCCAGCCCGGTGTGCACCAGCAGCTGCACGCCCTCGCGCGGGTACCGGCCGCACAGCAGCTTCGACAGCTCCGCCTGCACCCGCTCCGGAGTGATCCGGGCGATCTGCTCCGCCATGCCGCGCATCGCCTCGACCACCCGCGGCGCGGGCTCGAAACCGAGCTGGGCTGCGAACCGCGCGGCCCGCAGCATCCGCAGCGGGTCGTCGGCGAACGACTCCTGCGGAGTCGCAGGCGTGTCCAACCGGCGCCGCGCCACGTCCTCCAGACCGCCGTGCAGGTCGACGAACTCGCGCGAACCCAGCTCGATCGCCATGGCGTTCACGGTGAAGTCGCGGCGCAGCACGTCGCCCTCGATGGAGTCGCCGAAGTCGACCTGCGGGTTCCGGCTCACCCGGTCGTAGCTGTCCGCGCGGAACGTGGTGATCTCCACGGTGGTGCCGCGCTTGTAGGCGCCGAGGGTGCCGAAGTCGATCCCGGTGTCCCAGACGGTCTCCGCCCAGCCGTCCAACAGCTCGCGGACCCGGTCCGGGCGTGCCTCGGTGGTGAAGTCCAGGTCGGCGCCCAGCCGCCCGAGCAACGCGTCGCGCACGCTGCCGCCCACCAGGTACAGGCGGTGGCCCGCGGCGGCGAACCGGTCGGCCAGTTCCTGCGCGACCGGGGCCACCTTCACGAGCTCGACCACGGCGTTGCGTTGCGCCTCCCGCTCACGGGAACGCAGGTCGGTCTCGTCGGAGGCGTCACGGGTCGAAGGGGCCACGACACGAGGGTATCGGCTGCTCAACCGGTGATCAGCAGGCGGCGGCAGGCCGCGCTACGAGGCCCGGACCCGCAGCTGATCGCATTACCATCGGCGCCATGCCCCCGTCGCCCCACCGCTCCGGCGGTCCGCAGCCGGGGCGTCGCAACCGGCGCCGCCGCAAGCGGCTGCGGACCGTGGACGAGACCTCGGCCGGGGGGCTGGTGGTCGACGACGCCGAACGCCTCGCTGCGATCATCGGGCGGACCGACCGCAGGGGACGACTGCTGTGGTCGCTGCCGAAAGGCCACATCGAGCCTGGTGAGAGACCGGAACAGACCGCGGTGCGCGAGGTCGCGGAAGAGACCGGGATCATCGGACGGGTGACGGTGGCGATCGGCACGATCGACTACTGGTTCGTCGCCGGCAACCGGCGGGTGCACAAGACGGTGCACCACTTCCTGCTGGATGCGGTCGGCGGAGAGCTTTCCGACGAAGACGTGGAGGTCACCGAGGTGGCTTGGGTGCCGCTAGGTGAACTGGACGGCGTGCTGGCCTACGCCGACGAACGGCGGCTGGTGCGGCACGCGGTCGCGCTGCTGGACGGGACCGACCCGGGCGGCGCGCCAAGGCCGGGGACCGGGAACCGGCCGCGGAGCACGGGAACGGAGCCGGGTTGAGGTGTCTGGTAGCCGTCGTGGTGGCGGTCCTGCTGATCGGCGGGATCCCGATCACCTCGGCAGGCACGGCGAATGCGCAGGACTCGTCGCTGGCCCAGCTCGAAGTGACCAAGGTCACTCCGTCGGTGGTATCCGGACCGGGCGAAGTGACGATCAGCGGGCGGCTGACCAACACCTCCGGCCGCACGCTGCACGACATCGAGGCCCGCGTGCAGCGCGGCGCCCCGACCTCCACCGTTCCGGCCACCCAGGACGCGGTGCGCGGCAACGCCTCGACCGTCACGGGCCCCGAGTTCCAACCGCAGGTGGGCAGCCTCGCGCCGGGGCAGCAGGCGCCGTTCGAGCTGCGCATCCCGATCAACGGCGGTCCGCAGTCGCTGCAGATCGACCAGCCCGGGACGTTCCCGCTGCTGGTCAACGTCAACGGCAAACCCGACGACGGCGGCCGGGCGCGGGTCGGTGAGGCGAGCTTCCTGCTGCCGGTGCTCAACACGCCCGGCGCGCCGCCCGCGAAACCTCCGCAGCCCACGCCGATGACGATGCTGGTGCCGATCGTCGACTACCCGCGGATGCAGCGGGAGGGCACCCAGGGGCAGCGTCCGGTGCTCGCCGACGACTCGCTGGCCAGTTCGCTCACCCCTGGCGGCCGGCTCTACGACCTCGTGCAGTCCGTGGTGGAAAACGCAGGACCGGGGTCCCCGCTGGGCAACGGCCTGTGCTTCGCCGTCGACCCGGACCTGCTGGCGACGGTGAACGCCATGCAGGGCGGTTACCAGGTGCGCCAGCCCGACGGCGGGCTCATCGAAGGCACCGGGGCGGCGTCGGCGCAGCTGTGGATGAACAAGCTGCGGCAGGCCACCGAAGGCCGTTGCGTGATCTCGCTGCCCTACGCCGACTCCGACGTGGTGGCGCTGGGCCGGGCCGGGCTGCCGGACCTGATCCAGGGCGCGCTGGACGGCGCGCTGGTCGTGCGCCAGACGCTGCGCCAGGAACCGCAGCGCAACGTGCTGTGGCCGATCGAAGGCGCGCTGGACGAGCCCGCCGCCAGCGAACTCAGCCGCTTCGGCATCGACACGATGCTCATGGAGCCCTCGTCGCTGTCCACGCCCGATGGCTCGCTGGAGCCGGTGCGGCTGCGCGCCAAAGGCTCACCGACCGCGGTGCCGGTCGACCCGCTGCTGTCCGAAGCGCTGGACCCGCTGCACGGCACGCCGCAGGAGTCGACCGCGCTGTCCCCGCCGGACAGCGGGGCGTTGAGCGCGCAGAACGCGCTCGGTGCGATGGCGTTCCGCGCGACCGGCGGCTACCAGGACGGGGCGACTTCGGTGCTGGCGCCGCCACGGCGCTGGAACCTCAGCGGCTCGGACCTGCGTTCCCTGCTGCAGGGCATGGAACAGCTCACCGGCGCCGGGTACGTGCGACCGACCGGGTTGCCGCAGGACGGCGGGCAGGCGCAGCAGGCCGCCACGCCGCCTCCCGAAGCGCGGTTGGCCTACCCGCCGGAACACGCGGGCGAGGAGATCCCGCAGCCGGTGCTGGACCAGCTCGCGCGGCAGAACTACAAGGTCGGCGACCTGTTCCGCTCCAGCAGCCGGGACCCCGCGGCCAACCTGGAACCGGCCGCGCTGACGAACCCGCTGCGCAACGGGCTGCTGCGCGGGGCTTCCAGCGCGTGGCGCGGTGATCCGGACACCGCCCGGCACTGGGTCCGGGTCGCCTCGGACACGCTGGGCGGGGTGCTCTCGCGGGTCCGGCTGGACGAGTTCTCCGGGAAGATCACGCTGACCGCCTCGAACGCGCCGATTCCGATGACGGTCACCAACGACCTGCCGGTGACGGTCTCGGTGGTGCTGCGCATCCCCGACACGGCCGGGATCAAGACGAAGGACCTCGGCGTGATCCGGGTTCCCGCGCAGGGCCGCAGGCACTTCCGGCTGGAGACCGAGGTGCACCGGGCGGGCCAGTTCACCGTCGACGTGGACGTGACCACCGAGTCCGGCACCGAACTCGGGCCCGCGAAGCGGCTGCAGCTGCAGTCCTACGCCTACGACCCGTTCACCGTGGGATTCACCGCGATCGCCAGCGCGCTGCTGGTCGTGCTCTCGGCCCGGCGGATCCTGCGCCGGTTGCGCGCCCGCCGGGGCAGGCAGGGCGAGCAGCCGCACTCGGACTCCGAGTCGACCGCGCCGAACCCGGTCGTCCGGGACGATCCCGCGGCCGAAACCATGCCCGGCGTGACCGGCCCGCCGCCCGCTGGGCCCGGCAACACCACCGAAAGTGACCGCGACCGGGGCTGACATCCTGGTCCAGGCCACACGCCGGGGTGACATGCTGCTGCGGCGCAGGCGGCGAGTGAAGGGCGCGAGAGGTGAACCGAGACAGCGACGCGCAGACGCGGCGGAACGTGCCCGGTCCGGGCCAGCCGCCGCCGGGGCGTGGCGCCGACGCCGAATCGACCCGGCCGATCCCGCGCGTGCCCGCGCACCCGTCGCAGCCGCGCCCCGCGCACCCGTCGCAGCCACGCCCCGCTCAGCCGCAGCCGCCCGGACCCGTGCCGCACAGCGGCGCTCGCCAGCCGGGATGGCACGCCGCCGACACCCAGCCGATCCCGGCGGTGCTACCCGAGCCGGGGCTGGACCAGGCCGCCGAGCGCGCCGACGAGCAGACCCAAGTGCTGCGCACGACCTCCTCCGGCGGCAAGAAGTCGCTGCTGCGCGCGAGCGGCTCGATGGCCGTCGCGACGCTGATCAGCCGGATCACCGGCTTCGGCTGGAAGCTGCTGCTAGCGCTGGTGATCGGGTTCGGGGTGAAGAACGACTCGTTCACCGTCGCCAACAACCTGCCCAACAGCGTCTTCGAGTTCCTCATCGGCGGCGTGCTGACCAGCGTGATCGTGCCGGTGCTGGTGCGGGCGCAGAAGTCGGATTCCGACGGCGGTGAGGCCTACATCCAGCGGCTGCTGACGATGTCGGTCGCGCTGCTGGTGGTCGGCACCGTGGTCGCCGTCGTGGCCGCACCCGGCTTGGTGTGGCTCTACGTGCGCGACGGGGGCAAGGCCAGCCCGGAACTGGCCACCGCGCTCGCCTACCTGCTGCTGCCGCAGATCCTCTTCTACGGGATCAGCGCGCTGGTGAGCGCGATCCTGCAGGCGAAGCAGATCTTCAGCCCACCGGCGTGGGCACCGGTCGTGAACAACCTCGTGGTGATCACCACGATCTTCGTGTTCTGGGCGATCCCCGGCGAACTCACGATCAACCCGGTGCGGATGACCAACGTGCACCTGCTGGTGCTGGGGATCGGCGTGACCCTCGGCGTGGCGGCGCAGGCGTTCATCCAGGTGCCCGCGCTGCGCCGCACCGGCTTCCGGTTCCGCTGGCGCTGGGGCTGGGACTCGCGGCTCAACGAGTTCGGCGGGCTGGCGCTGTGGATGCTGGCCTACGTGGGGATCAGCCAGGTCGGGCTCATGGTGATGAGCGGCGTCGGCACCCGCGCCGTCGTGTGGTCGATGTACAACTACGTGTGGATGCTGCTGCAGCTGCCGTACGGCGTCATCGGCTTCTCCGTGATGACCGCCATCCTGCCGCGGATGAGCGCGGCGGCAGCCGACCACGACTACCCGCGCCTGGTCTCGGATCTCTCGCTGGGCAACCGGCTGTCCACCGTCGCGCTGCTGCCGATCAGCGGGATCATGAGCGCCATCGGCTTGCCGCTGGCGCTGGCGCTGTTCTCGATCGGCAAGAGCAGCGGGGACGCCGACCAGATCGGCATCGCGCTGGCGGTCTCGGCGTTCGGCGTGCTGCCGTACGCGCTCACCATGCTGCAGATGCGGGTGTTCTACGCGCTCAAGGACGCCCGCACGCCCACCTTGATCATGGTGGTGATGACCGTCGTCAAGGTCGTGCTCACCTTGCTGTGCGGTGCGATCGAAGACCCGCAGATGGTGCTGTACGCGCTGGTGTTCATCAACTCGTTCGGCTTCGTCGTCGGCTGGCTGGTGGGCGAGGTGTGGCTGCGGCACCGGCTCGGCCCGCTCGACGGACGGCGGTTCGCCGCCACCCTCGGCAAGACCTTCGCGGCTTCGGTGCTGGGCGCGCTGGTGACCTGGCTGGTCGTGCTCGGCGTCGACGGCGTGGTCCCCGGAGCGGCGGGCGCCGGTACCGGCTGGCTGCAACTCCTGCTCGGGTCGGTGCTCGGGTTCGCGGCCACCTTCGGGCTGATGACGCTGTTCCGGGTGAGCGAGATCGAACCAGCCGTCGCCCGGGTCACCGCGATGGTCCGCCGCGGCTGATGTCCGCGGATCGGTGCTCCAGCGGCCCGTTGCGCTGCCGCACTGCTCCGGCTGCGGGAACCGCGGCGTGCGATCGGGCGGCGCACCGATCTGCTGCGTCGTAGTTGCCGTGAGCGTCACGTACCCTCGATCCGGAAGTCTTCTCCCGTGGGGAGGGGGTGGCCAGTGCCCCCCGGCTGGAGCGGGAGGAGCGGGAGAGGGAAGGTGAGCAGCAAACCGACCAGGCAAGCAATGCCGGAACACGACGCGGTCGAGGGCTCGGCGGAGAACGCGGAGCAAGCGCTGACCCCCGGAGCGGTGCTCGACCACGGCCGATACCGCCTGCTGGCGAAGGTCGGCTCGGACCCGCGGTGCGACGCGGAGCTATGGCGGGCCAAGGACGGTGTGCTCGGGCGCGACGTCGCGCTGACGATCCTGACCGGGGACCGCTCGGACTCGCAGTCGGCGTCCAGCGCGCGGCGCACGCTGGAGCGGGCGATGCACGCCAGCACCTTCAACCACGTCGGCGTCGCGCGAGTGCTGGACGTCGTCACGCCGGCGCCCGGTGATCCGGACGGCGTGCTCGGTGTGGTCATCGCCGAATGGACCCACGGCACCGACCTGCTGGACCTGGTCTCCGAGGGACCGCTGCCGCCCGGCACGGCCGCGCGGCTGCTGCAACCGCTGGCCGCCGCCGTCGAGGCGGCGCACCACGCAGGTCTGGTCCTCGGTGCGGATCATCCGCAGCGCATCCGGGTGACGCCGGAGGGCGAGGTCCGGATGGCGTTCCCCGGCCCGCTTTCAGCGGCCAGTTCCACCGACGACGTGCGCGGGCTGGGTGCCGCGCTGTACCTGCTGCTGACCGGCCGATGGGCGCTGGACGGGGCTCCGGAGGGCCTTGCGCTGGCCCCGACCGGCCCGGACGGCACCATCGTCGCGCCGCGCACGCTGCGCCCGACCGTGCCGCTGGAGCTGTCCACGGTCGCGCTGCGCGCGCTCGGCAGCCAGGACGGCAACGGCACCACCGGCGGCGTCCGCACGGGCGCCGCGGTGCTCCGGGTGCTGGAGCAGCACGCCACGTTCGACGGCCCGACCTCGGTGGTGCAGCAGCCGCCGACCAGCGGCGACACCCACGAGGTGTGGAGCACCCAGGACCCGAAGCCGGACAAGGTCAAGCGCAAGAAGCTCGCGATCAGCGTGGGCGCGCTGGCGGTGGCCACCCTGCTGGTCATCGGCTGGATCGCGGCCAACCTGATCGGCATCTTCGCGGGCGGCGACCAGGCCGAAGGCCCCTCGAAGACGCTGGGGGAGCCGGACCAGCAGGCCCGTCCGGTACCGGTGCAGGTCACCGGCGGCACGCCGATCATCAAGGAGCAGACGCCGGACAGCCCGGACAAGATCCCGAACCTCTACGACGGCGATCCGTCGACCTCGTGGGCCACCGACTCCTACAACGACCAGTTCGGCAGCGGGTTCAAGTCGGGCACCGGGACGCTGCTGACGCTGCAGCGGCCGACGAGCGTGCGCGAAGTCGTGATCGATTCGCCCAGCGCGGGCACCGTGGTCGAGGTCCGCGCGGCGAACGGGCCGAACCCGAACGTGGACGCCAGTCCGCTGCTCGGCCAGCAGACGCTCAACGCGGGCCAGACGACGATCCCGATCGCCCAGGGCCAGCCGACGCAGAACCTGATCGTGTGGGTCAAGCAGCTCGCCCCGTCCGGCGGCAAGTACCAGTCCCGGATCAACGAGATCACGGTGCAGGGCAGCGCGTCCTGACCGGCCGCGGTCACCGGTGCGCAGCGGGCGTACCGGTGGCCGAGATCACGGTCAGTAGAGTGCTGATCCGTGTCTGCCCCCGCCAGATCGGACGCCGACCTCATCGCGGCGCACACCAGTGGCGATCCGGATGCGTTCGCCGAACTCTTCCGCCGGCACCGCGACCGGTTGTGGGCGGTCGCGCTGCGCACCATGCGCGACCAGGAGGACGCGGCGGACGCGTTGCAGGACGCGATGATCTCAGCGTTCCGCAACGCCGCATCGTTCCGCGCGGAATCCCAGGTCACCACGTGGTTGCACCGGATCGTGGTGAACGCCTGCCTGGACCGGATCCGGCGCAGGCAAGCCCGGCCGACGGTGCCCTTACCGGAGGCCGGGCCCGCTGAACCGGCGGCTCCGCGGGACGCGATCGCGGAGCAGGACACCCGGATGGCCGTGCAGGACGCGCTGGGCGAGCTGCCGGAGGAGCAACGCGCGGCGATCGTGCTCGTTGACGTCGAGGGCCGTTCGGTGACCGAAGCGGCCGCCATGCTCGGCGTCGCCGAAGGCACCGTGAAGAGCCGGTGCGCCCGCGGGCGAGTCCGGTTGGCGAAACTTCTGGGGCACCTCCGGAACCCGAGTGCGGATGCGAACGTCCCAGATGACGCCAGCGACAAGCGTCGACGGGAGGGACGATGAGCGGCGAACAACGGCGCCCGGACGCGCCGCGGAGCGGCGCTCCGTGGTCTCCCGAGCTGGTGGCCGAGCTGCACGCGGGGATGCTGGATCAGGCCACGGTCGACGAGCTGCTGCCGCGCATCGAGGCCGACCCGGAAGCCCGCGAGCTGCTCGCCGCGCTGGAAGCGACCACGTCCGATCTCGCGGCGCTGCCCGACGTGACCATGCCCGGCGATGTTGCTGCCCGGCTGGACACCGCCCTCGACGAGGAGATCCGGACCAGGTCCGCCCAGCAGGGTGCACCGCAGCCGCCGACCGCGGACGGAGCCGCTACGGATCCGCACGGCGGACAGGTCGTGGACTTCGCCGCCGCCCGCAGCCGCCGGCGCAGGCGGTACGGCCGCAGCGCCGCGATGGTGACCGCGGCGGCCGCGGTCACCGGCGTCGTCGTGCTCGCCTCCACGCTGTTCGGTGCCGGTGGCGGACAGCAGGCCGCGAACGCGCCCGAACCCGCGCAGGGGCCGCCGCCGCTGGCCCTCAGCGGTGACCGGCCCACGCTCGCGCCCGACCAGCTCGGCGAAGTGCTCGGAACCAAGCGCTACGGCGCGCTGACCGACCCGGGCCGGTTGCTCGGCTGCCTGCAAGCCAATGGCGTGCGCAGCGGAAACCCGCTCGGCGCCCGGGAAGTGACGATCAACGGCGAACCCGCGCAGCTGCTCGTGCTGCAAGGCGGCGGGATCGGCCGCTTCCGGCTGCTGGTGGTCGGCCCGGAGTGCGGACCGGACCGCCCCGCGACGATCTCCGACAGCACCCTGGGAAGCTGAGCGGGGTCCGGCCCGTCACGGCGCGGCGGATTCGGGAACACACCTGCCTAGGATCGCGTTGACCCGGATGCGCTCGCGCTTCGGAGCACGGCGGGCAGCACGCGACAACGGAAGGGGCGCGGTGACTGGCGACGTCCGCAACCTCATCATCGTGGGCTCCGGCCCCGCTGGGTACACCGCTGCGGTGTATGCCGCGCGGGCGGAGCTGCAGCCACTGATCTTCGAGGGCACGCAGTTCGGTGGGGCGCTCATGACCACCACCGACGTGGAGAACTACCCCGGTTTCCGGGACGGCATCATGGGTCCCGAACTCATGGAGCAGATGCGCGAGCAGGCCAAGCGCTTCGGCGGGGAGCTGCGCACCGAGGACGTGGAGAGCATCGACCTCGAAGGCGATGTGAAGACGGTCGTCGCGAACGGGGTGGAGTACCGCGCGAAGGCGATCGTGCTCGCGATGGGCGCCGCCGCCCGCTACCTCGGCGTACCGGGCGAGGAGAAGCTGCTCGGGCACGGGGTCTCGGCCTGCGCGACCTGCGACGGCTTCTTCTTCCGCGAGCAGCACATCGCCGTGATCGGTGGCGGTGACTCGGCGATGGAGGAGGCCACGTTCCTCACCAAGTTCGCCGACACGGTCACGATCATCCACCGGCGCGACGAGTTCCGCGCGTCCAAGATCATGCTGGAGCGGGCCAAGGCCAACGAGAAGATCCGCTGGCGCACCAACGCCGCGGTCGACGAGGTCCTCGGCGACACCGCCGTGACCGGCCTGAAGCTGCGCGACACGGTCAGCGACGAGGAATCCGAGCTGGACGTCACCGGCATGTTCGTGGCGATCGGGCACGACCCGCGCAGCGAGCTCGTCCGGGACCAGCTGCAGCTCGACGAAGAGGGCTACGTGGCCGTCCAGCAGCCCACCACGCACACCGGCATCCCCGGGGTGTTCGCCGCGGGCGATCTGGTCGACCGGACCTACCGGCAGGCCGTCACCGCGGCCGGCTCCGGCTGCTCCGCGGCGATGGACGCCGAACGCTGGCTGGCCGAGCAGGAGGTCTCCGGCGCGGCCCACGTCGCGCCCGAACACGCAGGCGGTGGCTACGCGCCGACCTCCGAAACCGCCGCCGCGCGCTGACCAGCGCACGACGACCCGACGACACACGCACGAGGGAGATGAACATGGCCGGCAACACCGTGACCGTCGACGCCAACTCGTTCAAGTCCGACGTACTGGGCAGCGACAAGCCCGTACTGGTCGACTTCTGGGCGACCTGGTGCGGCCCCTGCAAGATGGTCGCCCCGGTGCTGGAGGAGATCGCCGACGAGAACCCGGACAAGATCACCGTGGCGAAGCTGGACATCGACCAGAACCCGTCGGTCGCCCGCGACTACCAGGTGATGAGCGTGCCCACGCTGCTGCTGTTCAAGGACGGCGAGCCGGTCAAGCAGATCGTCGGCGCGAAGCCGAAGGCGGCGCTGCTGTCCGACCTGGAGGACTACCTGTGATCCGTTCCTGACCGGGACGTTTCCTCGTTCGCCGACCCCGCTGAGCTCCGGCTCGGCGGGGTCGGCGTCGTTCGCACCGACTGCGTCGGCCTGTGCGCGGGCCGCAGCGCCGGTGCGAGTCGGGCAAGGCACAATGAACTGATTGGGTTCGCATCTGAACTCGTTTTCCACCAAAAGTGGATATCGGGGGAGAACGACCGTCCTTCGCGCCGGCTCCGCACCGGCGCCTGAATCGAGCGAGGAGTGCATGCAGCTGCTCCACCGCGGTGACGTCGGTCCGGCCGTTGCCGAGATCAGGAACACCCTTGCTGCGCTGGGTCTGCTTCCCGCCCCCGAAGGTGCGGCCGCCCCCGGGCCCGCGACTTTCGACGCAGCGGTGGAACACGCGGTGCACGTCTTCCAGCAGCGCCGCGGCCTGATCACCGACGGCGTCGTCGGCCCCGCCACCTACCGCGCGCTGACCGATGCGCGCTGGCAGCTCGGCGACCGCTCGCTGGCCTACCTGGTGTCCAAACCGGTCAGCGGGGACGACGTGTTCGCGCTGCAGGAACGGCTGCTCGAGCTCGGTTTCGACGCGGGGCGCCCGGACGGCATCTTCGGCTGGCAGACCGAGCACGCGCTGCGCAGCTTCCAACGCGACTACGGGCTCAACTCGGACGGCATCTGCGGCCCGGGAACGCTGCGCGCGCTCAAGCAACTCGCCCCCAAGGTGCGCGGCGGACGCCCCGTCTACCTGCGCGAACAAGAGAAGGTCCGGCGTTCCGGCCCGCTGCTGCGCGGTAAGCGGATCGTGCTCGACCCGGGGCACGGCGGCACCGACCGCGGTGTGACGGTCGGCGGCGTCAGCGAGGCCGATCTCGCCTGGGACCTGGTGCGCCGCCTCGAAGGCCGGATGGTGGCCACCGGGATGGAAGCGTTGATCTCCCGCGGCCCGCACGCCTGCCCGCCCGAGGCCGATCGCGCCGACTTCGCCAACCAGGCCGGCGCGGACCTGTTCGTGTCGCTGCACATGGACGCGAACTCCGCGCCCGCCGCGCAGGGCGTGGCCAGCTTCCACTTCGGCACCGGCAACGGCACGACCTCCACGGTCGGGGAGGCGCTGGGCGGTTTCATCCAGCGGGAGATCGCCGCTCGCACCGGCATGCTGGACGGCCGGCTGCACCCGAAGACCTGGGAAGTCCTGCGGCTGACCCGGATGCCCGCAGTGCGCACCGAGATCGGCTACCTCACCAACGCCGAGGACCGGCGGCGGCTGCTCGACCCGGCGTTCCGGGACGTCATCGCGGAGGGACTGCTGGTGGCGGTGAAGCGGCTCTACCTGCTCGGCCAGGACGACCAGCCGACGGGGACGTTCACCTTCGACGACCTGCTCCGGCACGAACTCGCCCGCGCCGAAGGCGCCTGAGCGCCCTCAGCCGAGCGCGGGCTCCGCGGTCCGCACCGACACCGTGCCGAGCAGGCGTTCCAGCGCTGCCTCCACATCTTCCTTCCACGAGATCGCGGTGCGCAGCTCCAGCCGCAGCCGCGGCCACTTCGGGTGCTGCTGGACCGTCTTGAAGCCGACCTGCTGCAAGAACCCGGCCGGGATCACGCATCCACCGGCGTCCTCATGCAGGTCACCGAAGGCTTCGATCGCACGCACACCGCGCCGGGTGAGGTCCTTGGCGACGTTCTGCACCAGCACCCGTCCGAGTCCGCCGTGCTCGAAATCGCCGACGACCCGCAGCGCCGTCAGCAGCACCGCGTCCGCGCTGATCGGCCCGCTCGGAAAGGCGGCCGCGCGCGGTACCACCGCGGGCGGCGCGTAGAGCGCGTACCCGGCGGGAACGTTGTCGATGTAGAGGATGCGGCCGCAGGATCCCCAGTCGAGCAGTACGTTCGAGACCCACGCTTCCTTCTCGAACTCGGTCTCACCGAACTCCTCCGCCTGCTCCCGGATGTGCGGAGCCAGCTCCCAGAACACGCAGCGTCGGCACGTCCGAGGCAGGTGGTCGAGGTTGTCCAGCGTGACGCCCACAACGCGTCGCGACACCTGACCTCCTGCGAAACCCGCGAGAACCCGCGCTCAGGCAGGTGGGGACGTGGTCAGGATATGCCGCCACGACCGGCCGCCGGAAGTTCCCCACCCTTCCCAGCGTCCCCCGCACTGGTGAGATGGGTTACCGTCGATCCGGTTTCAGCGAGGCGCCCGTTACACGAACGGTCCCCGGGCGCGATAGCACAGATAGAATCGCGCGACCGTCGCCTAGCGGTAACAGGAGACGAGCTCCCCAGCGCACACCCGAACCCCGGAGCGCGGAATGTCCGACCACGGCAGCACCCCGAACGATCCTCAGCCGGAGCAGCGAACGGAAGCCGCTCCGCAGCAGGCAGGCACGGCGCGCAACCTCGACGCGCACCGCGACCGGTACGCCGCGCGCACCGCGGGCATGACCGCGTCCGAGATCCGCGCACTGTTCGCCGTGGCCAGCCGCCCCGAGGTCGTCTCGCTCGCCGGGGGGATGCCGAACCTCGCCGCGCTCCCGCTGGACTCGCTGGCCTCCGAGGTCGGCCGGTTGATCGCGGATGACGGCCAGGCCGCCTTGCAGTACGGCTCCGCGCACGGCGTGCCGGAACTGCGCGAGCAGATCTGCGAGATCATGGCGCTGGAGGGCGTCTCCGGGCACCCGGACGACGTCATGGTCACGGTCGGATCCCAGATGGCGCTGGACATGGTCACCAGGCTGTTCTGCGACCCCGGGGACGTGGTCCTCGCCGAGGGCCCCTCCTACGTCGGTGCGCTCGGCTCCTTCGCCGCTTACGAGGCGAAAGTCGTGCACGTGGCGATGGACGACGACGGGCTGCAGCCGGAGGCGCTGCGGCACGCCATCGCCGAAGTCACCAGTCGCGGGGAGCGGATCAAGTTCCTCTACACGATCCCGAACTTCCACAACCCCGGTGGCGTGACGCTCGCCGTGCAGCGCCGCGCCGAGATCCTGGAGATCTGCAGGCAGCACGACATCCTGGTGCTGGAGGACAACCCGTACGGACTGCTCGGGTTCAGCGGGCAGACCTACCCGGCGCTGCGCAGCTTGGACCCGGAGAACGTGGTCTACCTCGGTTCGTTCTCCAAGACCTTCGCTTCCGGCCTGCGGGTCGGCTGGGTGCTGGCCCCGCACGCGGTGCGCGAGAAGCTCGTGCTGGCCGCCGAATCGGCGACGTTGTGCCCGCCCACGCTGAACCAGATGATCGTCTCGCGGTACCTGAGCACGCACGACTGGGAAGGCCAGATCAAAACGTTCCGCGAGCAGTACCGCGAGCGCCGCGATGCGATGCTCGGCGCGCTGGAGCAGCACATGCCTGATGGCTGTTCCTGGACCAAGCCGGACGGCGGCTTCTACGTGTGGCTGACCGCGCCGGAAGGCGTTGACACGAAGGCGATGCTGCCGCGGGCGGTCACCCAGCGGGTGGCCTACGCCTCCGGTACCGGCTTCTACGCCGACTCGCTCGGCGGCAGGCAGATGCGGCTGTCCTACTGCTTCCCGACGCCGGAACGAATCCGGGAAGGCGTCCGCAGGCTGGCGAACACGCTCACCGAAGAGCGGGAGCTCGTGCAGACCTTCGGCACGGTTCCGCAGCGGGAGGTCTCCGGCCCCGAAGCTCCGTCGCCGGACACCGCGTAACCTCGTTCCGGCCGCACGATCCGATCGGTCCACTGCGCACCTCGTGCGCAGTGGACGCTTACTTTCAGGGGTGTTTCGACTAGTGTCCGATCGTTGGGTCGCCGTGCTCTCCGGTGGGCTTTCGCACGAGCGTGAGGTTTCGCTGCGTTCGGGGCGACGCCTGTCCACCGCGCTGCGCTCGGTCGGGATGACCGTGGGGGAGTGGGACGCCGATTCCCGCCTGGTCGCACGCGTCCAGGACGAGCGGCCGGATGCCGTGGTGATCGCCCTGCACGGTGGCGAAGGTGAGAACGGCGCCGTGCAGTCGGTGCTGGACATGCTCGGCGTGCCGTACGTGGGCACCGACCCGCGCGCGTGCCGCCGCGCCTGGGACAAGCCGACCGCCAAGGCCGAACTCGCCCGCGCCGGGTTGAGCACTCCGGACTGGGTCGTACTTCCGCACGCCACCTTCCGCGAGCTCGGCGCGCAGTCCGTGTTGGACGCGCTGGTCGCGAAGCTGGGTCTGCCGCTGATGCTCAAGCCGGACCAGGGTGGTTCGGCACTCGGCGCGCGGGTCGTCCGCGAGGCATCGGAGCTGCCGTCGGCGATGGTCGGTGCGCTTTCGTACGGGGACACCGTGCTGGTCGAGCAGTTCGTCGAAGGCGTCGAGGTGGCGATCGGCGTCGTGGACACCGCGGACGGACCGGAAGCGCTGCCTGCGGTACGGATCGAGACCACCGACGGGGTCTACGACTACACCGCGCGCTACACCGCCGGACTCGCGAGCTACGAGGCGCCGGCCGATCTGGATCCGGAAGTAGCTGCGCGGGCAGGGGAGTTGGCGGTGTCCGCGCACAAGCTGCTCGGGCTGCGCGACGTCTCCCGCACCGACGCGATCATCGACCGGGATGGCACGGTCCACTTCCTCGAGGTGAACGTCTCGCCCGGGCTGACCGAGACCTCGCTGCTGCCGATGGCCGTCGAGGCCGCGGGGCACTCGCTCGGGAACGTGTTCGCCGATCTGGTCGAGAAGGCGATCAACCGCGCGAGCTGATCGGTTTCACGTGAAACCACGATCGGCGCTCGGCCGAGCTTCACCTCGCCGCCCGGCGAACCCTTCGCCGCGCCGCCTGCTGATCCCGATCGACCGGATCCCCGAAGATCCGGTCGATCCACGTTCCATCAGCAACGGACACTCGGGGAGTCGCGAACCCGGCGAACCTCTGCGCAGAAGCGGACATTCAGCGCGAATTTCCTAACGTCACCGTGACGGAAGACCCGCGAGTCATCCTTCATCGATCTCGCGGGTCTGCGAACCGCCATCGGGCAACAACAGCGCCGCCAGCCGCTCCAAGTCACCGACCGACCCGAACTCGATCACGATCCGGCCCTTCCGCTTGCCCAGATCCACCTTGACCTTCGTGTCGAAGTGATCGGAGAGCTTGTCCGCGAGCCCCTCCAAGCCGGGGGCCTGCAGCTGCTTGCGCGCGGTCGACTTCTGCTTCGCGGGGGACTCGCCCTTCTTCAGCGTGACCGCCTCTTCGGTCGCGCGAACCGACAGGCCCTCCGCGATGATCCGGGACGCCAGCTCCTCCTGACCCTCCGGCTCGTCCAACGTGAGCAACGCCCGCGCGTGTCCCGCGGACAGCACA
This sequence comes from Saccharopolyspora sp. SCSIO 74807, assembly GCF_037023755.1. Classification (NCBI taxonomy): domain Bacteria; kingdom Bacillati; phylum Actinomycetota; class Actinomycetes; order Pseudonocardiales; family Pseudonocardiaceae; genus Saccharopolyspora; species Saccharopolyspora sp. SCSIO 74807. The sequence continues at coordinate 1,717,707 of NZ_CP146100.1, read as the reverse complement.
CCGGCCGCGACCCGGCGCTGCACCGGCATGGGGAGCCGCAGCAAGCGGATCGTGTTCGTGATGACCGGGCGGCTCCGGCCGATCCGATCCGCCAGCTCGTCGTGCGTCACGTCGAACTCCTCCAGCAGCTGCTGGTACGCCGACGCTTCCTCCAACGGATTCAGCTGCACCCGGTGGATGTTCTCCAGCAACGCATCGCGCAGCAGCGCGTCGTCCTGGGTCTCCCGGACGATCGCCGGAAGCACTTCGAGGCCGGCTCGCTGCGAAGCCCGCCAGCGGCGTTCGCCCATGATGAGCTCGAACTGCCCGGACTCCACCTGGCGCACGACGATCGGCTGCATCAGGCCGAACTCGCGGATCGAGTGCTGCAGCTCGCTCAGCGCCTCTTCGTCGAAGACCTGGCGTGGCTGCCGCGGGTTCGGCGTGATCGCGGAGGTCGGGATCTCCCGGTAAACCGCACCGGCGACGGACCCGCTCTCGGTTTCACGTGAAACCGGCTCCGGGACGTCCGGCTCGTCGGCGGGGGAGGAGGGTGCACTGAATCCGGCTCCCCGGACGGTTACCCCGTCCGGCGAACCGTCCTCTGCGGGCGGACCGCTCGGGATGAGCGCGGCCAGCCCACGACCCAGTCCACCCTTGCGTTCGGTCATGCCGTCTTCCTCTCCACACCTCGTTCGGCGATCTCCTTCGCCGCATCCAGGTAACTCATCGACCCCCGTGAACCAGGATCGTAGGTCAGCACCGTCCTACCGAATCCGGGCGCCTCCGAGATCTTCACGCTGCGCGGGATGACCGTTCGCAGGGTCAGGTCCCCGAAGTGACCGCGTACCTCGTTGGTCACCTGATCCGCCAGCTTGGTCCGGCCGTCGTACATCGTCAGCACGATCGTCGAGACCCAGAGCGCGGGGTTCAGGTGCGCCTGCACCAGTTCGATGTTGCGGAGCAACTGGCCGAGGCCCTCCAGCGCGTAGTACTCGCACTGGATCGGAATCAGCACCTCGTGGGCTGCCACCATCGCGTTCACCGTGAGCAGGCCCAGCGACGGCGGGCAGTCGATGAGCACGTAGTCCGGTGCCACCTGATCCACCGCATCCGACTTAAGCGCTTCCTTCAGCCTGCCTTCGCGGGCGACCATGGTCACCAACTCGATTTCCGAGCCGGCCAGATCGATCGTCGCCGGGATGCAGTACAGGTTCGGCGACTCGGCGCTCTGCGCCGCCGCGTCCGCAACGCTGATCTCCCCGAGCAGCACCTCGTACACCGAAGGAACACCGGACCGGTGGTCCACGCCCAACGCGGTGCTGGCGTTCCCCTGCGGGTCGAGGTCGATCACGAGGACCTTGAGTCCTTGCAGGGCGAGCGCGGCTGCCAGGTTCACCGTGCTGGTCGTCTTGCCGACACCGCCCTTCTGATTGGCGACCGTCAGGATTCGACGCCGATCCGGCTGCGGAAGCTGCATCGTCTCCGGGTGCAGCACCCGCGTCGCCCGCTCGGCCTCCTCCATGATCGGAGTCCAGCCCACACCGTCCGCGGAGAAGTTGGAGTTCACCGACTGCTCGTTCTCTCCGCCGCCGGCCGGGAAGCGCATACCGCCCACAGCGCGCCCCTTGGTTTCACGTGAAACACGCTCCGCTCCGTTCGACTCCGTCACCGTCCACGATCCTTCCTCGCTCGACGACCACCGTCACGACGCCGACCGGGCGTCTTCTGAGGCCGCGCCTCGCTCACCCGGTCCACGACCACGACGGTCGTCGGCACATCGAGCACTTCGTAACCACACGACACCAATTCACAGCGACCGCCACCGGCCGCACGGATCGCCTCCGCGTCACGGTCCAGTTCTTCCGCCGCAGTGGATCCCTTCAACGCGAGCAACCGACCACCCGGACGCAATAAGGGGAGGCACCACGCCGCGAGCCGAGCCATCGGCGCCACCGCCCGAGCGGTCACGGCATCACAACCGGCGAGGTGCTCCCGCGCCGAAGCTTCCTCCGCGCGCCCGCGGACCACCTCGACGGCGAGGTCCAGTTCCGTGACGACTTCCCGCAACCACGCCACCCGTCGAGCCATCGGTTCCAGCAGAACCAACTCGACGTCGGGACGAGCGATCGCCAGCGGGATCCCCGGCAACCCTGCTCCTGAGCCTACGTCGACAACCCGGGATTCCGGTGTCAGCAACTCCGCGAGTACCGCGGAGTTCAGCAGATGGCGTTCCCAGATTCGGCTCACCTCCCGCGGGCCGATCAGCCCGCGTCGCACTCCCTGCTCGGTGAGCATCGCGGTGAACCGCTCGGCTGTTGGCAGGCGATCACCGAACACCGCTCGCGCGGCTTCCGGAACCGGAGTCGGATCACCTTCTGCTGCGGCCACAGTCTTCCACCCTGTTGTCGTTGTTTCACGTGAAACGGTCCGCAATTCGACGAACCGGTACGGAGTTGTTTCCCGCGAGGCGCGGATCCGCTGCCGCACGCGGAACGTGGCGCGGCCGGAGCAGCCGGCGCGCGGATCTACGTCATCATCTCAGCTCGAAGTCGGTCTTGCTCCCGCACCTCGTTTCACGTGAAACACAAAAGCCCCGCGGCCCATCGGGACCGCGGGGCTGGGAACGCCGGGGGAGGGGAGAGGTCAGCTCGACTTGTAGACGACGACCTTCCGGCTCGGCTCCTCACCTTCGCTCTCGCTGTGCACGCCGTCGACGCTCGCGACCGCATCGTGAATGATCTTCCGCTCGAACGGCGTCATCGGACGGAGCCTGGTTTCCTCGCCGGTCTCCAGCACGGTCTTCGCCGTGTCCTTGCCGAGCGTGCTGAGCTCGTCGCGACGACCGGCCCGCCAGCCGCTGACGTCCAACATCAGCCTGCTGCGGACACCGCTGTTCTGCTGCACGGCCAGCCGGGTCAACTCCTGGAGCGCCTCGAGGACCTGGCCGCGCGAGCCGACCAGCTTCTCCAGATCGCTGCCGCCATCGATGCTCACCACCGCGCGGCCGGCTTCGACATCCAGGTCGATGTCCCCGTCGTAGTCGAGCAGGTCCAGCAGCCGCTCCAAGTAGTCCCCGGCGACGTCGCCCTCCTGGACGAGCAGCGTTTCGGTGTTGCTCCGCTCTTGGCCGGCTTCCAGCGGCTCTTCCGCGGACTGTCCCGCCTCCGTCGGCTCCTGCACGGTTTCAGACACTGGGTCTCCTCTCCAGGGGTTCGCGACGCTCAACGGCTCTCGCCGGACTGCTCGTCGCGGGAACGGTTTTCGATCACCCCGGGGGCGTCACCGGGTTGGTCTGCGGCGGTGGCCGATCGGCCGGTCGCTTCCGCGGCATCGGAGGACACGGATTCCGACTCCACCACGGCCGGCGGGGACGAGTCCGCGGAGCCGTCGCCTGTCGTGCCGTCGGCGACCGCGGCTTCGGCCTCCTCGCGGTCGATCCGGCGGTAGACGATCCGCTGCTGCACCAGCGTCCAGCAGTTGTTCGCCAGCCAGTAGACCAGGATCGCCAGCGGCAGGAACGGCCCGCCGATGATCGCGAACATCGGGAACACCCACAGCACCATGCGATTCATGACCGCCGTCTGCGGGTTGGCCGCGGCGTCGGTCGTCTGGCGCTGCACCGAGTGCCGCGAAGTGAAGTGGGTGGCGATCGCCGCGACGATCATCAGCGGCACACCGATCGCCAGCATCGAGGGCCGGTCGGTACCGAAGTTCGCCAGCACGTCCGCGGGCTGGCCCATCGTGTTCGACAACTTCGCGCCGAACAGGTCGGCTTCCACGAACGAAGTCACGTCGTCCCGGCTGAACACGAAGTTCGACTGAGCGCCGGGGTGGAAGCCGTGCAGCACTTGGAACAACCCGATGAACACCGGGGCCTGCACCAGCACGGGCAGGCAACCGCCGACGGGGTTGAACCCCTTCTCCAGCTGCAGCTTCTGCATCTCCTGGGCGAGCCGCTGCCGGTCGTTGCCGTACTTCTCCTGCAGCTCGCGGATCTGCGGGGTGAACTCCTGCATCTTCTTCATCGACCGCACCTGGTGCAGGAACGGCTTGAACAGCAACGTGCGCAAGGTGAACACCAGGAACACCACCGACAGCGCCCAGGCATAACCGCTGGCCGGGTCAAGCACGAAACCGAAGATCGAGTGCCAGAACCAGAGGATCGCCGAGACGGGGTAGTTGATGAAGTCGAGCACTACTCCTCCGCGGGGGTTCGGTGGGGGCCGGATCGCCCGGCGTCGACGCGGTCCCGCCGGGGTGGAACGGGGTCGAGGCCACCCGGGTGCCAAGGGCCGCACCGCAACAGCCGGCGCGCGGTGAGCCAACCGCCGCGCAGCGCGCCGTGCACGGTCAGTGCCTCGACCGCGTAGGCGCTGCAACTCGGGTAGAACCGGCAGGTCGGTGGCAGCAAGGGCGAGATGATCTTGCGGTAGGCGTGCACCGGCAACAGCAGCAACCAGGCGGCCGGACTCGGGCGCCGAGTCGATTCACCGGGGTCGAACTCGTCCGGCATCCGGGGCCTCCCCGTCACCTGGGACCTGCCGCCGGACCGCCCGTCCGCGGAGTCCGGAGCTTGCGCAGCGCCGCGTCGAGGTCCGCGCCGAGTTCGCGGCTGGAGGCGGTTGCGGCGGGTGGAAGCGCGCGAACCACCACCAGTGTGCCAGCGGGCAGAACACCCAGGCGGTCGCGCATGAGGTGCCGCAGTCGTCGCGTCACCCGGTGCCGGATCACCGCGTTGCCGACGGCTTTGCTCACGACGAAACCCACACGGGACGGTTCGGGAACGTCCCGCGTGGGTTCAGTGTGCGTGCCGGGCCCGGAGGTCGACGCCGCGTGCGGTGGGCCGGGCTCGTGCTGTTCCCGGCTTCGGTGATCAGCGGAGTCCGGCTGCTCGGCGGCTCCGGACGAAACAGGTCGCCTCGCACCGTCGGCCTGGGCCGCGGAACTCGCGAGCAGCAGATGTACCACCAGCCGGGCGCGCCCGGCACGGCGGCCACGACGGACCACCAGGCGGAACTCCTGGCTCCTGGTCAGCCGGGCGGCCGCGGGAAGCACGGCCCGCGATCAGGCGGTCAGACGGCTGCGACCCCGGCGCCGGCGCGCGGAAACGATCGCGCGGCCCGCGCGCGTACGCATGCGCAGCCGGAACCCGTGCTTGCGGGAACGTCGACGGTTGTTCGGCTGGAAGGTGCGCTTGCCCTTGCTCACGGTGGATCTCCCCGTTACTTCAGGCCCGTTGTTGACAGGCTCGTGCTCGGCCCCGATGGCTCGGTCAAGATGTCCCCGCCCGCCGTGGCGGTCGCCATGTCGGCCGCACCCCTGCCGCGGCGAGAGGAGTCTGCGCGCGGCGATCGGTTCAGCCGCACGCCGCGCTCGGTTCCCTGCGCGAAAATCAAGCGCGGCGACATACCCGCTCGTGCAGCGGGGGACTGCACGAGACTACGCGGTCGGACGCGCCCATCGGTCACCGGGGGTATCCACCGGCGTCAGGCCGCGGGGAGCCCGCCTTGTGAGGCGTTCATGACCTTGTTACGTTGTCCCTCCTGCGACGCGCGCCCCCGGTGTGGGAGCCGAGGGTCAGTGCTGGCGACCTGGACCGCAGGCACCGGTGGGGCCCCGGGGGGAAGACCTAAGTCCCCTGCCGTACCTTCGTGCACAGTTGTGGACAACTCTGTGGACACGTGCCCCGGGCGCCCCGCGGAGCCGGTTCACCATCACCCCGCGCTGGCGAAGCCGCCCTGGCCCAGGTGTGGGAGTCACGGCGCGGGAAACGTGCCTGCGAGGGGAGGGGAGCGCTGCGGTGTCCGACCATCAATCCGAGCTTGGTCGGGTCTGGGACGAAGTGGTGCACGAGCTGTCGTCGGGCACGCTCTCGCCGCAACAACGCGCCTGGATGCGGGTGACCCGGCCGATCGGCCTGCTGGACGGCACGGCGCTATTGGCGGCTCCCAGTGACTTCGCCAAGGAAGCGATCGAGCGGGCGCTGCGCGATCCGATCACGGACGCGTTGTCGCGCAGGCTCGGCCGCGAGGTATCGCTCGCGGTGAAGGTGGACACCGCCGTTCCGGCACCCACCCGACCGCTGGCCGCGCCGGAGGCGCGCCAGGAGGCACCTGCCCGCAGCGGTCCGGAAGAGGCCGCCGAGCAGTCCGGCGGTTACGGGATCACCTTCGACAATTCGGCTTATGCCGCCACCGCCTCGGCGGGGCATTACTCCGCGGCGCCTCCGCGCCCGGAGACGTTCAGCTCCGCGCAGACCGGGACGATCAGCGGATCTCTCCCGGAGACGCAGGCGAACGGTGCTCGCACGCAGCACTACTCCGAATCTTCTTACTCCGAGGCTTCTTACCCGGGCACCGACGAGGAACCGGAGCCCGAGCAGCACTCGCCCAAGCAGCAGTGGCCGGCTGCCGCGGACTCCGCGACCGAACCGGAGCCGAGCGGCGAAGACGACACCGACCACGAAGGGCCGGACGAGCAGTCCGATTCGGAGATCTGGCCGACCTTCGGCCGCGGCCAGCACAACGACCAGCCGCAGCAGCAAGGCCAGCCGTTCACCGCGCCGAAGAACGGCCCGCCGACCTCGCAGACGCGGTTGAACGGGAAGTACACCTTCGACACGTTCGTGATCGGGGCGTCGAACCGGTTCGCCCACGCCGCGGCCGTGGCCGCCGCGGAGGCGCCGGCCCGCGCGTACAACCCGCTGTTCATCTGGGGCGAGTCCGGGCTGGGCAAGACGCACCTGCTGCACGCGGTGGGGCACTACACGCAGCGGCTGTTCCCGGGGATGCGGGTGCGCTACGTGTCCACCGAGGAGTTCACCAACGACTTCATCAACTCGCTGCGCGACGACCGGCAGGTCGCGTTCCAGCGCCGCTACCGCGACGTGGACGTGCTGCTGGTCGACGACATCCAGTTCCTGGAGGGCAAGGAAGGAACTCAGGAGGAGTTCTTCCACACCTTCAACACGCTGCACAACTCGAACAAGCAGATCGTGGTCTCCTCCGACCGGCCGCCGAAGGGGTTGCGCACGCTGGAGGACCGGCTGCGGACGCGGTTCGAGTGGGGGTTGATCACCGACATCCAGCCGCCGGAGCTGGAGACCCGGATCGCGATCTTGCGCAAGAAGGCCGCGCAGGACCGGATGGCCGCGCCCGCCGAGGTGCTGGAGTTCATCGCGGCCCGCATCGAGCGCAACATCCGCGAGCTGGAGGGTGCGCTGATCCGGGTCACCGCGTTCGCCTCGTTGAACCGGCAGCCGGTCGACGTGCAACTCGCCGAGATCGTGCTGCGGGATCTGATCCCGGACCAGCAGACCCCGGAGATCACCGCACCGACGATCATGGGCGTTACCGCGGAGTTCTTCGGCGTGACGATCGACGACCTGTGCGGGCCGGGCAAGACGAAGGCGCTGGCGCAGGCACGGCAGATCGCGATGTACCTGTGCCGGGAGCTCACCGACTCCTCGCTGCCGAAGATCGGGCAGAGCTTCGGCGGCCGGGACCACACGACGGTGATGCACGCGGACAAGAAGATCCGCAAGGAGATGGCGGAGCGGCGCCGGGTCTACGACCAGGTTCAGGAGCTGACTTCGCGGATCAAGCAGCAGTCGCGCGGTTAGCGCCTGGCTGAGGTTTTCGGCGTGCGGGCCGGGTCGGCGTTCTCGGCCCGGCCCGCGCTCATGCAAGGCATCTGACCTGCATTGAAGCGCTCTCCACATGGACCTGGGGAACTCTGAGGACTAGTACGAAATAGTATTAGTGAGTTTTTCTCGTTCAGCGTTGACCAGCCGTTTGTGTTCGGTCGGCGAGCTGGTGAGCTCCGCTGGTGGTTGAGCACGGGCGTCCGCCCGGCAAGTTTTCTGTTGGGCCCCGCAGGTGCAGGCTCCCCGCCCGGTCAGAAACTTCTCGCGCCGCGTCCCGGCGCCGTGCGGCCCGGCGGCTGCGGTGAGTCGCGCGGAGTGCGTCCCCAGCCGAGCCGTCACGAATCTTTCTGGTCGGCCACCTGGCTCCGAGCTCGGCGCCGCACAGAAACATCCGGCGCCGCAGCGACGGGTGGCAGGACGTCTCCAGCGGCGCCATCCACCGCGGCCCATCACGGAACGGCCCTGCACGGATGCGCGTCGCGCACGGATGGTCGCGGTGGACCGGAACTTTTCTGTGGATCCGGGGTGACGTCAGCCGCACCGCTCAACAAAAAGTCCCGCCGTGGCGCGCTGTTGTCCACATCTTCCACATCCCCAGGGCTGAGCTGGAGTTCTCCCCAATCCACCCACAGCTTGTGCACAACCTTCCACCGGTTACCCACAGGCCGGGAGCGGGTTGGCCACAAGAAGCACACAGATTCGCCCACAACCCGATCGGTGGAGACGGAAATCGGGCCGCCTTTCCGCAAGGGCTGGGTACAACTACGGGGACAACTGTGGATGGCGGTGTGGACTACGAGCGGCTGCTGTGGACAACCTCCGGGGAGGCCGAAGTTGTCCACGACCCGTTCAGCCCATCCACCGATCACTCCCAGTGCTCCTCCACAGTTGGGGAAGCACTCTGACCAGCCAGGAAGGCGGTTGTCCCCACAACCCACAACCCTTACTACTACGGCTGTCTTTTTCTTTCTCTTGAAATGAAGAACAAAAGAAGAGAAGGGGCGGTGGACAAGTGGACAACTCGCGGCCGCCGCGGGTTCGCAGCCGCTTCACCGAGCCCGGACCCGGATGCAGCGATCGCGATGAACGCTCTACGGTGGAACTCCCGCGAAGGCCGCCCAGCCGGACTCCGTGCTCGCGGCGGTCTCGTGGGGGACGAGTCGCGATGCGCCCCGGCTCAGCACGCAACCGGCGGCAACGCACCTCGGGTGGCCCGCAGAACCGGGCGGCGCGGCGCGACCGGTACTCCCGGACAACCGCGAGCCCGAACCAGCAACCTCCGAGCTGGCCGCACCAGCAGCGATCTCCCGGCAGCCGGCCTCGGCCGAAACCGAAAGGACATCGATGAAGATCCGCGTGGAACGTGACGGCCTAGCCGACGCCGTCGCCTGGGTCGCGCGCAGCCTGCCTTCGCGGCCTCCGGTACCCGTGCTGGGCGGAGTGCTGCTGGATGCGAGCTCCGGCGAGGCGCTGACCATCTCCGGTTTCGACTACGAGGTTTCCGCCCAGGTCACCACCGAGGCGTCCATCGACTCCACCGGCAAGACCCTGGTCTCCGGGCGGTTGCTGGCCGACATCACCAAGTCGCTGCCGAACCGGCCGGTGGAGATCACCGTCGACGGTCCGCGGGTCACGATCACCTGCGGCAGCTCCAAGTTCAGCCTGCCGACCATGCCGGTCGAGGACTACCCGGAACTGCCCGCGATGCCGCAGCGCGCAGGCGCGGTCCCAGGCGACCTGTTCGCCGAAGCGGTCGCCCAAGTCGCGGTGGCAGCGGGCAAGGACGACACGCTGCCGATGCTCACCGGCGTCCGGATGGAGATCAACGCCGATCAGCTGACGATCGTGGCCACCGACCGGTTCCGGCTGGCCATGCGGGAGTTCACCTGGGAGCCGGACGAGTCGATCGAGGACACCTCGGTGCTGGTGCCCGCGCGCACGCTCGCCGAGTCGGCGAAGACGATCGGCGGGGCAGGCAGCAAGGTCGAGATCTCGCTGGCCTCCGGCGATGGTCTGCTGGGGCTGACCGGCACGACGCGGCGCAACACCACGCGCCTGCTGGACGCGGAATTCCCGAAGTACCGCCAGCTGCTGCCTTCCGAGACCGCGGCCACCGCCATCGTCAACGTGGCCCCGCTGGTCGAGGCGATCAAGCGCGTGTCCCTGGTCGCCGAGCGCGGCACGCAGGTGCGGCTGGAGATCTCCGACTCGGGGCTGCGGCTGACCGCGGGCGGCGACGACGAGGGCAGCGCCGAGGAAGAACTCCCGGTGGAGCTGTCCGGCGAGTCGCTGACGATCGCCTTCAACCCGGCCTACCTGCAGGACGGCCTCGGTGCGTTGAAGACCGACCGCGCGCAGATGCTGTTCACCACATCCAACCGGCCCGCGTTGCTCAAACCGGTCGGGGAAGATGGTGAAGTGGTTCCGGGCTACCTCTACCTGCTGATGCCGGTGCGCTTGCCGGGCTGAGGCCGCCTCGGCGGCCCGCCCGGTGACGAGCGGGCCGGAAGATCACAGCGATGCCGGGCCGCGGAAATCGGGCGAGTCCGGGCGAAGGTTCGTCTCGAAGGGAATAACCGTTGCAACTGGGACTTGTCGGTCTCGGCCGAATGGGTTTCAACATGCGCGAGCGGCTGCGGACCGCCGGGCACGAGGTGGTCGGCTACGACCGCAACCAAGACGTCAGCGACGTTCCCTCGCTCGCCGAGCTGGCAGGCAAGCTGACCGGCCCGCGGATCGTGTGGATCATGGTGCCGCACGGTGAGCCGACCAGGCAGACCATCGAGGAGCTCGCAGGCGTGCTCGCCGCGGGCGACCTGATCATCGAGGGCGGGAACTCCCGGTTCACCGACGACCAGGACAACGCCGCGCTGCTGGCCGAACACGGCATCAAGTACGTCGACGTCGGCGTGTCCGGCGGGGTGTGGGGCGCGAAGAACGGTTACGGGCTGATGGCCGGCGGCGACACCGCGGACATCGAGCGGGCGCTGCCGATCTTCGACGCGCTGCGCCCGGAAGGCCCGCGCGAGGAAGGCTTCGCGCACGCGGGCCCGGTCGGTGCCGGGCACTACGCGAAGATGGTGCACAACGGCATCGAGTACGGGTTGATGCAGGCGTACGCCGAGGGCTTCGAGCTGCTGGCCGCTTCCGAGGTGGTCACCGACGTGCCCGCGACGGTCAAGGCGTGGAGCCGGGGCACCGTGGTGCGGTCCTGGCTGCTGGACCTGCTGGTGCGCGCGCTGGAGGAAGACCCGGACCTGGAGCGGCTGCGCGGCTACGTCTCGGACTCCGGCGAGGGGCGTTGGACCGTCGAGGAGTCGGTGCGCAATTCCGTGCCGGCCCCGGTGATGACGGCCGCGCTCTACGCCAGGTTCGCTTCCCGGCAGGATGACTCGCCCGCGATGAAGGCCGTCGCCGCGCTGCGCAACCAGTTCGGCGGGCACGCCGTGGAGACGAACGAGGGCTGAGCTCCTCGCTGCCGGACCCTCCGCGTCCGGTCGATTTGTCGACACGGCGACATGTCGGTGCGGCGATCCGAGGCGGTCTCCGCACCTGCCCGGCGCGTCCCCGCGCACCGCGCGACTCCGAACCCGACTCCCCTCGGGAGCGTTTTGTACGTCCGCCATCTCCAAGTGACCGATTTCCGCTCCTGGCAGCACGCGGACCTGGCCTTCGAGCCGGGGGCCTCGGTGCTGATCGGCGCGAACGGCCAGGGCAAGACGAACCTGGTCGAGGCGCTGGGCTACGTCGCCACGCTCGGTTCGCACCGCGTGCCGAACGACGCACCGCTGGTCCGCGACGGTGCGCAGCGCGCGTTCGTGCGCGCGGCCGTCGTCAACGGTGGCCGCGAGCTGCTGGTCGAGCTGGAGATCACGCCCGGCAAGGCGAACCGGGCGCGGATCAACCGAGGCGCGCCCGGCAAACCCCGCGACGTGCTGGGTGTGCTGCGCACCGTCTTGTTCGCGCCCGAGGATCTCGCGGTGGTCCGCGGGGATCCGGGGGAGCGGCGCCGGTTCCTGGATGACCTGCTGGTGTCCCGGGCACCCCGCTATGCCGGGGTGCGCTCGGACTACGAGCGGGTGTTGCGCCAGCGCAGCGCGCTGCTGAAGTCGGCGGGCGCGGCGCGCAAGGGCGGTCCCGCCGCGGATTTGCGGACCCTGGAGGTCTGGGACGGGCACCTGGCGCGGCACGGTGCGGACCTGCTGGCCGGGCGGCTGGACCTGGTCGCCGACCTCGCACCGCACGTGACCAGCGCTTACGCCAGCGTCGCGGCGACCGGTGGGGACAGCGCGCCCGCGGGCCGGGTCGCCGACGTGCGGTATCGCAGCAGCCTCGGCGACTCGTTGCCGGAGGGCTTCGGGGTGCCGATGGGGCGGCGCGCGGATCCCGCGGAGCTGGAGCAGGTGCTGCTCGCCGAGTTGGAGCAGGTGCGCGGTCAGGAGCTGGAGCGCGGGGTTTCCCTGATCGGGCCGCACCGGGACGACCTCGAGCTGGTGCTGGGCGAGCTGCCCGCGAAGGGTTACGCGAGCCACGGTGAATCGTGGTCGTTCGTGCTGGCGTTGCGGCTGGCCTCGTACCACCTGCTCGCCGAGGATGGCGCGGAACCGGTCTTGATCCTCGACGACGTGTTCGCGGAGCTGGACCGCAGGCGGCGGTCCCGGCTGGCGGAGCTGGTCGCCGGTGCCGAGCAGGTGCTGGTGACCGCCGCGGTGCCGGAAGACGTGCCGGAGGAACTAGCGGGCACCCGCTTCGAGGTCCGCGATGGGGAGGTCAGCCGTGTCGGATGAACGGTCCGGGCACGCTCCGCAAGGATCGACACGCACTGTGCAGGACTCGTCTCCACAGTTACCCACAACTGGGGATAACGCTGTGGATGGTGTGGAGAACTCGGTGACATCGGGCGAGCACAGCGCGTCCGCGGCCGGTTCCGACGGAGCCGAGCTGCACGGATCCGACCTCGCGCGAGCCGCGCTGCAGGCGGCCAAGGAGCAGTCCCAGGGCAACCGCCGCCGGCCCAAGCGGGGCAAGTCTCCGGCCGGTCGGCGCAGGCGCCGCGGCTGGTCCGGTCCGGGCGCCGACGATCGCGATCCGCAGCCGCTGGGCAGGCTGGCCTCCAGGCTGGCCACCGACCACGGCTGGACCGACCGGCTCTCCGGCGGTCAGGTCTTCGCCCGCTGGACCAGCCTGGTCGGCGGGGACATCGCCGAGCACACCAAACCGGTCGCGCTGAGCAATGCGGAGCTGACCGTGCAGGCCGAGTCGACCGCCTGGGCCACTCAGCTGCGCCTGCTGCAGCGCCAGATCATCAAGCGGATCGCAGATGGCGTGGGCGACGGCGTGGTCCGGCGGATCAAGGTGCAGGGCCCGGCCGCGCCGAGCTGGCGGCACGGTCCGCGGCACGTCCCGGGCCGCGGACCCCGGGACACCTACGGCTGAGCCGACGCTCGCGCGAGTCCGCGCAGGAAGCTCGCGGACCCGCTCGCGGGTCTCGGATGGTGTCCTGATCCGAGTTATCGGCTCTGTGAGGAATTCAGGGGTGTCCTTGCCGCACTTCTGTCCGGGACGACCAGTAGACTGGAGCGGTGGGCGTGGCATCCGCGAGTCGCCGCGTTCCCGGCATCGCGCACCCAGCCGCCGTCGAACCGCCGGTCAAGGTCGTGCGCCGGAACGCCACCCGCAGCCGTGCCCACTTCGGTCGGCGCCCGTGCGCGGCCGCCGCTGGCGGCCTCCGGGCTGCCCGATCACCCGACACACAGCCGGTTCGAGGAGACACCGAGGCCCGTGGCAGCGAAGAAGAACGAATACAGCGCGTCGTCCATCACCGTTCTTGAGGGCCTGGAGGCCGTCCGCAAGCGGCCCGGCATGTACATCGGTTCCACCGGTGAACGCGGCCTGCACCACTTGGTGCAGGAGGTCGTGGACAACTCGGTCGACGAGGCGATGGCGGGCTACGCCAGCAAGGTCGAGGTGACGCTGCTGGCCGACGGCGGCGTCCGTGTCACCGACGACGGCCGCGGCATCCCGGTGGACATGCACCCGGTGGAGAAGAAGCCGACGCTCGAGGTCGTGCTGACCGTGCTGCACGCGGGCGGCAAGTTCGGCGGCGACTCCTACGCGGTCTCCGGTGGTCTGCACGGCGTCGGCGTGTCCGTGGTGAACGCGCTGTCCACCGCGCTGGAGGCGGAGGTCTGCCGCGACGGGCACGTCTGGCGGCAGCGCTACGAGGACTCCAAGCCCGTCACCGAGATCCAGCAGGGCGAGGTCACCAAGAAGACCGGCACCACGATCACGTTCTGGGCCGACGGGAACGTCTTCGAGACCACCCGGTTCAACGCGGAGACCATCTCCCGGCGGCTGCAGGAGATGGCGTTCCTGAACAAGGGCCTGACCATCGTGCTGCGCGACGAGCGCGCCGCCGAAGAGGACGAGGCCGGGCAGGACGCCGACGGCAGCTCGGCGCGCGCGCAGGAGCGGACCTTCCACTACCCGGGCGGTCTGGAGGACTTCGTCAAGCACATCAACGCGACGAAGGACCCCATCCACAAGAAGGCCATCGCGTTCAACGCCGCGGGCAACGGCCTCGAGGTGGAGATCGCGATGCAGTGGAACTCCGGGTTCAACCAGTCCGTTTACACCTTCGCGAACACGATCAACACGCACGAGGGCGGCACCCACGAGGAAGGCTTCCGCGCGGCGCTGACCAGGGTGGTCAACGCCTACGCGAAGGAGAAGAAGCTGCTCAAGGACAAGGACGGCAGCCTCACCGGCGACGACGTCCGCGAGGGCCTGGCGGCGATCGTGTCGGTGAAGGTCGGCGAGCCGCAGTTCGAGGGGCAGACCAAGACCAAGCTGGGCAACACCGAGGTCAAGTCGTTCGTGCAGACTGCCGCGTTCGAGTGGCTCAACGACTGGTTCGACCGCAACCCGGCGGACGCCAAGACGATCATCAACAAGGCGGTCGGTTCGGCGCAGGCCCGGATGGCGGCCCGGCGCGCCAAGGAGCTGGTGCGCCGCAAGAGCGCGATGGACATCGGCGGGCTGCCGGGCAAGCTGAAGGACTGCCAGTCGAACGTTCCGGACGAGTGCGAGCTCTACGTCGTGGAGGGCGACTCGGCGGGCGGTTCGGCCAAGGACGGCCGGGAGTCGCGGTTCCAGGCGATCCTGCCGATCCGCGGCAAGATCATCAACGTGGAGAAGGCGCGGATCGACAAGGTCCTCAAGAACAACGAGGTCCAGTCCATCATCACCGCGCTGGGCACCGGCATCCACGACGAGTTCGACCTGTCCAAGCTGCGCTACCACAAGATCGTGCTGATGGCCGACGCCGACGTGGACGGCCAGCACATCCGGACGCTGCTGCTGACGCTGCTGTTCCGGTTCATGCGCCCGCTGATCGAGAACGGGCACGTGTACCTGGCCCGCCCGCCGCTCTACAAGATCAAGTGGCCGCGCGCGGAGCCGGAGTACGCCTATTCCGACCGGGAGCGCGACGGCCTGCTGGAGGCGGGTGCGGCGGCCGGTCGCCGGCTGCCGAAGGACGACGGGATCCAGCGCTACAAGGGTCTCGGCGAGATGAACCCGCAGGAGCTGTGGGAGACCACGATGGACCCGTCGAGCAGGCTGCTGATGCAGGTCTCGCTGGACGACGCCGCCACCGCCGACGAACTGTTCAGCGTGCTCATGGGCGAGGACGTGGAGGCGCGCCGCTCGTACATCACGCGCAACGCCAGGGACGCCGGTCTGCTCGACGTGTGACCCGACGTCCGGGTGGCGACCAGCCGGGTCGCCGCGCCCGCGGCACCTGCGCCGACGGTGCGCGGGACACCTGGCCCGCGCCGCGGCGCCGCCGGAACACGCTGACCTTGCCTGAAAGGAATCTCTACTCGTGACGGAAATCCTGCCGCCGGAACACGGCCGGGTCGAACCGGTCGACATCCAGCAGGAGATGCAGAACTCCTACATCAACTACGCGATGAGCGTGATCGTCGCCCGGGCGCTGCCCGACGTGCGCGACGGCCTCAAGCCGGTGCACCGGCGCGTGCTCTACGCGATGTACGACTCCGGGTTCCGCCCGGACCGGGGTTACGTCAAGTGCTCCCGCGTCGTCGGCGAGGTGATGGGTAACTACCACCCGCACGGCGACTCGGCGATCTACGACGCGCTGGTGCGGCTCGCGCAGCCGTGGGCGATGCGGCACCCGCTCATCGACGGCCAGGGCAACTTCGGCTCGCCCGGCAACGACCCGGCGGCGGCGATGCGCTACACCGAGGCGCGGCTGGACCCGTTGGCGATGCACATGCTCGCCGACATCGAAGAGGACACCGTCGACTTCTCGGACAACTACGACGGGCGCACCCAGGAACCCGACGTGTTGCCGGCGCGCATCCCGAACCTGCTGGTCAACGGCGGGAACGGGATCGCGGTCGGGATGGCGACCAACATCCCGCCGCACAACCTGCGGGAAGTCGCCGACGGCGTGGTGTACCTGCTGGACAACCCCGAGGTCGACGACGAGACGCTGCTCGAAGAGCTGATCAAGCTGATCAAGGGCCCGGACTTCCCGACCCGCGGGCTCATCATGGGCACCAACGCGATCGCCGATGCCTACCGCACCGGGCGCGGGTCCATCCGGATGCGGTCGGTGGTCTCGGTGGAGGAGGACGCCAAGGGGCGGACCTCGCTGGTCGTCACGGAGTTGCCGTACCAGGTCAACCCGGACAACCTGATCGAGAGCATCGCGACGATGCACCGGGACGGCAAGATCTCCGGCGTCTCCGACATCGCCGACGAGTCCAACAGCCGGCGCGGGATGCGCATCGTCATCACCTTGAAGCGGGACGCGATCCCGAAGGTGGTGCTCAACAACCTCTACAAGCACACCCAGCTGCAGACGACCTTCGGCGTGAACATGCTCGCGCTGGTCGAAGGCGTGCCCCGCACGCTGCGGCTGGACCAGGTGATCCGC
The DNA here is from genome assembly GCF_037023755.1 of Saccharopolyspora sp. SCSIO 74807. Classification (NCBI taxonomy): domain Bacteria; kingdom Bacillati; phylum Actinomycetota; class Actinomycetes; order Pseudonocardiales; family Pseudonocardiaceae; genus Saccharopolyspora; species Saccharopolyspora sp. SCSIO 74807. The sequence continues at coordinate 1,701,115 of NZ_CP146100.1, read as the reverse complement.
TACTACGTCAAGCACCAGCTCGAGGTCATCGTCCGGCGCACCCGGTACCGGCTACGCAAGGCCGAAGAACGGGCCCACGTGCTGCGCGGGCTGGTCAAGGCGCTGGACGCGCTGGACGAGGTGATCGCGCTGATCCGCCGCTCGCCGACGGTGGACGAGGCGCGCACCGGCCTGATCGGGCTGCTGGACGTGGACGACGTGCAGGCCAACGCGATCCTGGAGATGCAGCTGCGGCGGCTGTCCGCGCTGGAACGGCAGAAGATCGTCGACCAGCTCGCCGAGCTGGAACGCGAGATCGAGGACTACAAGGACATCCTCGACCGGCCGGAGCGGCAGCGCGCGATCGTGCGCGACGAGCTGATGGCGATCGTCGACAAGCACGGCGACGACCGCCGCACCAAGATCGTGCCCTACGAGGGCGAGGTCTCCATGGAAGACCTCATCGCCGACGAGGACGTCGTCGTCACGATCACCCGCACCGGCTACGCGAAGCGCACCCGCACCGACCTGTACCGGGCGCAGAAGCGCGGCGGCAAGGGCGTGCAGGGCGCGCAGCTCAAGCAGGACGACATCGTGTCGCACTTCTTCGTGTGCTCCACGCACGACTGGATCCTGTTCTTCACCAACAAGGGGCGGGTGTACCGGGCGAAGGCGTACGACCTGCCGGAGGCCAACCGCACCGCGCGCGGGCAGCACGTGGCGAACCTGCTGGCCTTCCAACCGGACGAGCACATCGCCCAGGTCATGCAGATCAAGGACTACACCGCCGCGCCGTACCTGGTGCTGGCCACCAAGAACGGGCTGGTCAAGAAGTCGAAGCTGACCGACTTCGACTCGAACCGCTCGGGCGGCCTCATCGGGGTGAACTTGAAGGACGAGGACGAGCTGGTCGGGGCGGTGCTGTGCTCCACCGACGACGACCTGCTGCTGGTCTCCGCGGAGGGCCAGTCGATCCGGTTCCACGCCACCGACGAGGCGCTGCGCCCGATGGGCCGGGCCACCTCCGGCGTGCTGGGCATGCGGTTCAACCGCGGCGACGAGCTGCTCGCCATGGGTGTCGTGCGCGCCGGGCGGTACGTCCTGGTGGCCACCGACGGCGGCTACGCCAAGCGGACGCCGATCGACGACTACCCGGTCCAGGGGCGCGGCGGCAAGGGAGTGCTGACCATTCAGCACGACGACAAACGTGGGAGGCTTGTCGCGGCGCTCATCGCCGACCTGGACGATGAGCTGTACGCGATCACCTCCACCGGCGGTGTCATCCGGACGACCGCCAAGGAGGTTCGCAAAGCGGGCAGGCAGACGAAGGGGGTGCGTCTGATGAACCTGGGCGACGGGACCTCGGTCGTGGCCATCGCGCGAAACGCCGACGAGGCCGCCGACCCGGACGCCGCCGGGCCTGGCCCCGAGCCGACGAAGTAGCGACACGCCGACCACGATCATGAAGGATCTCTCGTGACCACTTCCGACAAGCCGGAGCGTCCGGAGGGGCATTCGGAGCAGCCGGACGCCGAGCGCAACAGCAGCCAGAACTCCCCGCACACCTCGGTCATGACCGGTGAGGACGGTGCCGGGTCCGGTGCCGCGGACTCGGCGGCCACCGGCGGCGACGGGGAGACCTTCGACGGCACCGACGTCCCGCCGCCGTGGCAACGCGCATCGGCGACCGGCGATGGTGCGGACGGCACCGGCTCCGATTCGGCCGCCACCCAGGCGAAATTCGGCGACGAGCAGGAAACCGTGCGCACCGAGATTCCCGGGCAGGGCTTCGACGGTTCCGGGCGCACTTCGGTGTCGTTCGGCGCCTCCGCGCGAGCCGGTGCGCAGGCGAGCGCCAGCGCGCGCAGGCCGAGCAGGGGACCGCGCCGGGCCAGCCTGCAGATCAAGCGGCTCGACCCGTGGTCGGTGTTGAAGCTGGCGCTGGTGCTCAGCGTCGCCATGTTCTTCGTGTGGATGATCGCGGTCGCCGTGCTCTACGGGGTGCTCGACGGCATGGGCGTGTGGGACTCGCTGAACGGCACGTTCACCGAGCTCACCCAGCCGGAGAACGCGGCAGCCGAACTGATCAGCGCGGGCCGGGTGTTCGGCGTCGCCTCGATCATCGGGGCGATCAACATCGTGCTGTTCACCGCGCTGGCGACGGTCAGCGCGTTCATCTACAACGTGGCCGCCGACTTCGCGGGTGGCGTCGAGGTCACGCTGTCCGAGCGGGAGTGACCGGCCGGGGGTGGCGGCCCGCGGTCGCCACCCCCGCCGAACCGCCGGGACCCCCCGCTACGAAGGCCGCCCGGCGTCCTGTAATCTTTGAAGCACACCAAGGGCCTATAGCTCAGACGGTTAGAGCGCTTCGCTGATAACGAAGAGGTCGGAGGTTCAAGTCCTCCTAGGCCCACTTTCCTTGAGGAATCTCCCTCGCCCGCGGTCGCGGGCCGTGCGCTAGGAGGCGACCGGAAATGAAGAAGCTGCTCGCACTCGCCGTCGTTGCTGGTGCCGTGCTGTTCGTCGTCCGCCGCAACCGCGCCGCCAAGGCCGAGGCCGACCTCTGGCGCGAGGCCACCGCCGGCGAGGTGTGAGCCGCTCGCGGCGCACCGGCACGTAAGGAACCAACCGGCGACCACGTCGAGCGCTCGCCCGCGCGGTGAGCCCGCCGTGGTCGCTGTTCATTGCGGACGGGCCTTCGCTAACATCGGAAAGCCGCCGGACGTGCGTGGCCAGGTGCGACCGGCACCACCGGGGACGTAGCTCAATTGGCAGAGCACCGCCTTTGCAAGGCGGGGGTTAGGGGTTCGATTCCCCTCGTCTCCACTCGATCGGGGGCGTGTCTGCTCGGCGGGCACGCCTTCGGGTTTTTTCGATCTTCGTCGTGTTTGTGCGGGGGGCCGAGCCCCCGCGCCCCCGGCCGGAGGGCTGCGCCCCCGGACCCCCATCCCCGGCCTTGTTGGTGGGTTGCGTTGGGTTGGCCTGTGTCGGTCTCGGTCGGAATTTGCCGCTTTGGCCGGATTCGCTGGGGCGGTCGGATGACCGGGCGGGTGGGATGGATCGGCCGGACCGTCGGGGGCGGGCGGATCGGGTGGAAGTTGGCTGGGGATCTGGATTCGTGAGTTCGGCTTTGCGGGCCTGCGGTGTGAGTCCGGCGGGTTCGTCAGGTGGTGTCGACTTGCTGTTCTGGGGTTTTCGATGAGTGGAATGGTGGGGATGGTCCGGGGGCTGCTGGGGGGCACGATGCTTCGGCAACGGACGCGGTGATCAATCGGGCCGCGCGAACCCGACGGGGGTAGCGATGCCGAACCAGCGCAGCGCCGAAAGATCCGGGTACGCCCGTTGGGTCGTGCCGCTGTGCTGGAGCGCGGTGCTGCTCGAGGGGTTCGACGTCGTCGTGCTCGGCAGTGTGCTGCCGGTCCTGCTCGACCAAGGGCAATGGGGACTCACGCACGCCTCCGGCTCGCTGGTCTCCACCGCCGGGCTGATCGGCATGACCATCGGCTCGCTCGCGATCGGCACGATCACCGACATCATCGGGCGGCGCAAAGCGCTGCTGCTCGCGGTGATCGGCTTCTCGGTGTTCACCGCGCTGTGCGCCGCGGCCCCATCGGTGCTGATCTTCGGGCTGCTGCGGTTCCTCGCCGGCCTCGGGCTCGGCGGCTGCGTGCCCACCGCCATCGCGCTGGTCACCGAAAACGCCCGCGCCGGACGCGGCAGCGGCGCCGCCACCACGCTGATGACCGGCTACCACGTCGGCGCAGTGCTCACCGCCTTGCTCGGCATCGGGGTGCTGCCGCTACTCGGATGGCGGTGGATGTTCCTGATCGGCGCGGCACCCGCGCTGGTGCTGGTGCCGCTGATGTTCCGATACCTGCCGGAATCGTTGCCGTCGGACCACGGCGGCGGAATGCGCGGTGGACTGGCCAACGTCGCCTCGCTGCTGCGAGGAGCCTTCGCGCGCGACACGATCGCCTTCTGGGTCGCCTCGTTCATGGGGCTGCTGCTGGTCTACGGGCTCAACACCTGGTTGCCGGAGATCATGCGCGCCGCCGGCTACCCGCTAGGAGCTTCGCTGGGACTGCTGCTGACGCTCAACGCCGGCGCCATCGCCGGGCTCGTCATCGCAGGCCGGATCGCCGACCGGGCGGGAATCCGGCCGGTCACCATCGGCTGGTTCGCGGCGGGCGCGGTGTTCCTCGCCGCGCTGAGCATCAAACTTCCCGGAGCAGGCGTGTACCTGGCGGTGTTCATCGCGGGCTGTTTCGTGTTCAGCGCCCAAGTGCTGGTTTACGCCTACATCGGACGGGCCTACGAGGTCTCCACCCGAGCGACCGCCCTGGGCTGGGCGGCAGGAGTCGGCCGGATCGGCGCGATCTGCGGTCCGTTGCTCGGCGGCGGACTGCTCACCGCAGGCATCGCTTACCCGTGGGGCTTCTACGCGTTCGCCGCGGTGGGGGCGCTGGGCGCGATAGGGATCGCGGCGGTGCGCCGGACCACCGCCGAACCCGTGGCGGGTTGAACGAACCGGTGCGGCTGCGCCGCCGAACGTGCACGAGGCGGGCGCCCGTGCGGGCACCCGCCTCGTACCGAGCATCAGCGGTCCTGGTCGGAGCCCAGCGCGTCGGACCGTCCGCCGAGCTGGCCGTCCCGCACCGGGCCGCTGCCGTTGCGGGACAGCCCGTCCTCGTGCGTCGGGAAGTCCTCGGCATCGGCCACCGGCAGCTCCTCCGGACGGCGCGACAACGCCACCACGGCGATCCCGGCCAGGCCCGCCAGCGCCAGCAGCACCCACGGCCACTTCCGCCGCGACTTCGGCGCGGGCTCGATCCGGGCGGCGAGCTCCTTGCGCGCCACCTCGGTGTTCTTGGCCAGCCGCTTGCGCGTCTTGGCGGTCTTCTTCTCCCAGTCCTTGCGGGCCTTCTCCCACTGCTTGCGGGCCTTGCGGCCGCGATCGGCCAGATCGTCCCTGGAAAGACCGGTGGCCTTCTGGGTCAGCAGCTCGGGCAGCTGCTCCGCGGACAGCCCGTGCTCGGCGAGTTCCTGCTCGGCCCTGGCAATGGCCTGCTTGCTCGCGGCCCGGCCGGCCTTGCCCGCGCGCACCGCGCCTTCGCGAGCGCTCCGCACCCCCGTGCCGACCGCTCTGCCCACGTTCTCACCAGTTCGGGCCATCGCCTCCACCTCGTCCATCGTGTGCCTCCTTGGCCGGCGTTCGCCGGTCGCCTTGCCGCGCCGGAGCCGCTCCGGCACGTGACGATCACCCCCAATACTGCACCCAGCCACGTGGTTCGCGCTTTCCGATGGCAGGATGGGCGTGTGGCTGAAGACAACGGATCGCTCGTCGGGAAGACCGTGACCGCGACCCTGCACACTTCGCAGGGCGACATCCGCGTCGACCTCTTCCCGAACCAGGCGCCGAAAACGGTGGGCAACTTCGTGGGGCTCGCCGAGGGGACCAAGGAATACAGCAACCCGAACGCGCGCGGGGAGCGTTCCGGGCCGTTCTTCGACGGCGTGATCTTCCACCGGGTCATCGACGGTTTCATGATCCAGACCGGCGACCCGACCGGAACCGGGCGCGGTGGTCCCGGCTACGACTTCGAGGACGAGTTCCACCCGGAGCTGCAGTTCGACCGGCCGTACATGCTGGGCATGGCCAACCCGGGCCGCCCGAACTCGAACGGCTCGCAGTTCTTCATCACGGTGGCGCGCACGCCGCACCTGAACTACAAGCACACGATCTTCGGCGAAGTGGCCGACCAGGAGTCCCGCGAGGTCGTGGACGCCATCGCGCACACCGCCACCGGCCCGCAGGACCGTCCGATGAGCGACATCGTGATCGAGAAGGTCACCGTGGAGCGCGGCGAGTCCTGACGTGAGCACCCCGCCCGGCCCCGCGACCGGCCCGGAACAGGCGGCGCAGCAACCGGCCTGCGTGCGGCACCCGGACCGGCCGACCGGACTGCGTTGCGTGCGCTGCGAGCGCCCGGCCTGTCCGGACTGCCTCCAAGAGGCTTCGGTCGGTTACCAGTGCGTGGACTGCGTCGCGCAGGGCCGGAGCCGGGGTCGCGAGGCGGTGACCGTCGCAGGCGCCCGGCTGGCCAGCCGCCCGATCGTCGTTCCGGTGCTGATCGCGTTGAACGTGGCGGCCTTCGTGGCCACCGCGGTGCAGGCGAAGAGCATCCAGAACAACATCGACTCGCAGCTGTTCGACACGTTCGCGATGTGGCCGGTCGGTGTTGCGGGCGGCGAGTGGGTGCGCCTGATCAGCTCCGGCTTCCTGCACTTCGGGCCGATCCACCTGCTGATGAACATGATCGCGCTGTGGGTGATCGGCCGCGACCTCGAGCTCGTGCTCGGGCGGCTCCGGTTCACCGCGGTGTACCTGCTGTCGCTGCTCGGTGGCAGCGTCGCAGTCTTCCTGTTCGGTGACCTGGGGTCGCCGGTCGCCGGCGCTTCCGGTGCGGTGTACGGCCTGATGGGCGGGATCGCGCTCGCAGCGCTGCGGCTGAAGGTGAGCCTGCGGCCGGTGCTGGTGGTGATCGCGCTGAACATCGTGTTGAGCGTGACGATCCCGGGGATTTCGCTGCTCGGCCACCTCGGTGGTCTGGTGCTCGGCGGGGCTTCCACCGCGGCGCTGGTCTACGCGCCGCGGAACCGGCGGGTGCTGCTGCAATCCGCAGCGCTCGGGGCGTTGCTGCTGGTGTTGATCGCCTTGCTGATCACGCGGGATCTGCAGTTCGGGCCGGTCAGCTGCTTCAACGGTCGCTGCTTCGGGGCGTGAGCCTCAGCGGCGCAAACCCTCGATGGCCTCGGCGACGTCCTCCGGATCTTCCCCGAGGTCGATGCGGCCGAGCACGACCAGCTCCCCGTTGTCCCCGTCCAGCTCCAGGGTTCGCGCCGACCGCCCGAGCCGCTGCCTGCTGCGGACGTGGACCTGGATCCGCGACCACGGGTGGTGCCGGGTCCGGCCGAGCCCGCGCAGCGTGATGCCGGACTCGTCGGCCCGCAGGCGCGGCCGCGCCAGGCTCACGTAAGCCGAGGCGGTCGCCAGCACGAGCGCGAGCACGGCCACGAACAGCCGGTCCGTCGCGCTCTCGGTCAGCCAGCACCACCACGCGGCGGCCGCGGTCAGCAACCAGCCGCAAACGACGAGACCGATCGGCGTGGACCACTCGCGGGACGAATTCACAGGCACCCCCGCAGTCTGCCGCACTCGGGCGCCGGGGGAGTTATCCACAAGGGTTGTCCACAGTGGGGATGACTTACACGCGTGTGATTCCGCGGCCGCACCTGCGGCCGACGCCGCTGCCTGCAGCTTCGCGCAGTGCCGCCGCGCGAGACGGAGCGGTTCCGGTGCGGGTCAGCGCCACTTCATCGTCATCAGCAAGCCGACGATGATGAAGGCGAAGCCGACCGCGAAGTTCCACGCCTCCAGCTCCCGCATGAACGGGATCTGCGGACCGGCGAGGTAGTTGACGACCAGCCACAGCAAGCCGATCAACATCATCCCGAACATGACGACCAGGTAGATCGGGTGGGACGGGCCGACCGACTTCGCCTGCACCGGCGTGCGCCGATCGGCCGCCGGGGTGTACGAGTCCTTCTTGCGGACCTTCGACTTAGGCATGTTGTCCTCGTCGTGCGGGTCGGCGGCGCTCGCGCCTGCGCGGGGTCTGCTGACAGCGCCGCGGAAACGCCCGATGGCCGCTCGCGCGATCGGCCGTGCTGGTCCCGACCGCGATTCCCGGCGAACCGGGCGGGGCGGAACCGCGAACGGCGCTGCTCGTTGTCCATCTACACGTTAACGCAATTGCGCATCCGACCGAACACCCCTTCGCCGGTGCTGATCAGGTCGTGTCGAGAGGAGACCGTGTCAACCTCCGAGGTCGCAGAGTCCCCGCCGCCCGATCGGCGGCCCGAGCGGGTCGGCAAGGTCGTCCGAGGATGCGGAGAGGTGCTGATCACCTTCGGTCTGGTGCTGCTGCTGTTCGTGTTCTACGAGGTGTACGTAACGGACTGGTTCAGCGCTCACCGCCAGGCCGAGGCGGGCAAGCGGCTCCGCGAGCGGTGGCAGCACGGGCCGGCGCAGCAGCCTGCCGTGGTGGACGGCGACGGGTTCGCCGAGCTCTACATCCCCGCGCTGGGGCACGACTTCCGCTACACCGTGCTGGAGGGGACCGATACCCGGACGCTGGCGAACGGCCCCGGGCACTACACCGGCACCGCGCTGCCCGGAGAGCAGGGCAATTTCGCCGTGGCCGGGCACCGGATCGGGCGCGGTGCGCCGTTCGGCGACCTCGACCAGCTGCGCTCGTGCGATGCCGTGGTCACCGAGACCGCAACCGACTGGTACATCTACCGCGTGCTGCCGATGCAGGGCGAAGCCGCCGGCTGGAACCCTGCGCACGATTCGCGGTGCGGAGGCGTCGCGCCGATCGGCGGACCCTATGCCGGAGTGGCCGGCCGAGACATCGTGCGCCCGGACCAGGGCGAGGTGATCTACCCGGTCCCCGGGAAACCGCGTGAGCTGCTGCCGCGCTCCCAGCAAACCCGGATGATCACGCTGACCACCTGTCATCCGCGGTTCTCCGCGGCGCAGCGGTTGATCGTCCACGGCGTGCTGGTCAAGCAGTACCCGAAGGAACCGGCGCAGCCGGAACTGCGCCCGCCCGAGTTGGAGGAGTCCTGATGTACGCCTGGGTCTGGCGGCAGCTGCCGGGACCGCTCGGGGTCAAGATCGCGGAGGCGGTCCTGCTGGTGCTCGCGGTCATCGCACTGCTGCTGTTCGTCGTGTTCCCGTGGCTGGAACCGAAGCTCCCGTTCAGCGATGTGACCACGGTCTGAGCCCGCCGAAATCCGTGGACGCCGCCGGTATGGTGGCCACGTGCGCGTACTAGTCGTCGACAACTACGACAGCTTCGTCTACAACCTCGTCCAGTACCTCGCCCAGTTGGGCGCGGAGTGCGTGGTGCGGCGCAACGACGCGGTCACCGATGCCGACGTCGAAGCCGCCGACGGCATCCTGCTCAGCCCCGGCCCCGGCACGCCGGACCGCGCGGGCCGGTCGGTGGAGCTGGTGCAGCGCTGCGCCCGCGACCGGCGACCGCTGTTCGGTGTGTGCCTCGGGCATCAGGCGATCGGCGCGGCTTGGGGCGGCGTGGTCGAGCGGGCGCCGGTGCTGCTGCACGGCAAGACCTCGATGATCGAACACTCCGCAGCGGGCGTGTTCGCCGGATTGCCGCAGCCGTTCGTCGCCACCCGTTATCACTCGCTGATCGTGCGCGCGACGACCGTGCCCGCGGAGTTCGAAGTCACCGCGCGCACCGCCGACGGCATCGTGATGGGGATGCGGCACCCCGAGCTGCCGCTCGAAGGCGTGCAGTTCCACCCCGAGTCGGTGCTCACCGACGGCGGGCACCGGATGCTGGCGAACTGGATGGCCGCGGCCGGGCACCCGGTTCCGGCGGAGCTGGTGGACGAGCTGGAAGGCGAGATGCGCGCACTCGCCGCCGCGGCGCACCGCTGAGCTTGATCATTCGCGAGTCCCTGCGCTGGGGCGAAGGCGGTTCCACGTGAAACCGCCGGATCGCCGGCCGCGCAGCACGCGGCCCGGCCGAGCGCACTAGGCACGCAAAAAGGCGCCGCCGCGACCCTGCGCGGCGGCGCCTTGAAGTTTTCGATCAGTCGAACGGCGGGAGCAGCCCACCCGTGGTCGGCGGATTGCTGCCGCTCGGGCTGAGGTCGTACTCGCCGATCTGCAACGTCACCGACTGGTTCTTGCTGATCTTCTGACCGGCCGACGGTGAACTGCCGAGCACCTTGTCGTCCATGCTCGTGTCATTGGTCGGCGTCTTCTGCTCGTTGATCGAGCCGTTCCAGCCGAGCTTCTTGAGCTCGGCTTCCGCCTCTTCCTTCGACTTGCCGGTCAACGATGGCATGGTCAACTGGGCGCTGTTCGAGACGACCAGGGTGACCTCGGCGTTGCGCTTGACCTGCGTGCTGCCGCTCGGGTTCTGGTCGATCACCTGGTTGCCGGGCTGCTCGGAGTCGCGCTCCTGGCGCTTGACCTTGAAGCCCGCGCTCTCCAACGTCGCCTTCGCCTGCTCGTAGGGCAGGCCGACCACGGTGGGCAGCAGCGTCTTCGGGATCTCGGCACCGATCGTCACGTTGATCGTGGTGCCCTTGGCCACGGAACTGCCCTTGTTGTCCCACTCCACGATCCGGCCGACCAGGCTGGAGTCCTCGACCGGGGTCTCCTTGTCGTCCAGGCCGATGCTCAGCCCGGCCTGGGCCAGCAGCTGGGCTGCCTCGTTCTTGCCCTTGCCGTAGATGTCCGGCACCTGGACCATCTCGGGGCCCTTGCCCTCGCAGAGGTTGATCCGCGTCTGGCTCTTGAGCACCATCGCGCCCGGCGGCGGGTCCTGCTTCATGACGTGACCGACCTGGTCCGCGGGCGAGAAGCAAGGGGACGTGTCGAAGTGCCAGCCCTGCGAGTTGAGCTGCTCGCGCGCTGCGGCCATCGTCATGCCCTGCACCGGTGGCACCGCGACCTGCTTCGGTTGCTCCGGCCCGCCGAAGATCCCGGTCGCCAGCCAAGCGACCAGCGCGAACACCGCCACGCAGGCGAGCGTCACCAACGCGATCAGCCAGTTCCGGCGGCCCCTGCCCTGCGGCGGGTCGTCGTCGACGACCGCGGTCGTGCCGGTGGGACGGTCCCCGGAACGGTGCCTGCCCGGGGTGAACACCTCGGTGTTGGCAGGCGGGGGAGCCATCATCGAGGTGCGCTCCTCCTCCGACATGACCATCGGAGCCTTCGGGCGCTGCCCGGACAACACCCGCACCAGGTCGGCGCGCATCTCGGCGGCCGACTGGTAGCGGTTGGCCGGGTTCTTGCTCAACGCCTTGAGCACCACCGCGTCCAGCGAAGCGGGCACGGTCTGGTTGACGTCCGAAGGTTTGCGCGGATCCTCCCGCACGTGCTGGTAGGCCACCGCCACCGGCGAGTCACCGGTGAACGGCGGCTCCGAGGCCAGCAGTTCGAACAGCACGCAACCCGATGCGTACACGTCGGAGCGGGCGTCCACCGACTCGCCGCGCGCCTGTTCCGGGGACAGGTATTGCGCCGTGCCGATCACGGCGGCGGTCTGCGTCACCGCCGCTTGCCCGTCGGCGAGCGCGCGGGCGATGCCGAAGTCCATCACCTTCACCGCGCCGGAGCGGGTGATCATGATGTTGGCCGGTTTGACGTCGCGGTGCACGATGCCGTGCCGGTGGCTGAAGTCCAGCGCAGCCGAAGCGTCCGCCATGACCTCCATGGCCCGGCGCGGCGTCAGCGGGCCCTCGGTCTTGACGATGTCGCGCAGCGTCCGGCCGTCCACGTACTCCATGACGATGTACGGCAGCGGCCCGTTCTCCGACTCCGTCTCACCGGTGTCGTAGACGGCGACGATCGCCGGGTGGTTCAGCGCCGCGGCGTTCTGCGCTTCCCGGCGGAAGCGCAGCTGGAACGTGGGATCGCGGGCCAGGTCGGCGCGCAATACCTTGACCGCCACGTCGCGCCCCAGCCGGATGTCCCGGCCGCGGTGGACCTCCGACATACCGCCGTACCCGAGGTTGTCCCCGAGTTCGTAGCGGTTGGAGAGAAGTCGCGGTGAGCTCATCGATGCGTCGTCCCGATCCTTGTCAATGATCGTCCCATCATGCCGACCCGCAGTCCGCTGCCGATCGCCGCCGGATGGTGGCGCCGACCTGCGTGGTGTGTCCCCGTTCCGGCTGTTCCCGTCCTGGTCGGTCCGACGGCGGGAACGATTCCGAACGCCGGCCGCGAAGGCTCCGGTGACCGGCTCCCGGCGCCCGCACGGCGCGCGTGGTCACGACCGGAATGCCGTAGCGCAGTCTGTCTGATCCATCCCGAAGAATCCAGGAGCCTCAGCTCGTCGGCGCACCGACGCGGGTCCACGCGAGTGGCCCCCATCGTTGCAGAGCCGACTGCCGCGGTTCCCGGTACCGCCTTCGGAGTTGCGCCGGTGCGCACGGTCTCGATTCGACGCCGCCACCCCATCGCACCGAGCAGCGGCGAGCCGGCGGCGACGGCCATCGTGCCGGGCATGAGCAACCAGCTCAGCCAGCCGATCAGCACGACGACGATCACGCCGAGCAGCGCGAGCACCACCCACAGCGCGGCCCGGGAACGGCGCTGCGCGGAAGCCTGCACCGGGATTCCCGAAGTCGGGGGCCCGGACTGCTGGGCGGCCGCTGGCAGCTGCACCGACCCCGGGGGATACGTGCCGCCGAGCTGTCCGCCGGGAAGTGCGGGCTGCCCGACATGCAGCGGGGGCACGCCTCCGGAGGGTGCCCCCACGTTCCTCGGTGGTGGTTGCTGCGGCGGGATGCCCAGCGCCGCAGGCGTCGGTAGCGGTAATCCGGCCCGTACCGCGGCCACCGCGGCGGCGAACTCGCCGCCCCCGCCGTAGCGGCGCCGGGGGTCCTTCACCAGCGTCGCTTCGAGCAACGCCCGCACCCCCGGCGGCACGTCCGGCGGCAACGGCGGCGGTAGCTCGCGGATGTGCATCATCGCGACCGTGACCGCGTTGTCCGACAGGAACGGGCGATACCCCTTCAAGCACTCGTAGCCGACCACCGCCAGCGAATACACGTCGCTGGAGGGGGTCGCGTCACCGCCCAGCGCCTGCTCCGGGGCGATGTAGTGCGCAGTTCCCATGACCATTCCCGAACGCGTGACCGGCGCGGCATCCGCCGCCTTCGCGATGCCGAAGTCGGTGAGCTTCACCGTGCCGGTCGGGGTGATCAGGATGTTGCCGGGCTTCACGTCGCGGTGCACCAGGCCACGCTCGTGCGCGGCCTGCAAGGCGTTGCCCGCCTGTTCCAGCATGTCCACGACGTGCTCCGGGGCGATCCGGCCCTCGCGGGCCAGCACCGCCGCCAGCGGCTCGCCCTCGACCAGTTCCATCACCAGGTAGGCGGTGTCCTCCGGCCCGTCCGGGATCGCCGCGGTTTCGCCGTAGTCGTGCACGGCGGCGATCCCCGGGTGGTTCAGGGAGGCGGTGGTGCGCGCTTCGGTGCGGAAGCGGTGCAGGAACTCGGCATCCCCGCACAACTCCGGCTTGAGCACCTTGATCGCGACCGTGCGGTCCAACCGGACGTCGACGGCTTCCCACACCTCGCCCATTCCACCCACGGCGATCCGCAGGCCCAAGCGGTACCGCTCGGCGAGCAACTGGCCGGAGGTCAGCACTGATCAGCCACCTCCCTGCAAGCCCGCGCGGATCACCTCGCGGCCGATCGGGGCGGCGATCGAACCACCGGTCGCCTCGGCGCCCTCGTCGCCACCGTTCTCGACGATGACCGCGACCGCGATCTGCGGGTCCTCAGCGGGCGCGAACGCCACGTACCAGCCGTGCGGCTTGTCGCCCTCGTCGCCGTGCTGGGCGGTGCCGGTCTTGGAGGCGATGTCGACGCCGGAGATCTTGCCGGAGCCCTTCGTGTACTTCTCCGACTGCAGCATCATGTCCTTGATCTGCCGAGCGGCGTTCGCGGACACGGCCTGGCTCATCTGCTCCGGCTGCAGCTGGTCCATGACCTCCATGTCCGGCGCCCGGGTGCTCTTGACCAGCTGCGGCTTCATCAGCTTGCCGTCGTTGGCGATCGCGGCGGCCATCATCGCGTTCTGCATCGGGGTGACGCGCACGTCGCGCTGGCCGATGCCGCTCTGGTACAGCGAGGCGGGATCGGACATCGGGCCGAGGTCGGACTTGGCGACCTCCATCGGGATCTGCAGGTCCTTGCCGAACCCGAACTTGCCTGCGGTTTCGCGCAGCTTGTCGGCGCCGACCTTGCCCGCGACCTCGGCGAACGCGGTGTTGCACGAGTGCGCCAGCGCCTCGGTCAGCGTCCCGCCCTTGCAGGTGTTGCCGCCGTAGTTCGGCAGCTGCGTGTTCGTGTTCGGCAGCGTGATCGACGAGTCGCGGGTGACCGGGCTGTTCGGCTGGTAGCCGCTGTCCAGCGCGGCCGCCGTGGTGATCAGCTTGAAGGTCGAACCGGGCGGGTAGATCTCGGAGACCGAGCGGTTGCTCATCGGCGAGCCCTCGGCGTTCTCCTGCGCCTTCCAGTGCTTCGCGGCGACGTTGCGGTTGTGCGAAGCCAGCGGGTTCGGGTCGTAGGAGGGCGCGTTGGCCATGCTCAGGATTTCGCCGCTCTTCGGGTTCAGCGCCACCACCGAGCCTTGGTAGCCCTTGCTGGTGAGCTGCTGGTAGGCGGTCTCCTGCATGGCCGAGTCGATGGTCAGCTCCACGTCCCCGCCCGCGGGGTCGCGACCGGTGATCATGTCCGAGAGCCGCCCCAAGGCCATGCTGTCGTCCGAGCCGTTGAGGATCTTGTCCTTGGCCCGTTCGATGCCGTTGGAGCCGTGGGAGGCGGAGTAGAACCCGGTCACCGGCGCGTACGCCGGCCCCTTCGGGTAGGTGCGCAGGTACTTCAGCTCGTCCGGGGTCTCCACCGAGTTGGCCACGGACTGCCCGCCCGCGATGATCTGCCCGCGCTGGTGGGAGTACTCGTCGTAGATCGTCCGGCGGTTCTGCGGGTGGTCCCGCAGCTCACCGGCCTGGATCACCTGCACGTAGGTGACGTTGCCCATCAGCAGCAGCACCATCGCCATCATGGCCATCGCCACCCGGCGCAACGGCTTGTTCATCGCGGACGCTCCACCAGCTCGGTATGTGCTTCGGCGATCGGCGCCTGCTGCTGCTTCGGCTTGGCCGGAGTCTGCGGTCGGCGCGCCGCGTCCGAGATGCGCAGCAGGAACGCGATCAGGATGTAGTTCGCCAGCAGCGAGGAACCGCCGTACGCCAGGAACGGCGCAGTAAGGCCGGTCAGCGGGATCAACCCGGTGACACCACCGGCCACCACGAACAACTGCAGGGCGAGCACGAACGACAGCCCGCCGCCGAACAGCTTGCCGAAAGAGTCGCGCACCGCCAATGCGCTGCGCAGACCGCGCATCATCAGCATCAGGTACATCATGAAGATCGCCATCAGGCCGACCAGCCCGAGCTCTTCACCCAGCGACGTGACGATGAAGTCGCTGAACGAGAACGGCACCCGCTCGGGGCTTCCGTTGCCCAGGCCGGTCCCGCCGATGCCGCCGTAACCGAGGCCGAACAGCGCTTCCCGGAGCTGGTAGACGGTGTCGTCCTCGCTGAGCGGATTCAGCCAGCCGTTGACCCGGTCCTGCACGCGGCCGACCAGCTGGAACGCGAGGAAGGCACCCCCCGCGAACAGCGACAGGCCCAGCACCACCCAGATCGCGCGCTCGGTGGCGATGTAGATCATCACCAGCACGATGCCGAAGAACAGCAGCGACGTGCCCAGGTCCTTCTCCAGCACACCGATGCCGATCGCGGCCGCCCAGGCCACCAGGATCGGCATCAGGTCGCGCGGTCGCGGCAGCTCCACGTTCAGGAACTTGCGGCCGGCCGTGGTGAACAGGTCGCGCTTGGACACCAGGAACGACGCGAAGAAGACCATCAGCAGGATCTTGGCGAACTCGCTGGGCTGCACGCCCAGCGGACCGATCTTGATCCACAGCTTCGCGCCGTTGGCCTCGGAGATCGCGCTCGGCAGCACGCCGGGCAGCGCCAGCAGCGCCAGACCGACGAACCCGCAGGTGAAGCTGTACTTCGCCAGCAGCCGGTGATCCTTGACGAAGATCAGCACCAGCAGGAACAGCACCAGGCTCAACGTGAGCCACACGATCTGCCGGATCGTGTAGCTGCTGCCCGATGCGATGTCGATCCGGTGGATCATCACGATCCCGAGCCCGTTCAGCAGCGCCACCAGCGGCAGGATCAGCGGATCCGCGTACGGCGCCCACTTGCGCACCGCGAGGTGCGCGCCGCCGAACAGGGCCAGGTACGCCGCGCCGTAGTAGAACAGCTGGCGCGTGACCGTGTTCTCCTGGCTGATCTCCACCAGCATGATCGCGACCGTGACGATCGCCGCGGAGAACACGAGCATGGTCAGCTCGGTGCCCCGGCGGGTGTTGCCCCGCGGAGCCGGAGCCGACCCGTGGGTCTCGGAGGCGGCTTCCGGCTGTGCCATCAGCTCACCGTCCGGCAGGTGACACCGGGAGTCTGCTGCACCGAGACCAGCGGGGTGTCGGTCGGCGACGGCGGCGGGCTCGGCGGTGACGGCGGCTGGCCCGGTGCGGTGGACGTCGCCGGGGCGCCCGGAGGCGTGCTCCCGGGCGCGGGGTTGTCCGCCGGTGGGGGAGTGGGCTGCTGCGGCGGTTCCGGCTTCGGCTCCTCGCACTGCGGCAGCAGCGAATTCATCCGCAGCCGCCGCATCGACTCGCGAGCCGCTTCCAGCCCGTTCACATCAGTGATCCCGCTGCGCACGTCGGTCCGGCGCGCCTCCTGCAGGTCGTTGATGCCGATCGGCTTGCAGTCGGCCGCCGAGCCCTGCGGGCAGGAGTCCTCCACCTGCCAGCGCAGCGACACGCCCAGCGCACTTCCCTGCAAGCCCTGGAAGATCACCACGTCGTCGGCCTGGTTGACGCCGATGTAGTACTGGTTGAGCACCCACCAGCGCCCCACCAAGGCCGCGATGACCAGCACCGCCAGCACTCCGCAGGTCACGAGCAGCGCACGCAGCCGGCCTCGCCGGTGCGTGCGTTGGTCAGGAGGGGGGGATGTGTCGTACCGCTGCTGCGGCTGCTTCGGCAGCGTCGCCGCGCTGGCGCGGGCGGCCGAAGAGTCCGGCTGCGGATCCTCCTCTCCGACTCCCGCGGCGCCCCCGACGATCGGGGCGTCCTCGCCGAATTCGACGTCCACCACGTCGGCGACGATCACCGTGACGTTGTCCGGGCCGCCGCCGCGCAGCGCGAGCTCGATCATCCGATCTGCGCACGCCTGCGGGTCGGCGATCCGCAGCGCCTCGGCCATCGTCTCCTCGCTGACCGGGCTGGTGAGGCCGTCCGAGCACAGCAGGTAGCGGTCGCCCGCACGGGCCTCG
Source organism: Saccharopolyspora sp. SCSIO 74807 (assembly GCF_037023755.1). Lineage (NCBI taxonomy): Bacteria > Bacillati > Actinomycetota > Actinomycetes > Pseudonocardiales > Pseudonocardiaceae > Saccharopolyspora > Saccharopolyspora sp. SCSIO 74807. Next base: position 1,684,105 of record NZ_CP146100.1, on the reverse strand, counting down.
CGCACCGCCAGGCTCGGCTCCACCTCGTGGCCGGTCAACGCCTTCAGCAGCAGCGAGCGCTGCGGGTGGTTGGCGGCCTCCTCTTCGGTGATCCGGCCTTCGTCGATCAGCGACTGCACGAAGGTGTCGTCGTGGGTTATCTGGGAAAGCTCGCCGTCGCGCACCAGGTAGGCGCGGGAGTCGCCGATGTGCACCAGCCCCAGCTTGCTGCCCGCGAACAGCACCGCGGTCAGCGTGGTCCCCATCCCGTCCAGGTCGGGATCGTGCGAGACCAGCTCGGAGATCGCACCATTGCCGGACAGCACTGCCTGCCGCAGGTGCCCGAGCAGGTCGTCGCCGGGTTCGTCGTCGTCCAGCGGCGCCAGCGCCGCGATGACGACCTTGCTGGCGACCTCACCGGCGGCATGGCCACCCATGCCGTCCGCGAGGGCGAGGAGTCGTGGGCCGGCATAGACCGAGTCCTGGTTGTTGGAACGAACCAGGCCGCGGTCGCTGCGGGCTGCGTAGTGAAGGACGAGGGTCATGAGCGCAGCTCGATCACCGTCTTGCCGATTTTGATCGGAACGCCGAGCGGGACCTTGGAAGCTCCCGTGACCTTCGCCCGATCGAGGTATGTGCCGTTAGTAGAGCCTAGATCTTCCACGTACCAGTCGTTGCCGCGCAGCGACAACCTCGCGTGCCGGGTCGACGCGTAGTCGTCGTCCAGCACCAACGTGGAGTCGTCGGCTCGGCCGATCATGATCGGCCGCCCTTCGAGCGAGATGCGCGTGCCCGCCAGCGGGCCGTGCGTCACGACCATCTGCCGTGGCGCCTTGCTCCTGCCGCGGGCCTGCTTGCTCGACGTCTTGCCCGCCCCCGGCATCGACACCCGCATGCCGGAGGCGGAGTACAGATCGGAACGAACCACGCGAAGCGCGGCCAGCACGAACAACCAGAGCAGGGCGAGGAACCCTGCTCTGGTCAGCTGAATAACCAGCTCTGGCACTTGTTGTGAACGCTCCTACTCCGTCGTCGGAGCCAGGCGACCGGGAACCGGTCAGCCCTGGCTGCGGAACACCAGGGACGAGTGGCCGACGCGGACCACGTCCCCGTCCGCCAGCTGCCAAGTCTGCACCGGCGTGCCGTTCACCGTGGTGCCGTTCGTGGAACCGAGGTCCGCCAGCATCGCCGACATGCCGTCCCAGGTGATCTCGATGTGCTTGCGCGAGACGCCGGTGTCGGGCAGCCGGAACTGCCCCTCCTGGCCGCGGCCGATCACGTTGGAGCCGTGCTGCAGCGTGTACGAGCGGTTCGACCCGTCGTCGAGTTGCAGCGTAGCGGTCAGCTGGCGCTGGTCCGGATACCCCGGAGCGTTCGGCGGGTAGCCACCGGGCTGGCCGAAGCCCTGGTCGAAACCGGGCTGCGGCTGGCCGAAGCCCTGGTCGTAGCCCGGCTGCGGCGGCTGGCCGAAGCCCTGGTCATAACCGGGCTGCTGGCCGTAGCCGGGGTCGTAGCCCTGCGGCGGCTGCGCGTAACCCTGCCCGTAGCCCTGGTCGTAGCCCGGCTGCTGCGGGAAACCGCCAGGAGTGCTCGGCGGGTAGCCCCCGCCCGGCTGCGGCGGCTGGCCGTAACCCGGCTGCGGCGGCTGGCCGTAGGGGTCGTAGCCGGGCTGCGGCGGCTGGCCGTACCCGTAACCCTGGTCGTAACCGGGCTGCTGGCCGTAGCCGGGCTGCTGGCCGTAGGGGTCGTAACCCGGCTGCGGCGGCTGGGCGTACCCGGGGGCCTGCTCGTAGCCCGGCGGCTGCTGCCCGTAGCCGGGCTGCTGGCCGTAGCCGTAGTTGGGGTCCTGGCCGTACTGGTTCTGCCCGTAGCCCTGGTCGTAGCCGTACTGACCCTGCTGGCCGTACGGATCTCCCTGGGGATAGTGGCCTGGTGGCTGGCTCATGGGTCGGTCTCCTGCGGTACGAGGGGTGGCCGTCCGACGTTTTACATCGGGGTCGACGGACGACTTGATACGAAACTGTCCCGTGTGCAGCGTCTCAGAGCGCTCCAGGGAGACTACGACGTCACCATATGTGTCCCACCCCTGCTCTGTGAGGTGCTCCTGAACGCAGTCGGTGAGGAGGTCGATAACCCGGTCCTCATCACCGGCGAGCCGCTCGTGATCCGACGGGCTCAGCAGCACGGCGTAGTGGTTGCACGCCAGCAGCCTGCCACCCGCGAGCTCGCGCAACTGCATGTCGGCTTCCCGCTGCAAGTCCTGCGCGACCTCTTGCGGGACGACCTTCCCGCCGAACACACGCGCGAAGCCATTGCCGACCATGCCTTCGAGCCTGCGCTCGAAGCGCTGCACGAGGCCCACGACAATCCCCTCCACACGTACGACTCCGACGACCATCGTATCTGGGTCAACGGGGCGGGACACCGCCCAGTTCCCAACTCGTCGACCCCCTGCCGAAAGTCGTTTGCCGCGTGGTGCTAATGTTCTTCTCGCCAGCACGACGGCGGGCCGGTACCAACCAGGTGCAGCGGACCCCCCGGTGCGAACGGCCGGAGCGGGCAAGATAAGCTTCGGACCGAGCCACGGGCGAGTGGCGGAATGGCAGACGCGCACGGTTCAGGTCCGTGTGTCCGGAAGGACGTGAGGGTTCAACTCCCTCCTCGCCCACTCGAAAAGGCCCTCGGCTGCTGCGCCGGGGGTCTTTTCTCGTCGTATTGGTTGGGGGACCGAGTCCCCCAAGCCCCCTGCGGTGCGGCTGGGCGCGTTTCGCGGGCTCCTTGCGATTGGGACGGTTCCCGGTCTGGGTGGGGGACCAGCCTTCGGCGGTCCTGGGGGACCGGCCTTCGGCGGTCGGTGGGGGTGCTCTGGTGGGGTTTTCGGGGGTGAGACTTTCCTCAGCTTTGGACGAGTGGGGAAGGTCATGGTCGCGGTGCGGGTAGAAGGTGGCGTTGTGCTGGGTTTGGTCGAAGTCGAAGAGGTGGCCCGGAAAGCGCACGCCGGCCAAGTGGACAAGGCCGGTCGGCCGTACGCGGAGCACCTGGCGGCGGTCGCGGCGGGGGTCATCTCCGCCGGCGGCGACGACTGCCAGATCGCTGCCGCCTGGCTGCACGACGCGGTCGAGGACGGCGCGGTCAGCCCGGAATGGCTCGCACGCGCGGACCTGTCGGAGCGCACCAGGAGCATCGTGCTCGCCTTGACCAGGCGCGATGGGGAGGATCAAGCCGAATACGCCCGGCGGATCCTGGCGACTCCCGGCGCACTGCTGGTCAAGCGATCAGATCTCGCGCACAACGCCGACCCGCAGCGGCTCGCCGAACTGGATGCGGCGACCGCGGGGCGGCTGGCCCGCAAGTACGCCGAAATGCGGGAGTTGCTGGGAATCGGGAGCTGACTCAAGCGTTCCAGGTGACTTCGCACGGTTGGTGCGGCCGGACCGCCGACGTGCACTCCGGACAACGCTGGATGATCGACTCGGCGTGTCCGCCGCCCGCGAACGGGATCTTGATCCAGCGGTTGCAGACGGTCGGCAGCAACTGGCCGCCGGGGAACGTCCCGGGTGCGAACTCCACCGCGTGGCGCACTCGCGCACCCGGTCCGACCAGCCAATACACCGTTTCGCGCATAGCGCCTCCCCACGCCGCGGTCCGGTTCGGACACGCTAACGGCGCGACCCGCACCTCCACAGGTATCGGTCGAGTGAACTGAACAGTTTCGGATAGTGCCCGCGGGCATGACCGGCCCGGCCGCGGGTAAGCCGTCGACGACGGAGAAAGGAGCCGGTTTGCGCAGTTGGGAAGAACTGGGTCTGCACGCCGAGGTCGAAGGCCCGGCGGACGGTCCCGCGCTGGTCCTGTCGAACGCGCTGGGAGGCACCCGCGAGATGTGGGGATCGCAACTCCCCGCCCTCACCGAGCACCACCGCGTGGTGCGCTACGACCAGCGCGGTCACGGCTTTTCGCAGGCGCCGCCCGGCCCCTACCTGCTGGAGGACTTGGCCGAGGACGTGCTCGTGCTGCTGGACCACCTGGAAATCCGGTCCGCGTCGTTCGCGGGTTCCTCGCTCGGCGGCATGATCGGGTTGTGGCTGGCCGCGCACGCCCCGGACCGGATCGACACGCTGACGGTGTGCTGCACGTCGGCCTGGCTGGACGGGCGGGAGACCGAGCTGGACCGCGCGCGTGCGGCGCGCGAGCACGGCACCAACGAGCTGGTCTCGCCGACCATCGAGCGCTGGTTCACGCCGTACTTCCGCGAGCACCACAGCGTGGAGACCGCCGATTACGCGGCGATGATCGCGGGCACCGACGACGAGGCGTACGCGCTGTGCTGCGAGGTGATCGCGCACGCCGACCTGCGCGCGGACCTGCCCGCGATCAGCGCGCCGACGCTGGTGATCTCCGGCGCGGACGATCCGGCGACGCCGTCGGAGCACGGCGCCGCGATCGCGGACGGCATCGGCGACAACGCCCGCCTGGAAGTACTGCCGCACGCCGCGCACCTCGCCAACGTCGAACGCGCCGCGGACTTCGACCGGTTGCTCACCGGGCATCTCGCCGTCCGGCCGTGAACTCGCCGGGAAACCCGGTGCCCGCGTCGGAATCCGGGTCTTGGCCGGGGGCGGGGACTGTGCTGGGCTGGACCTTGCGCGGGCGGAGTTGATCGGGTGACGCCGTCCGGTGGTTTCGCCGCGGGAGGTTCGATGGCGGGCAACAGCCGGGATGCCGGGCGGTCGGTGACGGCTCGCGCGTTGAGCGTGCTGACCGCGTTCGACCTCGAGCACAGCCGGCTGACGCTGACCGCGATCGCGCGGCGCGCGGGAATCCCGCTGGCCACGGCGCACCGGCTGGTCGGTGAGCTGGAGCTTTGGGGCGCGCTGCAGCGCGACGCCGACGGGCGCTACGCGATCGGCCTGCGGCTGTGGGAGATCGGGATGCTCGCGCCGCTGAACACGAGCCTGCGCGACGCCGCGCTGCCGTTCATGCAGGAGCTGTGCGAGACGACGCGGGAAAACGTGCACCTCGCGGTGCGCGATCGCTGGGATGCCGTGTACGTGGAGAAGCTGACCGCCCCTCGATCGGTGTCGATCGTTTCTCGGACGGGTGGCAGGTTGCCGCTGCACAGCACCGGAGTCGGCAAGGTGCTGCTGGCCCACGCGCCGGCCGTCGTCGTGCACGAGTACTGCGAGCAGGGACTTGCCCGGCACACCCCGTACACGATCACCGAGCCCGGGCGGTTGGGCCGTGAGCTGCACGCGGTGCGCAGCCGGGGGTTCGCGCAAACGTCCGAGGAGATGACGCTCGGTAATTGTTCGGTGGCGGTGCCGCTGCGGGCCGGGGACGGGGCCGTGATCGCCGCGCTCGGGCTCGTCGCACGCAGCGTCCGCGCCGAGCCTTCCAAGCTGGTCAAGCCGTTGCTGCCGGCGGCGGAGGCGATTCGCAGGCGGCTGCTGGAACAGTCTGGGGCGCACTCCGGAGTGGGCTGACCGGTGATCGGCGCAGGAAGGCTGACGCCCCTTCCGTGCGTCACCTGATTGGCCGCACCGCCGGGCTGAAGTCGGCCAACCGCTCACCGACCGGTCACCGACCGCCCAGCGCCGCCGGTCGCAGGAACACCGCGACGGCGCAGAGGAAACGGCCGGGACCTGTTTTAGTCGAACTGCCCGGCCGGGATGCACATCCGCCGGGTGCGCAAGCGCTTTTTCGCGGACGGTCAGCGCATCGAGGGAGGCGGGGAGCCGTGACCGGAATGCCGGGACGTACCACGGTCGACAACGAGGTCCGGGTCTGCTCGGCCCAGGTGCGGTCGCCGCTCGAATTACCGGCCTCCATCGGCAAGCTCTCGACGCTGGCCGCGGACGCGCTCGGCTGGGCGGGCAGTGTGCTGCCGCCGGTCAAGATGCTGGGCAGGCACGTTGTCCCGGTGGCCGAGCTGGTCCCGGACGCGCACGCCGAGCGGCTGTGCTTCGGCAGCGAGCCGGTGCTGGACCGGGCCGAGATAGCCACCTGGGTGTGGCCGGAGATGGACGGGCGGGTACCGCCGCCCGGAGCGCACCTGGCGGGGATGCTCGCCCCGGCGCGGCACTGGCGGACCGCGCTGACGGCCGCGGTGCCGTTCGCCCGGTTCACCAGCACCGCGATCGTGGTGCCCAAGAGCGTCACCGACGCCAGCGACTTCATGTCCACCTGCCTGATCCGGGCTCGGCAGTTCGGCGTGGCGGTGCTCAGCGCGGACTCGGAGAACGTGCAGGTCCAGCTGCCGGGCAGGTCGTTCGCGGACGCGCCGCCGATCGAGCACACGGCCGTTTCCCGCTGGGTCAACGAGGTCGTCTACCAGCAACTGCTCTGCGCCGAGGCGCCGGCGCCTTCGCGCAGCTGACGCAGCCGCAGCCGAGCCCGATCTGTGCGCGCTGCCGCGGTGCGGTCATAGGGTGCTGGTCATGCGAGTCGTGGTAGCCGGAGGACATGGAAAGATCGCCCGACACCTGACGCGTCGGCTGGCCGACCGGGGTGACGCGGTGACCGGGTTGATCCGCAATCCGGAGCACGCCGACGACCTGCGCGCGGACGGCGCGGAACCGGTGGTGCTCGACTTGGAATCGGCCGATGCGGACACGCTGGCCGGTCACCTCGAAGGCGCTGATGCCGCCGTGTTCGCCGCGGGCGCCGGTCCGGGCAGCGGCGTGGCCCGCAAGGAAACCGTCGACCGCGGCGCTTCCGCGCTGCTGGCGCGCGCCTGCGAGCAGGCGGGCGTGCGGCGGTTCGTGCAGGTCAGCGCAATCGGTACGGCGAATCCGAACCCGCCGGACGTGGGTGAGGTGTTCGGCGCGTACCTGGATGCCAAGCGCGCCGCGGAGCAGGATCTGCGCGAGCGGGACCTGGATTGGACGATCTTGCGTCCCGGCATCCTCACCGATGATCAGCCCACCGGGCAGGTGTTGCTGACCACGGAGCTGCAGCGGGCGGAGATTCCGCGCTCGGACGTGGCCGCGGTGCTGGTCGCGCTGCTGGACGAGCCGAAGTCGACCGGCCACGCGCTCACCTTGATCAGCGGTGCGACTCCCGTCGCGGAGGCGGTTCGCGAGGTCGTTTCCTGAAGCTCGGTGAGCGGGCCGCGCGAATGGCGCGGTTCGCTCACCCCGGGCCGAGGACCCGGGCCAGGTAGGGATTCGCGAACAGGCCGCCCGGGTCGAGTTCGGTCCGCAGTCGGCGGAAGTCGTCGAAGCGCGGATAGCGCTGCTGCAACGCGGCCGCGTCCAGCCGGTGCAGCTTGCCCCAGTGCGGCCGCCCGCCCACCGAGTCCACTATGGACCAGAAGGCGTCGAACCAGGCGCGGTGCGGCATCCCGGCGAACTGGTGCACCGCCACATAAGCCGTTTCCCGCTGGTGCGCGGTGGACAGCCAGATGTCGTCGGCAGCGGCGACCCGCACTTCGACCGGGAACATCACGGGCTCGGCGAGCCGGTCGGCGGCGGTGCGCAGGGCGGTGAGCACGCCGGGCAGCTCGGCGCGCGGGATCGCGTACTCCGACTCGACGAAGCGCACCCGGCGCCGGGTGACGAACACCTTCCGCGCGACGTCGCTGTAGTGCCGGGCCGACCAGGTCGCGGCGCAGAACCGGTTGAGCGGCCGGACCAGGCCGGGCCACGCGCGGCCGAGGTGGCACACCGCGCCGAAGGCCCGGTTCTCCATCAGCTCGTACTCGAAGAACTCGCGCACCCGTCCCAGCGGCTCGGGGTGCCGACCGGCGGGCAACCGGTTGTTGCGCTTGACCAGCGTCCGGCGGCTGTGCGGGAACCAGTAGAACTCGAAGTGGTCGTTGCCATCGGCCAGCTCGTCGAACCGCGCCAGCACGTCGTCCAGCGGTTCCGGGTGCTCGTCGGCTTCCAGGTCGAACGCGGGTACGCAGCGCAAGGTCACCTTGGTCAGCACACCCAGCGCGCCCAGGCCGATGCGGGCGGCGGCGAACAGCTCGGGGTTCTCGGTGGCCGAGCAGCGGCGCAGCGTCCCGTCGGCGAGCAGCAGTTCGAGTCCGGCCACCTGGGTGGCCAGCCCGCCGAGCGCGGCTCCGGTGCCGTGGGTGCCGGTGCAGATCGCGCCTGCGACGGTCTGCCGGTCGATGTCGCCGAGGTTCGGCAGCGCCAGTCCGAGCTCGGCCAGTTCCCTGTTGAGCCGGTGCAGCGGTGTGCCTGCGAGAACGGTGACGTGCGGTGGGCAGGCGTGCTCGATGCCGCTCCACTGGCTCAGGTCGAGCGCGAGCGCGCCGTCTGCGGGCGCGCCGACGCCGGTGAACGAGTGCCCGCTGCCCAGCGGCCGGACGGTGCGCCCGCCGCGCGCGGAGGCGATCAGCAGTTCCGCGGCGTGCTCGGGGTCGCGCGGCCGGGCGGTCGCGGCCGGGTCGCGGCTGACCGTGCGCGCCCAGTTCCGCCAGCTCGGCGTCGTTCGGGACATCCGCGTCCTCCTCGCCCGCGCGGATCGAGCCGCGCTGAGCCAGAAATTATGTGAAAGAGATTCACTTAACAACCCCCTTCGCTTACGGTGTGTCAGGTGGCGAGCAACCGCACCGCAGCATCGGCCCGCGCTGCCGACCTGGACCGGGCGACCGGCGAACTCGACCCGCCGTTCGCCGTCGCCGACCTCGAAGCCTTCCGGCGCAACGCCCGCGATCTGGCCCGCCGGGCGCACGGCACCCCGATCCGGATCGCGACGAAGTCCGTGCGCTGCCGCGAACTGCTCGAGCTGGCGCTGGCCGAACCCGGATACGCGGGGTTGATGGCCTACAGCCTGTCCGAGGCGCTCTGGCTGCACCGGGCGGGCACCAGCAACGACATCCTCGTCGCCTACCCCACCACCGACCGCCGAGCGTTGCGCGAGCTCGCCGCCGATCCGGCCGCGGCCGCCGCGATCACGATCATGGTCGATTCCGCCGACCACCTCGACTACGTCGATGCCGCGACCGGCTCGCGCCGTCCGGACCTGCGGATCTGCCTGGAACTGGACGCTTCGTGGCGGCCGCTGCCCGGCGCGCACGTGGGAACGCGGCGCTCCCCGGTGCACGGAGTCCGCGCAGCGCGGCGGCTCGCCGAGCACGTCGAACGCCGCAACGGTTTCCGGCTGGTGGGGATGATGGCCTACGAAGGCCAGATCGCCGGGCTCGGCGACGCCCCACCCGGTCGTCCGCTGGCAGGCCGGGTGCTGCGCTGGATGCGCCGCCGGTCCGCCGCGGAACTGGCGGAACGCCGCGGCGAAGCGGTGGCCGCGGTGCGCGGCGTCGCGCCGCTGGAATTCGTCAACGGCGGCGGAACCGGCAGCCTGGAGATCACCGGCACCGAGCGGGCGGTCACCGAACTCGCCGCGGGCTCCGGGCTCATCGGCCCGACCTTGTTCGACGCCTACAGCACGTTCCGGCCGCAGCCCGCCGTGCTGTACGCGCTGCCGGTGGTGCGCAAGTCCGCCGGCCGGTTCGCCACGCTGTTCAGCGGCGGCTACATCGCTTCCGGACCGACCGGGCCGAGCCGGGCGCCGAGCGTGCACCTGCCGCCCGGGCTGCGCCTGACCGCGGCCGAAGGCGCCGGTGAGGTGCAGACCCCGGTCGCCGGGGCGGCCGCGCGCGGGTTGCGGCTCGGTGATCGGGTGTGGCTGCGGCACGCCAAGGCGGGCGAACTCGCCGAGCGGTTCACGCACTACCACCTCGTCGAGGGCAGCACGCTGCTCCGCAGCGCGCCGACCTACCGCGGCGAGGGCATGTCGTTCGGCTGACCCGGCGGCAGCCGGTTCGCCAGGTAGCCGCGCACCAGCTCCTTCGCCTCGCTGACCAGCTCGGCGTCCCCGGCGGCGTCGCGGCGGAACGCGAGGTTGAGCACCGCGTCCGCGGCCTCCACCGCGACCGACAGCGGAAGTTGCAGCTGCGCGCCTTCCAAGTCGAATTCCTTGGCCAGCAGCGCGGTCAGCTTCTCCGCGATCACCGCGTTGTTGTCCTGGGTCTCGTCCAGCAGCCGCAGATCCACCACGTCGCCGAAGTGCAGCCTGCTGAACGCCGGCACGTCGCGGTGCATGGTGATGTAGACGTCGATCACCGTGTCCACCGCGTCCCACCAGTGCTGCAGGTCGGCGGTGGTGAACCGCTCGGAGATCGCGGCGACGAAGCGGTCCAGGTTGCGCTGCGTCAACTCCTGCACGACCGCCCGCTTGTCCGGGAAGAACTGGTACAGCGAGCCGACCGCGACACCGGCGCGTTCCGCGATCAGCGTGGTGGTCACCCCCTCGTAGCCGAGCTCGTCGATGAGCTCGGCGCAGGACTCCAGCATCTTCTCCACCCGCTGGGTGCTGCGCTGCTGTACGGGCCTGCGGCGGAGGGGGGCGACTTCGGCGGGCAAGGCGACTCCTTGATCACATGTGCGGACCGTCGCGGGCTGGACGTCGGCGGTGCTGACGATCCCGCTGCGGAGGGTCCCGGTGGCCGACCCGGACCCCGCGTGCTCGGCATCCTGGCGGCCACGAGTGGCGCTTTCACATCTTCCCAGCAACCGGGACCCGTCCGGCTCGCTGGATCTCTTCAGCTCCCGGGCGGTTCCAGCACCGCCAGGTGCGGCCGGCCGGCGGCCGCGCAGCTGGTGAAGCGGCGTGCGCGGATGGCCGGACGCTGCCGTGGCGGCTGGGCAGGCGGTCGGTCTGACTGGTGCGTCCAGATTCGGCCGATCACGTGCAGTGTGCCGCTCGCGCCGGTGCGGCGGGGCGGGGACATGCCGGGGCCGGTGTCGACCGAAGGGGTGGCTTCGCGCGGCCGCGTCCCGCTCGGTGGAACACCTGTGCCCGCGTCAGGCAATTACCGACATAGTGTCGCAGGTCACCCTGGATGGGTTGGAGTTACTGCGTGGCGTATGCATTCGGTCACATTGCTGGCGCACATAGTCACTATCTAGCGTGAGGCGAAGCCTCCCGGTCGCCAACTGGTGTGAGGCGGAACGTCCCGAGCTGTGACGGAAAGGTGATCGTGAGCTACTGCGGCGTCGCGCCCCGTTCTCCCCGTTCCCGAATGCCCTGCACCCCGGGGAACGCCGCCGTCCGGCAGGTCCACCCGTCCCCACCGTCCAGAGAACTCGCCGCGGGCACTTGCCGCCCCGTCACCGGGGGCGTCCCCGCGCACCACCAGTTCGCCCGGTGACCGCGCGAACGCCGGTCTCCCGGCCGGTCCCGACACCGCGAACAACACCGGAGCAGTCCCGCCGCGGCCTTTGGGCGCCGTTGTGCGCTTCGGAAGCGGACGCGATGTTGCAAGCAGGCGGCTACACCGAGCGCGTCCGCTGGTCCGCGGGTGAGCTCCGGCTGGTCGGTTCCCGCGGCCGGGGAGTGCCGCTGGGCGCCGAACCCGCCTGGGCCGACCTGTTCCGCGCGCTGGTCCGCTGCCGGTCCAGGCGCACCCGGCACGATCCGCGTTGGCTCCGGCGGCTGAGCAGGCAACTCCCCGGGCCGGCGCCGGATCTTCCAGCAGCGGACGGCTTCGCGGCAGTGGTGCGCACGGATCCGGTGCTGCGGATGCACTGCGCGGTGCTCGCCGCTCGCGCGGAGCACGCGGAGCCGAGTCCGCAACACCCGGAGCACCCCGGCGGAACCATCGCGGCCGGGTCGCGCGCGCTGGTCGAGCCTGGCCCGGACGGTGCTCCGGCGTTGCTGAAGCTGCTGGTGGACAACCGGTTCGAGCACCGCGAGCACGAGTTCGGGTTCTTCCTCGAGCGCTTCGTGCGCCCGGCGGTGCGCGCTTTCCGCATCGCACTGGAGCAGCACCGCGCGGTGCTGTTCGCGGGCGAGGACGCGCGGCCCGCCTTCGAGCTCTCACCGGAACTCGCGGTCACCGGCCGAGTCGTGGCCACCGGCGTGGTCGCGGACGCCCACCCGGTCGCCGTCGCGCGCGGTGCGCGGTCGTTGCGCGGTGCGCTCGACGAACTAGGCGCCGCTTTCGACCGCATCGGATACCGGCCGTTCGCCGCGGAATCCGCGCGCGCGGGGATCGAACGGGTGCTCACCGAGGAGTTCCGATACCTGCAGCCGCGCACCGCGCGGCTGCTCGGGTCGGTTGCGCAGTTGCGGCCGTTCGCGCACACCGTCGAGTCCGAACAGGACGAACTGCTCCGGCACGTGCTGCACCAGGTGCAGGAGCGCACCCGGAAACGGCGGTGGGACCGCTCGTTGCCCCAGCCCGCGGTGGTGATCGACCTGGACCTGTGCGGCATCGTGCCGTTGCGCCGCACCGTCGAAGCCACTCGCGCGATCGCCGGGCCGCGGCCGGGCGCACCGGAGGGCATACCGGAGCTCGCCGGCCCGGACTCGCTGCCGGTGCTGCCGACCTGCGCCGAAGCCACCTGGCAGCGGTTCGTCGAGCTCAGCGGGCTCGGCGCGCAGTATCCGGCGGTGGACTGGCCGGCGGTGCACACCGAGTTCTCCCGCGCTCTAGCCCGACCCCGGGAACTGCTGCGCACCGACGTGGTCAACGCGGGCCTTGCCCGGTTCGCGTGGGACGTGCGCGACGCGGGCGGCCAGGTCGTGTTCTGCACCGGACGCGACGAGCAGTTGCGCGAGCACACCGAGGCGGTGCTGGCGTCCGCGGGCGTGCCGACCGCTCCGCTGCTGTGCATGCCGGACGGGAAGGCCGAGGCACTACCGGAACTGCGCGAGCTCGACGTGATCGCGGTGTTCGGCGACCAGCGGGAAGGCCGGATCGCGCTGGGCGAGGCGTTCCCCTCCGCGTTGACCATCCGCGTGCAAGTCCCCGGACTGGTGGCCGAACGCGAACAGCCGCACGCGCAGCGCGCGATCGCGACGTTCGAGACGACGCCGCGCGCGCCCGCGCCCGGTCCCCGGTTGTCGCACACGCACTCGCTGGAGGAACTGCAGATCGGCGAACTGCGGGCGAACCGGTCCGCGCAGGACTGGGCCGTCCGGCTGGACCACGCGGAATCGCTGGAGGTGGTCCGGTCGGTGCGTGCCGACGCCGACCGCGCCGCCGACCGCCTCGCGAGCAGCGCGCGCAGCACCTTCGCGCTCGACGAACCCGGAACGCAGGAGCAGCGGGTGGAACGCACCTTGCGGGCGCTGCACCACGTGCTCACCCGCAAGCAGTTCCGCAAGGGGGCGCGCGCGAACTACCAGGTGGCCGACCTGCGCCGCGACGCCGAACCGTTCGTGCGCGGCGACCAGCCGATCGACGTGGTGCTGCTGGGCTTCCCGGTCAAGCAGCACCTGAACGGGCTGAAGGCCTCCGGGCCGCTGCCGGACCTCGCCGAGCTGGGCTCGCTGCTGCGGCTGCGGGAGATGCACCGGGCGGCGAGCGCTGTGCACCCGCCGGGGCTGCGGTTCCGCATCCTCACCGACGGCAGGCACTTCCGGCCGCGGCCGGCGTCGATCACCGGTGCCTACGTCCGGAAGCTGCGGGAGTACGCCGAACTGGCAGGCATCGCCGAGGCTTGCGCGATCGAAGAGGTGGACGCGGCCGCGGCACGCAGGATCGGCGGCGACCTGACCGCCGAACGCGCGGTCCGCGCCGCCCGCTACCGGCGGCTGCTCACCGAGGCGTTGCGGGGCCTGGACATCACCGACGACCCGCTGCGCACCTTGGACAGCGCGCACGCGCGAGCGTCCGAAGTGGACGATTCGGTGGCGCCCGCGCTGGTGTTGTTCCGGGAAATGCTGATGTCGCTGGTGTACTCGGTGCCGCTGCCGGTGCCCTCCGGGATGCGGCGCGGCACCTGGGCGCGGCTGGTGTATTCGGACGTCTACGACCTCGCGGGCAGCGCGGTGCCGCCCGCGGTGCGGCAGGCGCGCGCGGACGTCCTGCGCCGAGCCTGGCACATCGTGATCCGCTACCTGGCCACGCTGCGGGTCGACGAGGAACTCGGGTACGAGGAGATGTTCCCGAACCGGATCCGCCTCACCGTCAGCGCCGCGCGCCGCGGGCGGTGCGGGTTCACCTACCTCGGCGGTTCCGGCCTGTTGCCGTGGCAGGGGACGGGGGCGGTGGATGCGCGCGGAACGGTGGGTGCGGACTTCGCGGTTTCCTTGCAGGACCAGGGATTCGTGCCGGTCTACTCCGCGCTGCTCGGGCCGCGCCAACCGTGGTTCGCGGTGCCCGCCGGGTGCACCGTTCCCGGGCGCGGGGAGGTGCGGCTCGATCCCGAACTGGTCGCCCGGGCGCGGCTAAGGCGCAAGTAGCGCGTGGTCGTGCGAAATAGAAAGGCCCCGGCGCCCATCCGGGGAAACGGACGCCGGGGCCCCTCGTCCACTCCGGTCCCCTTCGGGGATAGGGGACCGGAGCCGTTGGAATCCGCGAACCGGTACCGGTCGGGGGAGGGGAGTTGCTCAGCACCGGCCCGCGGAAGACTGGGATGTCCACTGTGGAGTTTTTCCTACGTGGTGGCCGGCGACCACGCCGTGGTCGGGGGAGCACGGCGGAGTGCGCCGGCCACCAGGCGGTTGCTCGGCGGCGATCCGGTTCGGGGAGGGAGTGGTGCTGACCGGACCGCGCCGAGGCCGCCGGCCTAGGGCACCGGCGCGGCCGGGCGCAGCTCGTGCGCCGGGCGCTGGTGCCTGGCGGGACGGGGTGCGAGGGCACCGGCGACCAGGTGCTCGTAGGCCGAGCGCCACACCGAGCACGGTGCGCTGCGGGGGCGCCATCGGGTCGAGCACTCCGTGCAGTTGCCCTTGTCGTCGGTGTCGTGAGCGGCCAGCAGCGTTCGCCACCCCTCGGTCAGCCGAGGGAGCTCGGAACGCGCCACGGACAGCAGGGACGGGGCGTCCGCGCGGTTCGCCAGCTCGCTCAGCACGTCGAGCCGCTCCCACACCGCGTTGCGCAGCACCTGACCCAATACCTCGTCCACCGAAACGTCACCGTCACTCTCTCGCCTGCTCAGCGGCCTTCCGCAGTGCGTTGCTCAACTCGCCGACTCCGTCGGTCGACAGCACCACGGTGCGGCCGGGCGGTCCGACGAGAACCACCCTGTCCCGGTTGACCAGCACGGTGAGGTAGCGGCGGATGTGCAGCACGTCGCGGCACAGCACCCGCCACCAACGGCGGCGGCCGGCAGTTCCGGACTCCGGTCCGGCCTGCGCGGGCACCGGGACGCTGCCGGTGGGCTCCGCGCCGGACCGCGGGTCCGACTCCTTGATGCCGTCCACTGCCGATCGGGTTCCTCTCCGTACTCGGTTGCTTACCGATGACTAGATTGGAACGGGTCGGCCGCGGGCGGTAGCGGGTAGGCGACGACCGGCCCGACCGCGACGACGAACGGTCGGCGGAGTTCACCTCGGCCGATCACCTTTGCCGAATCGCACTTCACCGCTTTGTCGAAGTGCCCTTACTCTGCGATCGACGCCCGTGCAGAGCGTGAGGGGTCTAAATGAACACCATCGGTTCGAACGGCTCGCTCGTTACACCCGACGTGTGGAACGAGCGAAGGATGCGGGACGCGTTGGCGGCCCGGAACGTCAGCGAGATCTACCGGCAACTGCGCCGGGTCGGCGTTTCGCAGCGCCAGATCGCCGCATCGACGGGCCAGTCGCAGTCCGAGGTGTCCGAGATCCTCAAGGGTCGCCAGGTCATGGCCTATGACGTGCTGGCCCGCATCGCCGACGGGCTCGGAATACCGAGGGGGTACATGGGCCTCGCCTATGACGGGGCGACGGCGATGAGGGTCGCGAACTCCAGCGACCCCCAGGCTGAGGAGGACGAGTCGGTGAAGCGTCGGAAATTCCTGTCCCACGCCGCGGCGGTGACCATGGGGGCAGCGGTCTTCGGTGCCGAGGAGAGCACCTGGGTGCCGAGCAATGTGCAGACGCCGGCCCCGGGGCGCATCGGCATGACCGACGTGCAGCAGATCCAGGCGGCGACCAAGGCGTTACGCGACCTGGACTACCGCTACGGCGGCGGCACCTGCCGGGACGCCGTGGTCGCCCAGCTTTCCTGGGCGCAGCAGCTGCTGGATGCGAACGCATCCGACCAGGTCAAGCAGAAGCTCTACGTGTCGCTGGCGGACATGCACAGCCTCGCCGGGTGGACTTCGTTCGACACCGGGCTGCTGGATCCGGCGCGCGGGCACTTCGGCAAGGCGCTGGAGTTCGCCAAGCAGGCCGAGGACGACAGCCTGGTGGCCAGCGTGCTGTACCGGATGGGCCGCGTCTACCTGCACTACCAGGAGCCGAACGAGGCGCTGAAGCTGTTCCAGCTCGGCCAGATCGCCGCGCAGGAGTCCGGTTCGGCGCTGACCGTCGCGGTGCTGTGCGCGAACGAGGCCTGGGCCTACGGCATGTTGAACAAGCCCGACCAGGTGCAGAAGATGGTCGGCCGCACCAAGGACGAGTTCGCCCGCGCGAACGTCACCGAGGCGCCGGACTGGGTGCGGTTCTTCAACGAGAACGACCTGCACGGGATGATCGGCTCCGCGCACGACGCGCTGGCCGTGTTCGACCCGGACCGGTACGCACCGCTGGCGGTGGCCGAGACGATCAAGTGCAACGAGGCGTACGGCGCGGACATGCAGCGCACGCACGTGTTCGGGCTGAGCTTGCAGGCCACCAACCACATCCGGGCCGGCGACCTGCAGCAGGGCATCAAGGTCGGGCGGCAGGCGCTGCAGATCGGCGAGCGGGTCAAGTCGGCCCGGGTCGCCGACCGGATCAAGCCGCTGCAGGTGGAGGCGGGCAAGCACCGGATGAACTCCGATGCCCGGGACCTGTCCGAAGAGATCCGCCGGTTCCGCGAGACGTGAGTCCGGTGAGCGCGGGGCCGCCGCCCCGGAAGCAGGCCGCTGCGGCGGCGGTGCGCGGCCGCACTCCGATGGGTTCTCGATGACGTCGCGCACCCGTGCCGCGGAAGGCCGCTACACCCGGCCGAAGCTGGCGATGGCGCTGGCGGAGATCTGCGCCGCCGCGGGGTTGGACCCGCGCGGGGCGAAGCTGGTGCGGTTCGTCAACAACGGGGTGTTCCTGCTGCGGGAGCATCCGGTGATCGTGCGGATCGTGCTGGCTCCGTCGTTCTCCTACCGCGCGGTCAACGTTGTGGAGGCCGGTCGCGTGCTGGCCGAGCACCAGGTGCCCGCGGTGCGGCTGCTGCCGGGAGTTGCGCAGCCGGTGCGCGCGGGAGGGCATCTGGCGACGCTGTGGCAGGCGGTGCCGGAGGTCGGCCCGGCGCCGGGCGGTAGCGACCTGGGCGGGTTGCTGCGGCAGGTGCACGCGCTGCCGGTGCCGTCCACGTTGCCCGAATGGCGCCCGATGGAAGACGTGCGCAGGCGCATCGCGGACGCGGAGGAGCTGGACGCCGCCGACTGCGCGTTCCTGCAGCACTACTGCGACGACGTCGAGGAGCGGTTGGGACGGCTGGAGTTCCCGCTGGCCCGCTCGGTGGTGCACGGCGACGCGCACCTCGGCAACCTGATCGCAGGTCCGGAGGGGCCGCTGCTGTGCGATCTGGACTCGTTGTGCGCTGGGCCGCCGGAGTGGGACCTCACGCCGATGGCGGTCGGCATGTTGCGGCTCGGCGCACCGCCGGAGCGCTACCGGGAGCTGGCCGCGGTCTACGGCTTCGACGTGACGGCCTGGCCGGGCTTCCAGGTGTTGCGCGACCTGCGCGAGCTGAAGATCACGGCCAGCGTGCTGCCGATCCTGCGCAGCAATCCGGGTGTGCGGGAGCAGCTGCGGATCCGGCTGCGTTCGATGCGCGAGGGTGATCGCACGGTGCAGTGGGAGCCGTATCGCTAGGAAGTTGATACGTACGATCGGGCGAACTTTGTCGACCCAGGTTGTTCGTGCGGTGATTCTTGGTGAAAGACGTGACCCTGGCGTGGTAGTCAGACGTGGATGTCGGCGGCTGTTGGGGGGCCGAGTGGACGGATCGGGCGGAAGGGCCGCATGGCTGCGGCGGATGGGCCGGAAGGTGACGCTGCGCGGCCGCAAGGCGCTGCACTCCGCGCGAGTGCTGGACGACGTGGTGGACACCGAGGTCGTGCTGGTGCCCGGGCTGAGCGAGCAGGCGCGGCAGCGCGCCGTGGATCACCTGGCCGAGCTGGTGATGCTCAGCCACGCTTACCGGATCTATGCCGATGGCCGGATCAGCCGGCGTGAGCTCGCGCGGCGCGGGCGCGGTGCCGTGGGGCGGCTGGAGACGCTGCAGATGCCGACCGCCCAGCAACTCACCGAGCGCGAATGACCGTTCGGCGACAGGGCACGGACTTTCGCATCGCGGAAGAATCGGGTCCGATTCGGCGCGGCTGAAGCTCTGCGCGCCTGCCGGGGCCGCCGATGATCGCACGGTTCGCGGCGCAGTGCTCGACTCTAGTTCGCGCTGCGCCGCGTCATACCGCCGAACGTGCCAGTCGGAGCCCGGCGGATCAGCCCTCGTCGGTCGGCTTGCCCAGCCGCAGCGCCAGCACCAGCCCGGCGACGACCAGCACGACCGCACCCGCGATCCACGGCCAGATCGGCATCGCGCCGCCGGAGTGCTGCTGCGACCCGTCCGCGGCGGCCGGTGGCGGGGCCGGGGTGCCGCCGCCGGGTTCGGTGAGCGTGAACGACACCTTGCCGGGCACCGGATGTCCGTCGTTGGACAGCACCCGGTAGCCGACCGTGTAGACACCTGCCGGACCGAGCGGGCGCACCGGCGCGCTGACCGAGTTGCCGGTCACCCGCACCTGGCCGTCGGTCCAGTAGCTGCCGTCCGGCCCGACGACGTTGACCGTGTTGTAGCCCTCGCCCGCGCGCACCGGCTGGTCGAAGGTCAGCCGCACCTCGCCGGGGCCGGTGGCCAGCTGTGCGCCCTCGGCCGGGTCGCTTCCGACCAGCGTGTTGTGCGCGGCCGCCGGGCCGGCAAGGCCGAGCAGTGCGGTGCAGGTCAGGGCCGCGGTAGCCAGCAGCCGCCTCATGAGTCGGCCCGCCCGCGCCGGCCGCGCAACAGTGCACCGATGCCCACGCCGAGGCCGAGCGCGCCGACGAGCAGGCCCGCGCCGCCGAGCACGCGCGCGGTGTCGTCCGATGCGGGCGCGGGCTCGCCGGAACTCGGTGCGGCGCTGTCCGCGGGCGCGCCGTGGGAGTGCTCCTCGGTCGCGGGCAGCAGTTGCAGGCTGGGGGCCGGGCGCTCGGGTTCGGAACCGTCCGGTCCCTGCGACTGGTCCCAGCGCACCACTTCGCCGCTGTCGTAGGTCTGCTCGGCGGGAAGCAACACCTCGCCGGTGTCGGTGGGCAGGGTGCCGAGGGTCGCCTCGAACTCCTCGAACTGGTCCGGGGCGATCCTGGTGCCGGGCCGGGCGGTCCAGGTGATGCCGGAGACGGCCTCGGTGACCTCGGCGCCCGCCACGTTGACCGGCCGGTCCAGCCGCACCTTCTGCACCTGCGCCGTCCAGCCGGGCAGCGGGCGGGTGCGCACCGAACTCAGCGGGTGCTCCAGCGGTAGCGCCACGTGCACGCGGACGGTGCCCGCGTCCGGTCGTTCGTTCGGCACCCGGAAGGTGACCTTCGCGGTGCCGCCTTGCTCGGCTTGTTCCGGCTGCACGTGGACGTGCGCGGTGGCGGTGCCCGCGCCGGCGAGGGCGCTGAGCCCGATGGCTGCGGCGGTGACCGCGAGCCGCGCGGCGGGTCTGGATTCGTTCATGGTCTTCGGGACTCCTTGCACTGCGCGAGTGCGTTCGCGCGGATATCGCGCTGAGGACACATGTCGGAAACGATCGGACGACGTTCCTTGATCTTTGTCGGGAATTCCGCCCGCGGGTTCGGAGGGCCGCGCGAAGCGTGAATTCTCGGGTGGATCAATTGCCCGAGCAAACGAAAGTTCTCGGTGGGCACGCGGCACGTCCGCCACGATGTCACCGATCGTAACGGCGAGGGCTTTTCTCTCGGACGGGTGAAGACTAAGGTTCCATCGGCTACGAAGCGTGCAGGATGATCCGGATGCCTGCGCGCCGTGGCTCGCAGCACCGACGGGGCGTGGATCGAGGACGCGGAGGCCGTGCCGGGCGCTTCGCGCGTTCCCGGAGGATCCCCCGCTGCCTGGAGAAATACCCGAAATGCGAGCCGCCTGGCTCCCAGTGCACCTACAATGCGAAATACCCGTCGCCTGCGACGGGCGAGCGCCGAACCGGCGGCGGCGAACAGAACAGCGATCACGGTGGGGCTCCCGGGGCCGGGAGTTGAGCCACCGGAGGCCGGGTGCGTTGCTACGGACAGTGACTCCGTGGCGGCCGCCGGGACCGGACTGCGCAGCCGGCGCCGAGCGCCTCGTGCATGGCCGGAATTGGTCGCCACGGCGGCCGAGTCTAGATGTCGGTTCGGCCACGCTCAGCGCAGGCGTGCTTGCCTTGATCCGCCGAATGGGTCACGGTTTACGGGTTGCAGACGGCCGGAACCAGTTCCTGTACGAGCAGGTTGTGACAGCTGAATAGGTCCCGGCGGTCGTGACATGAGGACGGAGAGGAGGGGGCGTCGCGAGTGGGCGCCGGTACCTGTGTCTACTGAAACAGATCAAGGAAGGGGTGGCTCGGCCGCATCGAGCCATCCACCGGAGCTATCCGGACAGTCCCAGTTCATCGAGAAGCCGAGGACCGACTGGGTCGTCTTCGGCACCACCGCGGCCATCATGTTCATCCTGGTGGCCTGGGGTGCGCTGAGCACCAATTCGCTGAAGGCCTTCGCGGACGCCGCGCTGGACTGGCTGGTGCTCAACATCGGCTGGGGCTTCGTGCTGGCCGCGACCGGTTTCGTCATCTTCGCGCTGTTCCTGGCGTTCAGCCGGTACGGGCGCATCCCGCTGGGGGAGGACGGCGAGAAGCCGGAGTTCAGGACGGTGTCCTGGATCGCGATGATGTTCAGCGCCGGCATGGGCATCGGCCTGATGTTCTACGGCGTCAGCGAGCCGTTGTCGCACTTCACCGAACCACCGCCGGGAACGGTGGCGCCGGAGTCCGACCCCGCGGTGAACACCGCGATGGCGACTTCGCTGTTCCACTGGACGTTGCACCCGTGGGCGATCTACGCGGTGGTCGGCCTCGCCATCGCCTACAGCAGCTTCCGCCGCGGCCGCAAGCAGCTGATCAGCGCGGTGTTCCTGCCGTTGATCGGCAAGCGCAACGCCGAAGGCCCGCTCGGCAGGCTGATCGACATCCTCGCGCTGTTCGCGACGCTGTTCGGCTCCGCGGCATCGCTGGGCCTGGGCACCCTGCAGATCCAGGCGGGGATGCAGGCCGCCGGGTGGATCGGCGCGACGAGCAAGATCCTGCTCGTGGGGATCATCGTCGTGCTGACGATCTGCTTCATCCTCTCCGCGGTGTCCGGTGTCGCCAAGGGCATCCAGTGGCTGTCGAACATCAACATGGTGCTCGCCGCGCTGCTGGCGATCTTCGTGTTCGTCGTCGGCCCGACCGTGCTGATCCTGAACCTGCTGCCGACCTCGCTGGGCGCGTACATCAGCGACTTCGGCGACATGGCCTCCCGCGCCGGAGCGACCGGCGGCGGCGAGATGCACGAGTGGCTGTCCACTTGGACGATCTTCTACTGGGCGTGGTGGATCTCCTGGACGCCGTTCGTCGGGATGTTCATCGCGCGGATCAGCCGCGGCCGCACGATCCGGCAGTTCATCGGCGGCGTGATGCTGGTGCCCAGCGTGGTCAGCCTCGTGTGGTTCGCCATCTTCGGTGGCGCGGCCATCGGCAGCCAGCAGGCCGGGCAGAACCCGGCCGGCAGCGGTGAGGCCGAGGCGCAGACCTTCTCCGTGCTGGAGAACATGCCGTTGTCCGTGATCACTTCGGTGCTGGTCATGGTGCTGGTGGCGATCTTCTTCGTCTCCGGTGCCGACGCCGCCTCGGTCGTGATGGGCACGCTCTCGCAGCGGGGTTCGATCGAGCCCAGCCGCTGGGTGGTCATCTTCTGGGGTGCCGCCACCGGTGCGGTCGCCGCGATCATGCTGGTGATCGGCGGGAACAACGCGTTGGAAGGCATCCAGAACCTCACGTTCATGGGCGCGCTGCCGTTCGCGATCGTCATGGTGTTCCTGTGCGTCGCCCTCACCAAGGACCTGCGCAGCGACCCGATCACGCTGCGCGACGAGAAGGGCGCTGAGGTCCTCGAGCAGGCGGTCATCGCGGGCACCGAGGAGCACGAGGGTGACTTCCAGCTGGTCACCACGCCCGCCGAGGACGAGGGCGAGGAAAGCGGCGACGCCGGGAATTCGGAGAAGAACGGTTCGTGAGTTTCCTGGACTACGTCGCCTCCAGGTGGCAGCAACTGCTGGTCGATTCCTACCAGCACGCCAGCATGGTGGTGCAGTGCATCCTGCTGGCGACCATCGTCGGCGTCCTGGTCGGGGTTGCGGTCTACCGCAGCCCCGCCGGGGCGGCGGTGGCCACCGCCCTTTCCAGCGCGGTGCTGACCGTGCCATCGTTCGCCCTGTTCGGGCTGCTCATCCCGGTTCTCGGGCTGGGCGTCGCGCCGTCGGTGGTGACCTTGGTGCTGTACGCGCTGCTGCCGATCGTGCGCAACACCATCGTCGGGCTGTCGTCGGTGGACCAGCCCGTGCTGGACGCCGCCCGCGGCATCGGCATGAACCGGCTGCGGGTGCTGACCAGGGTCGAACTGGCGTTGGCATGGCCGGGGATCCTCGCCGGGATGCGGGTCAGCACGCAGATGCTGATGGGCATCGCGGCCATCGCCGCCTACGCCAAGGGACCCGGGCTCGGAAACCTGATCTTCAGCGGGCTGTCCGGGCTGGGCAGCGCCAACGCGCTGAACATGGCGCTCGCGGGCACGCTCGGCGTGATCGTGCTGGCGCTGCTGCTGGACGGGGTGTTCGTGCTGCTCGGGCGCCTGACGACTTCGAGAGGTATTCGTGGCTGACAACGAAGTGCCCGGCTCCGACGACTCCGGCAACGGACACGGGGTGGAGATCCGCCTGGAGGAGG
This sequence comes from Saccharopolyspora sp. SCSIO 74807, assembly GCF_037023755.1. NCBI lineage: Bacteria > Bacillati > Actinomycetota > Actinomycetes > Pseudonocardiales > Pseudonocardiaceae > Saccharopolyspora > Saccharopolyspora sp. SCSIO 74807. The sequence continues at coordinate 1,661,201 of NZ_CP146100.1, read as the reverse complement.
TCTCCAAGCGTTATCCGGGTCAGAAGCTCGCCGCGGTCGAATCGGTCACGATGACCATTCCGGCTGGCGAGACGGTGGTGCTGGTCGGTCCGTCCGGCAGCGGCAAGACCACCACCATGCGGATGATCAACCGGTTGATCGAGCCCAGCTCCGGGCGGATCACCATCGGCGGCCAGGACGTGCTGAACCTGGACCCGGACAAGTTGCGCCGCGAGATCGGCTACTCGATCCAGCAGGCCGGGCTGTTCCCGCACATGACCGTCGGCGAGAACGTCGGCATGGTGCCGGGCCTGGTCGGGTGGAGCAAGCAGCGGACCGGCGAGCGCGTGGACGAGATGCTGGACCTGGTCGGGCTGGACCCGGCGGAGTACCGCAAGCGCTACCCGCGCCAGCTCTCCGGCGGCCAGGCACAGCGCGTCGGGGTGGCCCGCGCGTTAGCCGCGGATCCGCCGGTGCTGCTGATGGACGAGCCGTTCGGAGCGGTGGACCCGATCACCCGCGGGGTGCTGCAGGACGAGCTGATGCGGCTGCAGGCCGACCTGGGCAAGACGATCGTGTTCGTCACGCACGACTTCGACGAGGCCGTGAAGCTGGGCGACCGGATCGCGGTGCTCGGTGACCAGTCCAAGATCCTGCAGTACGACACGCCGGACGCGATCCTGGCCAACCCCGCCGACGACACGGTCGCCGGGTTCGTCGGGGCGGGCGCCGCGCTCAAGCAGCTCACGCTGCGCCGGGTCCGCGAGATCGAACTCGGCCAGGTGCCGACCGCCGCGGTCGACGAGGAACCCGGTTTGCTCCGGGACCGGCTGGGCACCCGGCGCGGCGCGATCGGATTGGTGCTGGACCGCCGGAAGCGGCCGCTGCGCTGGACCACCGCTCGCGAAGCCGGTGCGGTGTCCACGCTGTCGCGGGCCGGGCGCCCGGTGGAGGACAGCGTCTCGCCCGCCTCCACGTTGCAGGACGCGCTGGAAGCGATCCTGACCGACGACGACGGGGTCGCGGTGGTCACCGGCTCGCGCGGGGAGTACATCGGCGTGGTCGACATCGACACGGTGATGACCACGATCAAATCGCTGCGCGAGGAACACGCGGACAGCGGTGCGGACACCGGCGACGCTGCGGCCGCGGACACCGGCGACGCCGGTGCCGCCGACGCCGGTGCCGCGGATGCCGAGGCGCGGTCATGACCAGCGCCTACTCCTCGGACTCCGGATCGCGCGGAGCGGAACGGCTGCGGCTGTTCGCCCAGCCGATCGTGGCCGCGGTGCTGGTCGCGGTGGTGCTCGGCGTCGCGTACGCGCACCGGGACAACGTGATCACTTCGCGGAACATCACCGCGTCCGCGTTGCTGACGCTGACCTGGCAGCACTTCCTGATCAGCCTGGCCGTGGCGCTGATCGTGGTGCTGCTGGCGGTCCCGCTGGGCGTGCTGCTGAGCCGTTCCTGGGCGCGGCGGCTGAGCCCGATCGTGATCGGCATCGCGAACGTCGGCCAGGCAGCCCCGTCGGTCGGCCTGCTGGTGCTGTTCTTCCTGCTCACCAACGGCACCACCGGTTTCTGGATCGCCACGTTGCCGATCGCCGTCTACGCCCTGCTGCCGGTGCTGCGCAACACGCTCGTCGGGCTGCAGCAGGTGGATCCGGCGCTGATCGACGCGGGCCGGGGCATCGGCATGTCCGGGACGAAGGTGCTGCTGCGGATCGAACTGCCGCTGTCGGTGCCGTTCATCCTCGCCGGGCTGCGCACCGCGCTGGTGCTGGCCGTCGGGACCGCCTCGCTGGCGTGGTTCGTCGGCGCGGGCGGTGTCGGGGAGCTGATCGACACCGGTTACAAGCTCAGCAACTGGACGGTGCTGTCGGTCGGCGCGGTGCTCGCGATGGCACTGGCGCTGCTGGTGGACTGGCTCGGCGGCGTCGCCGAGCAGTACCTGTCTCCGAAGGGACTGCGATGAACACACGGATGTCCCGGCGGAGCGCGTTGAAACTCGCCTCGGCCGCGGCGGCGGGCGCGGCGCTGAGCGGTTGCGGGCTCAGCTCCGGCTCGTCGGTGCCGCTGCGGGTCGAGCCGGGCTCGATCCGGCCGGTCCCGGAGCTGGAGGGCGTGCGGTTCACGGTCGGCTCGAAGGACTTCACCGAGCAGATCGTGCTCGCCTACCTGGCCGAGTTCGCGCTGCTGGCCGCAGGCGCCGAGGTGCGCGACCTGAGCAACATCACCGGCTCGGCCAGCGCCCGCAACGCACTGGTCAGCAACCAGATCGACGTGCTGTGGGAGTACACCGGCGCGTCCTGGATCAGCTACAACGGCAACACCGAGCCGATCCCGGATCCGATCGCCCAGTACGAGGCCGTGCGCAAGATGGACCTCGAGCGCAACGGGGTCGCCTGGTTCGCCTTGGCGTTGCAGGCGGACAACACCTACTCGTTCGCGTTGAACCAGCAGAACGCGCGGCGGCTCGGGGTGGAGACCTTCTCCGACCTCAAGCGGCTGGGCGCCGAGCGGCCGCAGGAGCTGAGCTTCTGCGTGGAGACCGAGTTCGCCAGCCGCAACGACGGCCTGCCCGGGGTTTCGCAGACCTACGGTTTCGAGGTGGACCCGTCCCGGGTGGAGACGCTGAACACCGGCACCATCTACGCGGCGACCGCGTCGGGCAACACCTGCAACTTCGGCGAGGTGTTCACGACCGACGGGCGGATCCGCTCGCTGGACCTGAAGGTGCTGACCGACGACAAGGGGTTCTTCCCGCGCTACAACCTCGGGGTCACGGTGCGGGCCGGGATGCTGCAGCGGTATCCGCAGTTGCAGCAGGTGTTCCAGCCGATCTCGGACCGGTTGAACAACGCCGAGCTGATGGAGCTCAACGCGGGCGTCGACGTCGACGGCCGGGACCCGGCCGACGTGGCCAGGGACTGGATGGTCAAGCACGGTTTCGTGACCTTGCCGAACAACGCCGCCTGACCATTCCGGGCGGGGCCGGCGGCCCGTCGTCGCCGCTCGGGCTGGGTAAACGCCCCCGCTGGGCAAAACCGCTTTCGCAACGTCCCTGGACCAGCACGTCCGGAATCGAGACCGCGATGGCACTCGGCTTTGCTCGGTGGGTGGCGGCGTCGGAGGGTCGTTGGCCCTTGCGGGCGCATGCCGCGCCCATTCGTGCTCAAACCTGCGCACGAGGCTTGGGGTGTCGCCCGCATCGTGCTTGGGTCCAGCGCGAGCCAAGTCGGTAATCACACCTGGGAGAACGCGATGCCGGAGAAGCTGACCGTGGATCTTCACCCGATCTTCCGCAGCGACAGGGACATCGACAACGCAGTGCGCAACGGGATCTTCCGTGCGGCCGGCGAGAACGTGCCGCTCGTCGAGATCATTCCGGGCAAGGGTGCAGGCAAGCTCAAGAAGCGCGTTCTCGCGATGCTGAAGCAGCCCCACATCAAGAAGCTGTACCGGAGTGTGGAGGTGGCCCCCGGCAACGACGGGATGGTTGCTGGTGCACTTGAGGTAGGCGGACACACGGCCACATCCAGGGTGGCATCCGGGAGACGGGCGGAAGATATTCGAGATCAGTTCAAGCAGACCGATCCGAACACCTTCGCACCGCGCTCTGCGGCAAAGATCGATGACTATCCCGGCAGGCCTGTGCTAACCGGGAATCCGCCCCGCCTGACCGACGCCGGAGTGGCATCTGCCCGGAGCTTGTCGCTATTGCCGGTCCGATCCGGCTATGAACACTAGATGCCGAGGCGGTTGAGCAGGTCGTCCTCGATGCGGTCGAGTTCGCCGGTCACCGCCCGATGCGCCGCCCGGCGGCGTTGCGCGGGCATCCGCTCGGCGGCGCGCACGGCGCCGGCCAGCTGGCCCAGGCGGGCTTCGGCCCGCTCGGCGAACTGCTCGGTGGTGCTGCCGTCCTCGGCCGACCGGCCGGTGCGCAGCTCGCGCAGCGCGTCGGTGTCGCCTGCGATCCGGGCTTGCAGCCCGGCGCCTCTGCCGGTGAAGCGGCCGGCATCGGCCGCGTCGATGCCGAGCCTGCGGGCGCGCGCCCGCTCGTAGCCGTCGCGGGCCATGCCGAACGCCTGCCGCGCGTACGGTGCGACGGCCGGTCCAAGCACCCGTACGACACCGACCAGCTTCTTCGCGTTGCCCGGGGTGAGCCTGCCGTGCTCGCCCTTCGCGACGGCCTTCGCCTCCCGCTTGGCCTTCTTCTCCGCGGCCTTCGTCTCGCGTTTGGCCTTCTTGTCAGCGGTTTTGTTGTCGTCGTGCACGGCCTTGGTGGCCTGCTTCGCGATCTTCGTGTCCTGCTTGGCCGCCCGCTCTTCCCGCTTGCTCGCCTTCGCTTCCAGCTTCGCGGCGCGTTTGGCGTCGTGGACCACCCAGCGCGTGGCGGCCGGCTCGATGGCTTCCGCTTGGTCCTCGGTCTTTCGGGTCATCGCCGCCTCCTGCTCTCGCCGGTGGTCCTCGCGTTCGCGGATCACGGTAAGGAGTGTGTGCGTTCGCCGCCGTCCGCGCAGATTGACCGAGCGGGGGAGCCGGAGCCGGGTTGAACACGCTGCGTACTCGATCGACGTGCTGCGTCACCGGGGTGATGGGCGCGATTGTCGGGGGCACGGCCTACGCTGCTGGACGTGGATGACGGGGTGCAGCTGGACGCGGGCGTGGTGACTCGCTGCCGCAGGCGGGTGCACCTGGAGAACGACCCGGCTGCTCGTGACCTGCCGAAATCCCCGATGGACGCGGGCGTCGAGCAGCGCATCGCGGACGCCGCCGAGCACCGCCGCGCGGTTGCCGGGCAGCTGGCCGCCTTGCTCGGCGAGCAGTGGGTCGCGGTCTCGCGGGAAGGCACCCGCCGCGAGCGGGAGCGCGCCACCGCGGAGGCGATGCGCGCGGGCACCCGGTTCATCTCCGGCGCCCAGCTGCCCGCGGATCCGGACGGCGGTCGTCTCGGCGCCATCGACCTGCTCGTGCGCAGCGGCGCCGGCTACGTCCCGGTGCTGGTGGTGCGGCACAAGACCGCCGATCCGGGCAACGGCGCGCGCACCGCACCGCTGAGCGATCCGACGCCTGCCGCGGCGCGTCCCGACCCGGACCGCAAGGTGCGTTCGCAGCCGCGCGACCAGCTCCGGCTGGTGCACGTGCGGCGGTTGCTCGAGGCGTGCGGGATGGCGGCCGGCGATCCCGTCGGCGGCGTCATCGGTGTCGAGGCGGACGTGGTCGTCTGGCACGACCTGCGGGCGCCGAACTGGCCGGGCGGGCGCACCGCGCTCACCGAGTACGACGCGCGGTTCGCCGACCGGCTCGACGTCGCCACCGCGGCCGCCGCGGGCGCCGAGCCGCTGGCGCAGCCGTCCCGGATCACCGAGTGCAAGGGCTGCCCCTGGTGGCCCACCTGCGAAACCGAGCTGCGCGAGCGGCGCGACGTGAGCCTCGTCGTGCGCGGCGAAGAAGCCACGGCGATGCGGGATGCCGGGGTCGGCACCGTCGACGAGCTCGCCGCGCTGCCCGCGGAACGGCTGCCGGAGGTGCAGCTGTCGCCGGGCCGCGGCGCCGACGCGGTGCTGCTGGCCAAGGCGTGGCTGCGGGAGCTGCCGCTGGTGCGCCGGGTGCGGCGGCTGGCGGTTCCGCGCGCCGACGTCGAGGTCGACGTGGACATGGAGAGCTACGCCGACTCCGGCGCCTACATGTGGGGCTGCTGGTTGTCCGGCGCGGACGTCGGCGAAGAACCGGGCTACCGCGCGTTCGTGACCTGGGATCCGCTGCCGTCCGATGACGAGGCGCGGTCCTTCGCCGAGTTCTGGACCTGGTTCACCGAGCTGCGCGCGAAGGCGCACGCGCGAGGGCTCACGTTCCGCGCGTACTGCTACAACGAGCTGGCCGAGAACCGGTGGATGCTGTCCTCGGCGGAACGGTTCGCAGGCAAGCCCGGTATTCCCGAGGTGGCCCGGGTCCGCGAGTTCATCGGCTCGGACGAGTGGGTCGACCTGTTCGCGGCGGTCCGCGACCAGTTCCTGTGCCCGCACGGCAAGGGGTTGAAGGTGATCGCGCCGAGCGCCGGGTTCCACTGGCGCGACGACGAGGCCGGCGGCGAGAACTCGATGCGCTGGTATCGCGACGCGGTGGGCCTGGACGGCTACGCGCCGGTGCTGTCGCAGCGCCGTCGCCTGCTGGAGTACAACGAGGACGACGTGCGGGCCACGTGGACGATCCGGCGCTGGATGACCTCCACCGCCGCGGAGCAGGTCCCGTACGCCGAGGATCTGTGAGCTGGTTCGTCAGTGCCCGTCTCGGAACCTGCGTTCGGCACTGCCGAGCGACGACCTGGGCAAAACGAGTTGCTCAGGGCACGATCACGGCGCGGCCGGTGATCTCCCCGCGGTGCAGCCGCTCGTACGCCAGCGGCGCCTCGTCGATGCCGTAGGTCTCGGTGTGCACGGTCAGCGCGCCGGAACGCGCCATTTCCAGCACCTCGATCAGCTCGTCGCGGGCGCCCCAGTACGGCGCGGCGACCGACACCTCGAACGGCGGCGAACCGAACCCCACCTGCAGCCGCCCGCCTGCGACACCGACGATCGTGACGTCGCCTTCCACTGCGACGCAGCGGCTGGCGATCTGCACGGTGGGTTCGGCACCGACGAAGTCGAGGACGACCTCGGCGCCGAGTCCGCCGGTCAGCTCCAGCACCTTCGCCGGTGCCGACTCGTCCGAGCGCAATGCGTGGTGCGCGCCGACCTCGCTCGCTAGCTGCAACGCGCTGTCCGCGACGTCCAGTGCGATGACCTGCGCCGGAGTCATCTCGCGCAGCATCTGCACGCCCAGGTGCCCCAGGCCGCCGGTGCCGATGACGACCGCGGTGCTGCCCGCGACCAGCTTCGGCAGCGAGCGCTTGATCGCGTGGTACGGGGTGAGCCCTGCGTCGGTCAGCGGCGCCGCAGCCACCGGGTCCAACCCGCGCAGCGGCACGACGTGCCGCGGGTCGTCGACGAGCATGTACTCGGCCATCGCCCCGGGCGAACCGAGGCCCGGCGGCATGATGCCGAGGTCGGCGGCCCGCGGGCAGTAGTTCTCCTTGCCCGCGGCGCACTTGTGGCACGCCCCGCAGCCCCACGGGCCGTACACCGCGACCTGGTCGCCCTCGGACAACGTGCGGACCCCGGGCCCGAGCGCGGCGATCTCGCCGACGCCTTCGTGGCCCAGCGTCAGCGGCATCGGGTACGGGAGGTCTTCCGCCGGCCAGCTCATCACCGTGATGTCCGAGTGGCACATGCCCGCGGCGAGCACGCGCAGCAGCACCTGCCCGGGGCCCGGCTGCGGGATCGGAATCTCGACCACCTGCGGCTTTCCGCCGACTTCGGTGTACTGGACGGCATTCATCGAGCTCATCGCCGAGTCCCTTCAGCGCCGTGACCGCTTTGGCGATCATTTTGGCGCCATTCGCAGCCCTCCGTCCATGCGCACGACCTCGCCGTTGAGGTAGTCGTGCTCGATGATGTTCGTCGCCAGCAGCGCGTAGTCGCCGGGCACGGCCAGCCGCTTCGGGAACGGCACGCCTTCGGCGAGCCCGCTGCGGTACTCCTCGCTGACCGTGGCCAGCATCGGGGTGTCCACGATGCCGGGGGCGATGGTCATCACCCGGATCCCGGAGGAGGCGAGGTCCCGCGCGGCGGGCAGCGTCAGGCTGGCCACTCCGCCCTTGGACGCTGCGTAGGCGGCTTGGCCGATCTGGCCGTCGTAGGCGGCGACGGAGGCGGTGTTCACCACCACCCCGCGCTGACCTTCCTGGTCAGCTTCGGTGGCGCGGATCGCCGGCGCGGCCAGCCGCAGCACGTTGAACGTGCCGAGCAGGTTGACCTCGAGAACCTTGCGGAACATGTCCAGGTCGTGCGGCCCCTGCTTGCCGCTGATCCGCGCGGACGGCCCGATGCCCGCGCAGTTGACCACGATCCGCAGCGGCACGCTCGCACCGGCGGCCTGCTCGACCGCGGTCTGCACCTGCTCGGGGTCGGTGACGTCCGCGCCGCTGTAGGTCACGCCGTCCACGAGCGGCGCCTTGCCCACGGTGTCCGGCAGGTCGATGCCGAACACGCGCGCTCCCCGCTCGGCGAGCGCCCGCGCCGTCGCCGCCCCGAGCCCCGATGCCGCGCCGGTCACGATCGCCGCGGTACCGCTGATCTGCATGGGAATCCTCCTAGTCGATCGGTGCGCACCGAACGGTACTGCGAGCCTGCTTTCCAGTACTGGTCGCCTTGGGTCGACCCCACCTCGGATAGTTCCGCAAAGTTGCCATTTCTGCGGGCAGATCCCCTGCTAGCGTTCCGCCCGAAGTCGACCAGTCTTGCGGAGGGATGCACCCGGCTATGGGGATGTTCGATTGGCTCACCGGCACGAAGCGACCGGGGACCGGCGTGCAACCGCGTCCCGTGCACGAGGTGCACGAGGCGCTGCTGACGGTGAACGATCCGGCCGCGCCGTACCTGGTCCGGGACGGCTCGGCGGAGTCGGTCGACCTGGTAGCGGAGTGGCGCATCGTTGATGCCGACTGGTACACGTTTTTCGCTAAAGTCGGCCTCACCAGGACGTTCAAGGTGCTGATGCGATACGACCCGCAGCAGTGCGAAGTCCGCTCGGTCGATGAGGAATGGCAGGTCGAGTGGAAATCCGGCGTGCCGGAGCTGTCCCGCTCTGTGGAGAAGCATCGTGGGCAGAAGCGTGAGGTTTCGTTCCAGAAAACGTTCGCCTTCAATAAGAAAGGCGAATACGACAAGGTCGTGGACTACAAGTTTTCCACGGGTGAGCTGAAGAACCCATTGCAGGACGCAGTGATCGGGTGCGGCTGGACCTGGCGTGCGGTCAGCTTTGGAAAGCTCTGAGGATCGACGGGCCCGAAAAGCTCCGCGTTGGTTCCGAAGCAACACGATGGTCAGCGGTAGCGGTAGTCCGCGTCGGGATATTCACGAGCTGCGGGGTCGTTCCCCGGGGGAAGGTTAGGCGTATCCGGAATCGGTCAATTTGAACGGGGTCCGGGTATGCTCTGAAAGAAGAGGATTTGCGCATGGGGGAAGGCTTCGATGTGGGCCCCGAAGAATTGCGGAAGCTGGCGTCGAACATATCCGAAGTGGTGAGCGAATCCGATGCTGAAGTATTCGCGCGGATCGGCCGCGACGGAATGGATTTCGGGCACGGCGCGCTGAGCGCGGCTTTCCGCGACTTTTGCTCGGGTCTGGAGTCCTCGGTGAACGTGCTGAAACAGACCGCGGAATCGGCGGGCGATTCGCTGCGCGAATCCGCGCGGACTTACGAGGTGGGCGACGACGCGGCACGGCAGTCAATCCAGCAATCCGATGGGGGCGTCTGATGGCGGCGGAACTGGGGCAGACCACCGATCCGAAGGCGCTCGTGCCGGGCGAACCGGACGCGATCGATGGGAAGGCCCGCGAACTGCGCGTCGAGGGACACAAGCTGTCCGGCATCGGCGATGAGTTGAAGCGGGTCGATGTCGGCAGCTGGAAGGGCGAGGCCAGCGAAGGGTTCACGACTGCTTTCAGCAAGGAACCGCCGAAATGGCTCAAGAGCAGCGATGCGGTCGAAGACGCTTGCCGTGCCTTGATCGAGTACGCGCACACGTTGCGCTGGGCACAATCTCAGGCGGCTCAAGCCGTTGAACTCTGGGAGCAGGGCGAAGTGGCGACAGGGCAAGCCACCGCAGCGCACCAGGCGGCGATGGAACGCGCTAACGCGAACGAAGCGGCGGGTGGCCCGTCGAGCGTTCTGGGTGCCTCCTCGGACCCGGGAGAGAAGCTGCGGCAAGAAGCGCGTGAACAGCTCGACCGGGCTCGCAACCAGGTCGACGAGGTGGGGATGCGTACCGCTGGCGCCGTCGGCGGTCGGCCGGGTGCAGGACAAGGCGCGCTCGGTGCGCTTGTCGATGCTGTGACCAGTACATGGAAAACGGACGGCAAGGCCGGGGTCAGCGGGCCGGGCGCCGGGGTCGCAGCCTCCGGAGCAGGACCGAAAGGCCAGCTGGGGCAGATTCGTGCCTATGCCGAACTCGCCAAGGCCAGTGCCGAGGGGTCGGTGAGCAACGACCTGTTCAAACTCAGCGGCAAGGCAGAAGCGGGCGTGCTGGCCGAAGCCACAGCGTCCGCGTCCTTCAGCAAAGACGGCGTCGCGGGAACCGCCGAAGCGATGCTCGGGGCGAAAGCTAGTGCGGAGACCAAGGCCGAGGCTGGTCCGCTGGCGGTCGGCGGCAAGGCCGAAGGGATGGCAGGTGCACGCGCCGGCGCCAGCACGACGCTGGGCAAGGGCGGGCTTTCCGCGGAGGCCGACGCGTTCGCAGGCGCGAAGGGTAGCGTCGAAGGAAGCGCCGATGTCGGCGGTATCGGTGTGACCGGCAATGCCGAGGGATGGGCCGGTGCGGGCGCCGAAGCCGGAGTTGATTTCGGCATGAACGAGGACGGGGAATTCGAGATCGGCGCAAACGCGGGGTTGGCCCCGGGGCTCGGCGGCAAACTGGGGTTCGAAGTCACCGTCGACCCGGCCAAGGTCACCAAAACCGCTGGCGATGCCGCCGGTGCCGTCGGCGATTTCGTCGGACTCTCCTGACCGCCACAGCGCATGGCCGCCCCGCCTGTACCACCGAATGGAGTTCGAAATGGTCACGTCGATGCCGGTGCCGCTCAACTTCCGGCTGCCGGACGGTTGGACGCCTGCCCGCCCGGACGACGTCGGCGCCCCGGGCGCCGCCTTCGTCGCACTGCGCACGGCCTCGCAAGGTCCCGGCTTCACCACCAACATCACGATCGACGGCGAACATCGTTCGGATGAAGTGGAGCTGCCGACGATTGCCGACGAGTCGGTGCAGCAGCTGGCGGACGCCGGTTCCCAGGTTTCCGTGCTGAAGCGGACCGAAGTGGGGGATGCGGAATCCCCCGGGCTCACCCAGTTGCTGAAGATCGTCACGATGACCGGTGACGAGGTGCAGGACTTGACGCAATGCCAGGTTTACTTGGAAATGCCTGATGTGCACCAGCCGCAGCATCGCGCTGTGGTGCGGCTGGTGCTCACTGCCCCGGCCGAGGAGATCGACGGGTTGCTGCCACAGTTCCAGCTGTTCGTGGACTCGGTGCGGTCGAAGAACTGATCGGTCGCCTGCTGCACCGGGATTCGGTGCTGGGGGGTGTTGAACGGCCGGATACCGGGTTGCCACCGTGCGGGCAGCAGTGCGTGAACAGTTTTCAAAAGGGCTTCCCGGTGCGTCGAACTGTGCCACGATCCGATCGGATCAGCTTTCCGGCCTGGGGTTTCCCGGCCGGGCCGCGTGCTGGGAGGTCGGTGCACCGTGTTCGCTCGCCGGATCGTGGTCGTCGGAACCGGTTACGTCGGGTTGACCACCGGGGCGTGTCTGGCGTCGCTGGGGCATCGGGTGGTGTGCAGCGATGTGGACGCGGCGAAGGTGGCGCGCTTGTCCCGCGGTGAGGTGGGGATCCTCGAACCCGGGCTCGCCGAGCTTGTCGCCGAGGGGATCGCGGCGGGGCGGCTGGAGTTCGCGGTCGGTTCGGCGGGTGCGGTCGTCGATGCCGAGGTGGTGTTCCTGTGCGTGCCGACTCCGATGGGGGCCGACGGCGCGGCGGATCTGGCGGCGGTGGAGTCGGTCGTGTCCGAGGTCGCCTGCGCGCTGCCTTCCGGGTGCGTGCTGGTGTGCAAGTCGACCGTGCCGGTCGGTACCTCGGCGCGGGTGGCCGAGCTGGTCGGGCGACCGGACGTGCCGACCGTGTCCAACCCGGAGTTCCTGCGCGAAGGTTCCGCGGTGCACGACTTCCTCAACCCCGACCGGATCGTCGTCGGATCCGACTCGCAGGACGCCGCCGAGCGGGTCGCCGCGCTCTACGCGCGCCTCGGAGCGCCGACCGTGCTGACCGACGCCGCCAGCGCCGAACTGGTCAAGTACGCGGCGAACTGCTTCCTGGCCACCAAGTTGTCCTACGTGAACGCGGTGGCCGAGCTGTGCGAGCGGCTCGGCGCGAACATCTCCGACGTCACCGAGGGCATGGGCTACGACCGGCGGATCGGGCAGTCCTTCCTGCAGCCCGGGCCGGGCTGGGGCGGCTCGTGCCTGCCGAAGGACACCGCGGCGATGATGCGGGTCGCCTCGTCGGTGGGATTCGAGTTCGAACTGCTCGGCGCGGCGATCGACTCGAACGCGCGGCAGCGCGAGCGCGTGGTGGACAAGGTCGCCGACGCGTGCGGGGAAGGCTTGCGGCGCTCGCTGGAGGGGGTGCGGCTGGGCCTGCTCGGGCTCACTTTCAAGGCGGGCACCGACGACCTGCGGGATTCTCCGGCGCTGGCGGTCGCGGAGCTGCTGGCCGCGCGGGGTGCGGAGCTGGTGGCCTGCGACCCGGGGTTGTGCGGTGACGAGCCGGGCCTGCAGGGCGTGGTTTCGCTGGTCGACGACCCGTACGAGGCGGCGAAGGGATCGGCGGGGCTCGTGGTGCTGACCGAGTGGCCGCAATTCCGGGCGCTGGAGTGGCCGCGCGTGGCCGGGCTGCTGGCCGGGCCGGTCGTGGTGGACACCCGCAACCACCTCGACCCGGACATGCTGCGCCGCGCGGGAATCACCTGCCACGGCGCCGGACGGGTCGCCGTGGGTTGAGTCCGCTGAGCACTGCTCTGTTGATCGACCCGGGCGCCGTCGGAGGGCGCCCGCGATCAGCTCGCAACCTGTGGACGGTGCCGTTCCAGACGTCTCCGGACGCTTCCGCGGGAACGGGCGGTGGACAGCTCGGCGAAGCGAACGTGAACGGTTGACGAGTCGTCCTTCAGCTTTCCGCACTGTGCGGCTTCGCCAGCGGAAACATGCCGTCCACAAGTTGTGGACAAATCCCGTTTCCACAGGTCCGGCCTGTGGATGAACGGGGTTGTGGGCCGGGTTGTGCACAGCTGTGGATCGAGTTGTCCACAAGTGTGCACAACTGCGATTCGCGCCGCGCCGGCGAGCACCGCAGGCTCACGCCCCGAGCCGGTAGCCCATGCCGCGCACCGTCCGAATCCGGTCGCTGCCGATCTTGCGCCGCAGCGCGCGGACGTAGACGTCCACGACGTTGGAACCGGGATCGAAGTCGTAACCCCACACGTGCGAGAGGATCTGCTCCCGGGACAGCACCTGCCCGGAATGCCGCAAGAACAGCTCCAGCATCGCGAACTCCCGCGCCGTGAGGTCCACCGTCGAATCCGGCAGCTGCACCCGGCGGGTCCGCAGGTCCAGCGACAGCTCCCCCTCGCGCAGCACCGTCACGTCCGGCGTGCGCTCCGCCGAGCGCAGCCGCAGCCGCACCCGCGCCAGCAGCTCCTCGAACCGGAACGGCTTGGTCATGTAGTCGTCCGCGCCGCCTTCCAGCCCGGCGACCGTGTCGCTGACCGAGTCCCGCGCCGTCAGGATGATCACCGGGATGCTCACCTGCCGCGCCCGGACCTGCTGCAGCACCGCGAAGCCGTCCGGACCCGGCAGCCCCAGGTCGAGCACCGCCAAGTCGAAATCACCACTGATCAGGTGCCGGAACGCGCTGTCCCCGTCGCCGACCGAGGTGGTGCTGAACCCGTTCGCGCGCAGCCCCTTCTCCAGGAACGCCGCGATCCGCCCCTCGTCCTCGATGATCAGGATCTTGCTCATCAGTGCGCCTCCTCGGCGGTCGGGGAAGGGGCGGTCGCCGGCGGCCGGGCGGGCAGCTCGAGGGTGAACGTGGCCCCGGACCCGGGTTCGGAGCGCACCCGGACGGCGCCGTGGTGCGCTTCGGCGATCGCGGCCACGATCGCCAGCCCCAGCCCGGCACCGCCGCGGCGCCCGGAGCTGCCGTGCGCGAACCGGCCGAAGATCCGCTCCACCTCGGCGGCCTCGACGCCCGGCCCGCGGTCGGTCACCCACAGCGCCAGGCGCCCGCGGTCCAGCGCGGAGCCGAGCCGGATCTCCGATCCGTCCTCGGTGTGCTGCACCGCGTTCTGCGCTAGCTGCACCATCGCCTGGGTCAGCCGTTGCGGGTCGACCACCACGTCGCCCTCGCCGATGCTCTCCAACACCCATCTGCGGTCCCCGAGCGAGCGGACCTTCGCCTCGATGTCGCTGGTCAGCTCCGCCAGCGGGAATTCGGTGGGCGTCACGAAATCCGGCCGGTCGGCCTTGGCCAGCATCAGCAGTTCCTCGACGATGCGGGTCATCCGGTCCAGCTCGTCGGTGCACAACCGGACCACCTCGTCGCGCTCGGCCGGGTCGTCCCCGAGCAGTTCGAGGTGTCCGCGCACGATCGTGATCGGGGTGCGCAGCTCGTGGCTGGCGTCGTCGACGAACTGCCGCTGGGTGCGGAACGCGGCCTCCAGCCGGTCCAGCATCGCGTTGAACTGGTAGGCCAGCGCGGCGATGTCGTCGCGCCCCTCGACCGGGATGCGCCGGGTCAGGTCGTGCTCGCTGATCTCGGCCGCGGTGTGCCGCACGGTGCGCACCGGCGCCAGGATGGCGCCCGCGACCACCCACGAAGAACCGGCGGCCAGCAGCACGCCGAACGCGCTGACCAGCGTGAGCGTCTGCGCCGCGCGGCGGACCTCGGCGAGTTCGTGCTCGGTGAAGTGCGCGGTGACGAACCACGCCCGCCCGCCCTGGGCGGTCACCGCCTGCACCTTCACCCAGCGCACCGGTCCGGCACCGGTCTGCGCGGTGCCGTGCGCGCGGGGGTCGGCGGTGATGCGTTCCAGCAGGCCGGGTTCCTGCACCGCCCGCTTGGTGCCGGTGTCCTGCGACTGCATCCGCCAGTCCAGGCCGGTCGGGGTCTGCCACGCCCCGATCAGCGCCTCCCAGGCGTCCGGGTACTGGCGGCCGAGGTGGGAGTCGAACAACTGCGCCGGGTCGCCGAGCAGCGCGCCGGTGGCGGGGTCGCGCCCGGTGCGGGCGTAGTTGACGAACTCGCCGACTTCCTGCTCCATCGAGCCGGTGACCTTGTTCATCGCCTCGTTGTGCAGGAACTGCCACACCAGCAGGACCACCGCGGTCAGCACCGCGACCAGCACGAGCAGCATCCACGCCATGATCTTCGCGCGGGCGGGGAGGCGGATGCCGCGCAGCGGCTCAGTCATCGTCGGGGTCGTCCGGTTCGGGCTCGTCGTCATCGTCCGGTTCGGGTGGCGGCAACTCCGCGGTCGGGGCGGGGCCGGTGCTCGGCGCGGGCGCCGTCGGCACCGGCGTGGACGGACCGGGGGAGATGCCGACGCGCACTTCGGCGGGCACCTGCGGAGTTCGCGGGCCTTCGGTCAACGCGTAGCTGAGCACGACGACGAGCAGCGGCAGCGCCAGCGCGGCGAGCAGCAAGGACAACCGGGGCACCGACCGCATGGCTCCACCCTCCCGGTCGCGTCGGGGGTGCGCGATGAATTGTGGATGAGAACTCCTTCATGCGAACCGGGTCCGGGGCGCCACGGCGAGGCGCTAGCCTGCTCGGCGAACGGCGCGCGAGGGGTTTGGACATGGACGAGGACGGCGACCGGTTGCTGGACTGGACCGGGGAGCGCTGCGTGCCCTGGGCAGACGACGTGCAGGTGATCTACGAGCACTACCACCGCTACGCGCTGGCCGCCCGGTTCGTGCGCGGCAAGCGGGTGCTCGACCTGGCCTGCGGCGAGGGCTACGGCGCTGCGCTGCTGGCCGCCGAAGGCGCCGAGGTGGTGGGTCTCGACGTCGACCCGGCCGCGGTGCAGCACGCGACGCGGCGCTACGGCGGCCGCGGCGTCTCGTTCCGCACCGGCTCGATCACCGATCCGGCGGCGCTGGCCGAGGAGAAGCCGTTCGACGTGGTCGTGTGCTTCGAGGCGATCGAGCACGTCGAAGATCACGACGCGGTGCTCGCACTGGTCCGCTCGAGCCTGCAACAGGGCGGGTTGTTCCTGGTCAGCACGCCGGACACGACGATCTACCAGCACGCGCACGGCAACGACAACCCGTTCCACGCCAAGGAGCTCTCCGCCGCGGAGTTCGATTCGCTGCTGGAGGGCGCGTTCCGGCACGTGGCGGTGCTCAAGCAGAACACCGCGGTCGGTTCGGTGCTCGCGCCCGCCGACCACGGCGATCCGGACACCGCGATCGAGGGCGTCCGGTTGCAGACCTTGCACCGCGAGAGCTCCGAGTCGTGGACGGTGCACCAGGGCCTGCCGCACACCTACCTGCTCGGCGTAGCGTCGGATCGGCGGTTGCCGAAGCTGCCTGCCGCGGCGGTGCTGCTCGACGACGAGCTGACGCTGGCCCGCGGTGCGCAGGACGTGCGCCCGGTCGTCGAGCAGCGCGACGAGGCCGTCGCCGACGTGGCCAAGCTCAACGAGCTCTACCGAAGCAGCCGCGCGGAAGCGGACGAGCTGAAGGGCGCGGTCGCCCGGCTCGAAGAGCTGCGCAAGGCCGAGGAACGGCGCGCCGTGGCGGCCGAGTCCGAACGCGAACGCTTCCGCGCCGAGTTGGCGCAGGTCAACGAATTGGTCGAAGGCGCTCGCCGGAACGCGGAACGCGACGGGGCCCGCATCGAGTGGTTGCGCGAAACCGTCGCTCGGCTGGAGGAGCGCGCCGCCGGAGCCGAGCACCGCGCCGGTGAGCTGACCACCCGCAACGCCGAACTGGAAGCGCAGAACTCCGCGCTGGTGCAGCGCGCCGTGCGCAAGTACCGCACCGTCGTGGAGCGCGTCGCGCCGCGCGGCACCACCCGCCGCGACGTCTACGAGATCGCCCTGGGCCGCGAGCCCGGTTCGGCGCGCCCGGCCGTGCAGCAGGAGACCGGCCCGATCGCGGTGCCGCGCAGCGACGAGCCGGTGGTCAGCGTGATCGTGCCGGTGCACGGCAAGTGGCCCTACACGCGGCAGTGCCTGCGGTTCCTCGCCGGGCACCTGGTGTCGGTGCCGTTCGAGGTGGTCGTGGTGGACGACGCCTCGCCGGACGACAGCGCGGCCAAGCTCGCCGCCTGCGACGGGGTGCGGCTGGTGCGCGCGGAGCGCAACCTCGGGTTCATCGGTGCCTGCAACCTCGGGGCCGAGCACGCGCGCGGCAGGCACCTGTTCTTCCTGAACAACGATGCCGAAGTCACCGAGTCCTGGTTGGACACCCTGATGTCCACGATGGACTCGGACGAGCGGATCGGGCTGGTCGGCGCGAAACTCGTCTATCCCGACGGCAGGCTGCAGGAGTGCGGCGCCGTCGTGTGGTCCGACGGCACCGGCTGGAACCTCGGCCGCGGCGGGGATCCGGACGCCGCCGAGTACAACGACGTCCGCGACGTCGACTACTGCTCCGGTGCGGCGATCCTGGTGCGCGCCGGGGTGTTCCGCGAGGTCGGCGGTTTCGACGGCCGGTTCGCGCCCGCCTACTACGAGGACACCGACCTCGCGTTCGCCGTGCGCGCGGCCGGCTACCGCACCGTGGTGCAGCCGAAAGCCGTGGTGGTGCACCACGAGGGCATCTCGAACGGGACCGACGCGTCCACCGGCGTGAAGCGGCACCAGGAGCTCAACCGGCAGGTGTTCGTGGACAAGTGGGCCGACGCGCTCGCCGACCACCTGCCGGAAGCCTCGCCGCGCAACCTCTGGATGGCCCGCAACCGCGGCACTCGCGGGCATCGCGGGCCGATCGTGCTGGTCAAGGACCACCAGGTACCGCGGCCGGACTTCGACTCCGGGTCGGTGCGGATCCGCCGGATGCTGGCGCAGCTGGTCGAACTCGGCGCGCGGGTGGTGTTCTTCCCCGGCAACCACGCCCGGCTGGAGCCCTACACCGGGGACCTCCAGCAGCTCGGCGTGACCGTGCTGCCCGCACCCGAGCTCCAGCAGGCGTTCCTGGCCGAAGCGGGCGCGGAGATCTCGCTGGCGCTGCTGTCCCGCCCGCAGGTCGCGTGGAGCCTGGTGGAACAGCTGCGCACCGACGCGCCGCAGGCGCTGATCGCCTACGACACGGTGGACGTGCACTTCCTGCGGTTGCAGCGGCAGGCCGCGCTGGCCGCGGAGCAGGCGGAGCCGGAGCTGGCGAAGTCGTTGCGGCGCAAGGCTCTCGCGTCCCGCGAGATGGAGCTCGGGCTGACCCGGGCCTGCGACGTGACGCTGGTGGTCTCGGAGGCCGAGCAGGAGCTGCTCGCCGAACTCGTCCCGGACGCCGACGTGCGCGTGCTGTCCAACGTGCACGACGTGCGCGCGGAGCCCGCGCACCCGTGGGGACGCCGCGACGTGCTGTTCGTCGGCAGCTTCGACCACCCGCCGAACCGGGACGCGGCCTTGTGGGCGGCGCGCGGGATCATGCCGCTGGTCCGCGAGCAGTGCCCGGACGCGGTGCTGCACGTCGTCGGCTCCAACCCCACCGAGGACGTGCTGGCGTTGGCCGGGGACGGCGTGCAGGTGCACGGCTGGGTGCCCGACCTGCGGGCGCTCTACGACGGCGCGCGGGTCACGCTCGCCCCCTTGCGGTTCGGCGCCGGGGTGAAGGGCAAGGTCGGCGAGAGCGCCGGGTTCGGGGTACCGGTGGCCGGCACGACGCTCGCGCTGGAAGGCATGCACCTGGAACCGGAGCGGGACGTGCTGGTCGCCGACGACGCGCCGGGACTGGCCGCGGCCGTGGTGCGGCTGCTCACCGACGACGCCACCTGGTCGCGGCTGTCCGCCGCGGGCATGGCCGGAGTGTCCGCGCAGTTCGGTCCGGCGGTTTCCGCCGCCGCCCTCGCCGAGCTGCTGGGGACGGTCAGCGCGCCGTGATGCGCGCCCGCGCCCAGGAGTTGTTCACGTAGCCCTTCGGATTCCACAGCTGCGCGGCGCTTTCCGGCTGCACGGCCGCGGAGGTGTCCCACGCGCGAGCGGTGCTCGGCACACCTTCCGCGCGGTTCCGCCTCGCCGGATACCCGCTGCGGCCGCGTCGAACAGGGGGAGTCAGCCGCGCACGGTCGGCGGGGTCTGCGAGAGCTGCTGCGTGAGCAGCTGCTGGAAGGTGTTCTCCGCGTTCTGCTCGTTCGGGTCGCTGGTCTCCACGATGACCACGAACCCGTGCGCTACGTAGGCGGTGCGGAACACGCCGCCGCCGGTGGTCACCACCTGCACGCCCTGGTACGACAGGTCCTTGTCGGGGCTGAGTCCCTGCTGGTCGTTCAGGTACGCCTGCGCGACGGCCGAAGCGGCACCGTCGTTCGGCATCCGCACGGTCAGCAGCACCACCGAGGGCGGCCCGTCGGTGCGGTTGATCCAGCCGTCGATCATGCCGCCCTGCAGCGCCGCATTGCGCACCGGATCGCGCAGCACACCGGCCTTCGGGCCCTCCAGGGCGGGACGGTCCAGCGGGCCGTTGAACGGGTGCGGCGGCCCGGGCGGGGTCGGCACCAGGACGGCCTGCGAAGCCGCGGGCGGGGCCTTCGCGGGAGGCGGCTCGGGCAGCGGTTTCGTGGTCGGAGCCGGTGGCGGTGGCGCCGGCTGCGCGGTGGGGGCCGGAGCCGGCTGCCCGCCTCCGCCGGAAGTGGTGAAGTAGAAGACGCCCGCGACCACCACGACGACCAGCAGGACCGAACCGATGACCACGCCGGTGATCATCTTGCCCTTCGAGGCCCCTTCGGAGACCTCGAAGACCTCCGGCCCCTGGCGCATCCAGCTGGTGTCGCCGTGCTCCGGCGGCTGGCCCCATGCCGTGTTCGCGTTCCAGCCCTGATTCCACTGCTGCTGGTCCGGCCACTGCTGCTGGGAGCCGACGTTGACGGTCTGCGTGCTGTCCGCCCCGGTGAGCGGGTTCGGCACCACGTGCGTGGGTTCGTTCGACGGCTGCGGCTGGTTCTGCTGCTGGGCGGCCTGCGCTCCCTGCGCGGCGGCGGCTCCCCAGCTGAACGCGGGCGGGAACGGGCTGGACTGCTCACCCTGCTGACCGCCCGGCTGGGCGAACCCGCCGGAGGGGGTACCGGGACCGGATGCGCCCGGGGTCTGGTTGCCCGGGGACTGGCCACCCGGCTGCTGCGCGGAACTCCCGGCGGAGCCTTCCTGCCCCTGCGCCCGGCCGGCCAAAGCGTCCCGCCGGGACCGGTACTCCTCCGCGGAGATCCTGCCCGCCGCCAGTTCGGCATCCAGGTTCTGCAGCTCGTCTTGCCAGGTCACCGATGCGCCCTTTCCGGATTTACCGAGTCGTGATCACCGGCCATTCTGCACCAGGCAGCGCATCGCGGGAGCCACCTCCCGGATAACGATCCAGCGGGTGTGACCACTCGCTCCCGCCCGCGCGCGACGATCGCACTTCCGATCTCGACGGCACCCGATACGCTACCCGGCGTCGCGGATGCGCCGGGCGGCACGTCGTGGGGGTGAAACGGGTGGGCACAGCGCGTGTCGAGCACGCTCATCCGGAGCGTTTCGCCGCCCCCGCGCACGGTTTCGCGTGGATCCGCATGATCGGCGCGCTGCTGGTGATCTACGGGCACAGTTCTCCGCTGGTGGGCAGCGGCGACCTGTTCCCGCCGGAATGGCCGCTGCAGCCCGATGAGGCCGTGCTCATGGGATTCTTCGCGATGAGCGGTTTCCAGATCACCGAGAGCTGGATCCGCGATCCGCACCCGCTGCGCTTCGCCGCCAAGCGGGTGTTGCGGCTGTGGCCGCCGATGCTCACCGTCTCGGTGGGCATGGCGCTGATCGTCGGGCCGCTGGTGACGACGTTGTCGGTTGGGGAGTACTTCGCCGCGCACGGCACCTGGGCCTACATCGTCAACAACACCGGGCTGCTGACCCTCAACCACCACTTGCCGGGTGTGTTCACCGGCAATCCCTGGCCGGGCGCGGTGAACGGTGCGCTGTGGACGTTGCCGATGGAGCTGCTGGCCTATGCCGGCCTGTACGCGTTGCTGCTGGTGGGCGCTGCCAAGCAGCGGTTGCGGTGGCTCGCGGTGCTCGCGCTGTGCGCGATCGTGGTGTGGGACCGCTACCTGGAGCAGGACCCGGGCGCGGAGTCGGCCGGTTCGCTGCTGAGCGTCCCGGTCGAGTCGCTGGTGGCGTTCCTGGTCGCGTTCGCCTTCGGCGTGGTGCTGAACCTGTACCGGATGCCGCTGTCGGTGCTGGCCGCCGGTGCCGGGGTGGCGGTGCTGGGCGCGATGCCGAACAGCATCGCCGCGTCGTTCCTGATGGCGTTCGTGGTCAGCTACGCGGTGGTGGTGGCGGGTCATTTCTGGCCCGCCCGGCTCACCGTGCCCGGGCACTGGGTCAACGGCAGCTACGGCGTTTACGTCTGGGGCTTTCCGGTGCAGCAACTGCTGGCGATGGCCGGAGTCGGCAACCAGTACGTGATGGTGCTGTGCGCGGCGCCGATCTCGTACGTGCTGGGCACGTTGTCGTGGATGTTCGTCGAAGAGCCGGTGATGCGGCTGCGCCACTACATCGCTCCGCAACGCCGCAGCCGCCCGGCGGGTGCTGTTCCTCCCGAGGAGCTGTCCGACACCGAGGAACGGGTCGACACCGAGGAACGGTCCCCGGAAGGACCGGACAGACCGCTCGACCCGATTTCCGGGCGGCCGGAGCGGTTTTGATGCGGGCGTAGCATCGGGACCATGGTGCTGTTCAAAGCTAGGCGCATGATCACCCCCGATGAGGCGCTGCCGGGCCGCAGCACTCCGCTTTCCGTGCCGGAGCGGCACGCGGTGTTCGGCGACCGCCCGATCAAGCCACCGTTCCCGGAGACCACCTCGACCCTGGTAGTGGGCATGGGCTGCTTCTGGGGCGCGGAACGCATCTTCTGGCGCACCGACGGGGTGTGGACCACCGCGGTCGGCTACGCGGGCGGGTACACCCCCAACCCCACCTACGAAGAGGTCTGCACCGGCTTGACCGGGCACACCGAGGCGGTGCTGGTGGTCTTCGACCCCTCCGTGATCACGCTGTCGCAGGTGCTGAAGGTGTTCTGGGAGAACCACGACCCGACGCAGGGCCTCCGGCAGGGCAACGACGTCGGCAGCCAGTACCGCTCGGCGATCTACTACGCCGACGACGCCCAGCGCGAAGTCGTCGAACGCAGCCGCGAGCAGTTCCAGGAGGCGCTGAGCACCGCGGGCCACGGCGAGATCACCACCGAGATCGCGCCGCTCGGCGAGTTCTACTACGCCGAGGGCTACCACCAGCAGTACCTGTCGGAGTCCAAGAACCCGAACGGCTACTGCGGCATCGACGGCACCGGCGTCTCCTGCCCGATCGGCCTCGGCACGGCCTGACCGCCCGGCCACCCGATTCAGCGAACCTAATTCTGGCAAAGATCTTTTTCCCAGAATTCCTGGACCTCGGAAACCATTTTCGGGCGCCGTGCGATTCCGCTGTCCGGAAGGTTCCGCGCCCGGTGCGCCTCGCGCGCACCGGGCCACGGAGCCGGGGGACGGAAACGCGGGTCAGCCGAAGTTCACGTCCGCGCAGGAATAGAAGGCGTTGCTGGTGTCCGCGACGTCCCACACGCCGAGGATCAGGTGCTTGCCGGTCTTGTCCGGCAGTTTCCCGGTGTGCGTGTACACGTCCGGCGGCTGCTGCCCGCCGTAATCGACGTTGACGAACGGCGCCGGTTCGAGCTGGTCGCGGGTGAGCGGCTGGCTCGGGTCCCAGCCGTCCTTGGTGATGAAGTACCGCCACGACGACGTCGAGTGGTTCGCGGTGATCTTCCACTGGAACTGGAAGTCCTGGCCGGCCTGCACGTCGGTCGCTGGCCATTGACCGCCGCGCGGGTCGTCGAGCTCGCTGAACTGCTCCAGACCGGCCGAGCAGATGCTGCCGTCGACCGGGCCCGCCTCCGGGAAGCCCTTCGGGCCTTCGACGCTCTGCGGTTCCCACTGGATCGCGCCGCAATTCGTCGCCGCGCCGGTCGAGCAGGCGTCCTGGCGGCTGGAAGGGCTCTGGGTGAATCCGTGCGAACTCGCGACACCGGATGTGAAAATCGGTAATGCCAGGGTGGCGATGCCGACGGCGGCGATACCGATCTTGCTTTTCACTTTCGACATGGAAGTACTCCCTTCCTGGATCGGTGCCGGAGAAATTTACACTCGCGTTATTCGCGGAAAATAGCACCGTTCTGCGCAACATCGCGGGGGCCGCGGCTCGGCTAGTGGTCCAGACCTTGAGGCCGTTCGGAGCAGCGCAAGATCGCGTTCGGCTTGCGGGCGGGTGCGTCCGTACGCACGATGCCGGGATGGGAGACAACATCTACCGCGTAACCGAGATCGTCGGAACGTCCGCGGACGGCGTCGACGACGCGATCCGCCGCGGTGTGCACCGCGCGTCGCAGACCCTGCGGGACGTGGACTGGTTCGAAGTCACCGAGGTCCGCGGCCACGTCGAGAACGGCGAGATCGCGCACTTCCAGGTCGGGCTGAAGGTCGGCTTCAAGCTGGAGGAGTGAACCGGCCCGGCGAGCACCACGAACGCGGAAAAGCCCCGCCGTCCTGCGGCGGGGCTTTCTCACTGCGGAGCGGATGACGGGACTCGAACCCGCGACCCTCACCTTGGCAAGGTGATGCGCTACCAGCTGCGCTACATCCGCAAGCGAACGATCTCTCGATCGCTGTTGAGCACTACTTTAACCCATCGTTCGCGCACCGTTCCAAGGGGGTCAGCGCCGTGCCGGTCCGACCCGCGACGGCTCGATGCGCAGCAGCACGCGGTCCTCTTCGCGCATCGCGCGCCGGTAGTCCTCCCAGTCGTCGTGCTCGCCGGAGACGCGGCGGAAGTAGTCCTCCAGCAGCGGCATCGCCTCGGGCAGCCGCACGACCTCCGCGGTGCCGTCGACCTGGATCCAGTCGCCGAAGAACTCGTCCGGCAGCACGCACAGCCAGGCGCGCGGGTCGCGGACCAGGTTGTGCACCTTGGCGGTGGCCGCGCGGGTGCTCACCACGATGCGCCCGGCGTCGTCCACGGCCGCCAGCACCGGGCTCAGCTGCGGTGTCCCGTCCCCGCGAAGCGTGCCCAGCACCGCGCGGTGGTGTTCGCGGACGAACGATCTTGCCTGTTCGAGGTCCATGCCCCGCCCTTCGCCGGGTGTCAGGTCGACGGGCACACCTTAGTCACCGCGCGCGAGGTCGCGAGCGCATTGGCGGGACCGGGGTGGTCCGGCGCGGCGGTGTGATCGACAATGCCTCGGGTGCCGTGCGCTTTCACCCGTGAGGCCGATGACGGTCGCGATACCGTGTCGGCACGCTCGGTCCCGGTGCGTGGCCGCTCAGGCGGGCTCCGCGGTGCCGGGCGGCGCTCCCGGTGCCGATGGCGGTACGGCTTGCAACGACCGAACGGAAACGCCCGGCGCCGGGCGAGGAGGCGACGATGAACCGCGTGGTGCGGGGCTCCGACGGCAGGTTGTGGAACGTGCGCTCCAGCCTGGAGTGGTCGAACCCGATCGCCGGCGACGACTTCGAGCACGACGTCAACGGTGGCCGCGGCCCGGGGATCATGATGTTCGGCATCCTCATCCTGCTCGCGCTGCTGTTCGTGCTGTGGACGCCGGAGGGCGTGCACGTGCCGATCTGGCTGGTCCTGGCGCTGATCGTGGCGGCGATGTTCTTCCCGGTGCGCTGGCTGCTGCACCGGCCGTGGACGATCATCGCGGAAACCCCCGGCGACGAGGAGGAGCACCAGCCGGAGCGCTGGGTCGGGGTGCAGCGCGGCTTCCTCAACGTCCGGCAGGAGACCGCGAAGGTGGCCCGCCAGATCGAGCTCTACGCCGAACCGGACATGAACGGCTCGCTGCAGCCCACGGAGTGACGGCCGCCGCAGGCCGATCGATCTTGGCAGACTGGTGGGGTGCCCGAACTGCCCGAAGTCGAGGCGCTGGCCCGGCACCTGCGCGAGCACGCCGTGGGCAGCACCCTCGCCCGCATCGACGTCGCCTCGCTGAGCGTGCTCAAGACCGCCAGCCCGCCCTACACCGAGCTGCACGGCCGCCCGGTGACCGGCGCGGCACGGCACGGCAAGTACTTGGACCTGGACTGCGACGGGCTGCACCTGGTGGTGCACCTGGCCCGCGCGGGCTGGCTGCGCTGGTCCGACGAGCTCTCGCCCGCACCGCCGAAACCCGGCCGCGGGCCGATCGCGCTGCGCGTGCACCTCGGCGGTCCCGGCTTCGACCTGACCGAGGCCGGTACGCAGAAGAAGCTCGCGGTCTGGGTGGTGGCCGATGCGGCGGAGGTGCCCGGTGTGGCCCGCCTGGGCCCGGACGCGCTGGCGGTGACCGCCGATGAGTTCGCCGGCCTGCTGCGCGGCCGATCGGAACGGGTGAAGACGCTGCTGACCGACCAGTCCGCGCTGGCCGGGATCGGCAACGCCTACTCCGACGAGGTCCTGCACCGCGCGCGGCTGTCCCCGTTCGCGACCGCGGGCAAGCTCGCGGAGGAGTCGGTGGCCCGGCTGCACGAAGCGATGCGCGAGGTGCTCGGGGACGCGGTGCAACGTTCGCTGCAACAGGACGCAGCGCGGTTGAAGGCGGAGAAGCGCTCCGGGCTGCGGGTGCACGGGCGCACCGGGCTGCCGTGCCCGGTCTGCGGGGACGCGGTCGGCGAGGTGTCGTTCGCGGATCGCTCGTTCCAGTACTGCCCGACCTGTCAGACCGGCGGCAAGCGGCTCGCGGACCGGAGGATGTCGAAGCTGCTGAAGTGACTTCCGGGGGAGCAGGGCGCCCGCCGATTGCAGCTCTGATGCAACCCATGCGATGTCATGCAAACCTGTGCCGTTCGGCGGTGCGGGTTGCGCCATGCGGCCCGCTCATCGACCGCTCACCGAGGGGTTGTGCACACTGAGCGTAGCGTTCTTGATTCCTTGCGTACCGACATCGAATACTGGTGCGGTGCAGGGGTTGTTGACCGAGCGGACCGTGCTCACGGCGCTCGCCGCGCTCGCCGTGCTCGGCATGTTCGTGCTGTTGTGCCGATCGCGCCGGGTCAGTACCTCGGTGGAAGACGCCATGCTGGCGGCGTTGCATCGTGTCACCAGCGCTGCGCCGCACCTGCGGTCGGGCATGACGCAGGATTCGGCGGACCGCACGGCGCCGCACCTGCGGGAGCTGCTGGCGTGCGTGGCGGTCGGCGTCGTCGATGCCGACGGCACGCTGCTGAGCTGGGACGGCGAAGCGAACCAGCACTACGCGGACATGCGCGGCAAGATCGAGGCGGTGCTGCGCACCGGCAAGCGCGAGTACGTCGACCACACCGACCTGCTCTGCGACGAGCGCCCGTGCCTGATGCGGCACGGCGTGGTGGTCCCGCTGGAGGTCTCCGAGGAGATCAAGGGCGCGCTGGTGATCATCAGCGACGGCGACCGGCGCCGGCTGCTGCGCGCGGCGGGCGAGGTCGCGCACCACGTGTCCACCCAGCTGGAGCTGGCGCACCTGCAGGAGTCCAAGGAGAAGCTGGCGCGGGCCGAGGTGCGGGCGCTGCGCGCGCAGATCTCCCCGCACTTCATCTACAACGCGCTGAACACCATCTCCTCGCAGATCCGCAACGACCCGGAGCAGGCCCGCGACCTGCTGATGGAGTTCGCCGACTTCACCCGCTACTCGTTCCGCTCCTCCGGGCTCTACACCACGCTGGCCGACGAGATCCGCAACATCGACCGCTACCTGACCCTGGAGCGCGCCCGGTTCGGCCCGGACCGGCTGAAGGTGCAGCTCAAGATCGCGCCCGAGGTGCTTCCGGTGGTGGTGCCGTTCCTGGCGCTGCAACCGCTGGTGGAGAACGCGGTGCGGCACGGGCTGGCCACCAAGCCCGGTGGCGGCACCGTCTCGGTGGTCGCCGAGGACCGCGGCTCGGAGGCGCTGATCAGCGTGGACGACGACGGCATCGGGATGGATCCGGAACGGCTGGACGAGGAGCTGGCCAACGCGCACCTCAGCGGCGCGCACGTGGGCCTCGGCAACATCAACAACCGGATGCGGGCGACCTTCGGCGACGACTACGGCCTGGTGGTGGAGACCGAGCAGGGCGAGGGCATGAAGGTGATCATGCGGGTGCCGAAGTTCGCGCCCGGAGTGCTGCCGCTACCAGCCACGTCCCTGGACGAACCCGCGTCGGGGGCCGCCGCGCAGTCGAGCCGGTAGCGTCGAAGCATGAACGACAAAGCGCCGCAGAAGTTCACCGACGTGCTGACCGGCAAGCTGTCCTCGAAGCTGCCGCCCAAGCTGGCCGAGCGCGCCGAACGCGGGCCGGTGGTCGCCACGGTCAAGCTGCACGGCGCGATCACCGCGAACCCCTCGCCGGTAAACCGCGGCACGATCTCGCTGCAGGCCGTGGACTCCGCGCTGACCAAGGCGTTCGGCCACGACCGGCTCGCCGCGGTGGCGCTGACGATCAACTCGCCGGGCGGTGCGGCGACGCAGTCCGCGCTGGTCGCCGACCGGATCCGCGGCCTGGCCGAGGAGAAGAAGGTGCCGGTGCTGGCGTTCTGCGAGGACGTCGCCGCTTCCGGCGGGTACTGGCTGGCCTGCGCGGCCGACGAGATCTACGCGCACAGCACTTCGATGGTCGGGTCGGTCGGCGTGGTCAGCGCGACGTTCGGGTTGAACGGCCTGCTGGACCGCATCGGAGTGGAGCGCCGGGTCTACACCGCCGGGCAGAACAAGGTGCGGCTGGACCCGTTCAGCCCCGAGAAGGACGACGACGTGCAGTGGCTGCGCGGCTTGCAGACCGAGCTGCACGAGCAGTTCGCCGACTGGGTGCGTTCCCGGCGCGGGAAGAAGCTCTCCGAGACCGAGGAGCTGTTCACCGGCGAGGTGTGGACCGGCAAGCGCGCGCAGCAGCTCGGTCTGGTCGACGGTGTCGGCACCTTGCGCGGGATCGTCAAGGAGCGGTTCCCGGAGGCGCACATCGTCGGAGTCGAACCGCGCAAGCCGCTGCTGGCTCGGTTGAGCGAGCGCGGATCGGCCGCCGGGCTCGGCTCGGGCGGTTCGGCGTCGTCGCTGCTGGACGCGTTGGAGCAGCGCGCGCTGTGGTCGCGTTTCGGGTTGTGATCGGCTTCGGCGGGCGTGCGTGGTGCGCCGCGCCGTCCGCCTTCTGCCACCCCGCCGTTCACATGCCGGGCCGAACACCGTAAGTTGATGTCACGGCGTGACACACCTCACTCGCGGGCACGGCCCGGTGTGCCCTGTGTCGCTGGGCCGGGTGATGTCAGGATGATCTGCGCAGCGCGCCCGACATGTCACCGTCCGGCGGCACCGCAGGTGCGGGCAGCCGGTCCGCGCCCGGCGCGTGTGACAGCGCTGTCGCGGTGCTCGACGCCGAGCGGACCCGAAGTCGTGGACAGTGCGCCCCCGGCGCGGCAGGATGTGGCGTTACAGTGAGTATTCAACCGGACGTGAGCGGTCGACCCGGCGACTCGGGGCTCGTCGTGCTGGCGGTGGACGACGAGATGGCCGGGCTGGACGAGATGGATTTCCTGCTCCGGAACAACCCGCGGGTCGCGCAGGTGCTCACCGCTTTCGACGCAGCCGACGCGCTGCGGCTGCTGCGCAGCGACGACCAGGTGCGCGCCAAGGACGGCGACGAGTCCGTGGTGGACGCGGTGTTCGCCGACGTGTCCATGCCGGGGCTGAGCGGCATGGAGCTCGCGCGGGTGCTCAACGCTTTCAAGCAGCCCCCGTCGCTGGTGTTCATCACCGGCCACGAGGAGAACGCGCTGGAAGCCTTCGAGGTCGGCGCGCTGGACTACATCATGAAGCCCGCCGACGCCGACCGGGTGGACCGCGCGCTGCGCACCGTCGAACGCGGCAAGGCCGAGCGCGGCAGCACCGACGGCGCCACCGGCACCGTCGAGCCCGCACCGGAACTCCCCGTGGCCGACGATGACGAGGTGATCCCCGTGGAGCTGGCCGGCACGACGAAAATGGTCTCCCGCAAGAACGTGCGCTGGGTGGAAGCCCAGGGCGACTACGCGCGGCTGCACACCACCGACGGCGGGTCGCACCTGGTGCGGATCCCGCTGGCGCAGCTGGAGGAGCGCTGGGCCGACGCCAACTTCATCCGCATCCACCGCTCCTACCTGGTGTCGATGTCGCTGGTCAGCGAGCTGCGGATGTCGTCGTCCGGTTATTCGGTGCTGCTCGGCGGCGGGGAGCCGAAGGAGCTGCCGGTCAGCCGCAGGCACACCCGCGAACTCAAGGACCGCCTGGTGCGGGCGCCCAGGCAGGGCTGGGGCCAGGCATGACGCCGCGCGGGCAGCAGCACTCGCCGGCCGGGCGGGCATGACGCCGGAGCAGGGGACCCCGGCGGCCGGGCGCCGCCGTCCCCGCCGCAAGCGCGTCGTGCTGGCCGACCGGTACCGCACCGCTCCGATGAGCCGTACGATCATGGAGCTGGAGGAGCAGACCAGCGTCGGCGAGATGGTGGTCGGCCACCTGGTGCGGGCGCAGCTGCGCAGCGCGCTGGTGCTGACCGGGCTGGTCGCGGTGGGCCTGTTCGGACTGCCCTTGTTGTTCTACCTGCTGCCGTCGCTGGGGGACGCGGTGATCTTCGGAGTCCGGCTGCCGTGGCTGGCGCTGGGGGTGCTGCCCTACCCGTTCATGGTGCTGGTCGGCTACTGGTATTCGCGTTCCGCGGCTCGGCACGAACGCGATTTCCTGCACATGATCGAGCGGTAGCTCGGCGATGGTCTCCGCTTCCTGGGCGCTGGGCGGCATCGCGCTCGTCGCCGTGGCCACTTTCGCGATCGGCATCTGGGGTTCGAGCACGGCGCGCACCACTTCGGATCTGCTGGTGGCGCGGCGGCTGGTGCGGGAGGAGCGCAACGCCGCAGCCATTTCCGGGGAATACCTCTCGGCCGCCTCGTTCCTCGGCATCGCGGGTTTGATCCTGAAGGACGGCGTGGACGCGCTGTGGTATCCGATCGGTTTCGCTTCCGGGTATCTGGCGGTGCTGTTGTTCGTCGCCGCGCCGCTGCGCCGGTCCGGCGCTTACACGATTCCGGATTTCGTCGAGGCCCGGCTGGATTCGCTGCGGCTGCGCTGGTTCAGCACGGTTTTCGTGGTGCTGATCGGCGTGCTGTACCTGATTCCGCAGTTCCAGGCCGCCGGATTGACGCTGGCCACCGTTTCCGGCGTGCCGTTCTGGGCGGGTGTGCTCGCGGTGGCCGTGCTCGTGATGGCAGGCGTGCTCAGCGGCGGGATGCGCGCGGTGACGCTGGTGCAGGCGTTCCAGTACTGGGTGAAGCTGTTCGCGATCACCGTGCCCGCGTTCGTGCTGTTCGGGGTGTTCTTGACGGGTGGATCCCACGGCGTGCGGCTGGAATCGCCCGGACCGGAGTTCCAGCACGACACGGTCGTCCAGGTGCAGACCCCGGTCCGGCTGCACGTCGCCGAGCCGGTGTGGGTCGACGTGACCGGTTCGCCCGCGCCGAGCGGGGACGGGCCGTTGCAGCCGCGGGGCCACGCCGAGGTGTTCGTCTCTGCCGGGGACTACCAGGTCGACAAGGGCACCCAGCTGCGGTTCCCGGCGCACAGCCCGGTGCCGGTGGTCGCCGACGCGGACCCGGACAACGCCTCGTGGCTGCACCCGCAGGACGGCGGGCCGGATTCGCTGGTGGAGACGTACTCGCTGATCTTGGCGACGTTCCTGGGGACGATGGGTCTGCCGCACGTGCTGATCCGCTTCTACACGAACCCCAGCGGGCACGCCGCCCGCCGCACGGCGCTGTTCGTGCTGTTGCTGCTGGGCATGTTCTTCCTCTTCCCGACCATCTTCGGATTGCTGTCCCGGTTGTTCGTGCCGGAGTTGCTGGTCACCGGAACCACCGACGCCGCCGTGCTGCTGCTGCCGAACGCGATGCTCAGCGGCTGGCCGGGGACGCTGCTGACGGTGCTGACCGCGGCGGGCGCGTTCGCGGCGTTCGTGTCGACCTCGTCCGGTCTCGTGGTCAGCATCGCCGGGGTGGTCTCGACCGACCTGCTGCGGGACCGGGGAGTCGACGCGCGGCTGGTGCTGGTGGCCACTGCGCTGCTGCCGGTGGCGCTGTCGCTGGTGCTGCCGCAGGACGATCTTCCGCGCGGAGTGGGACTCGCGTTCGCGCTGGCGGCCTCGACGTTCTGCCCGCTGCTGATCCTCGGCGTGTGGTGGCGCGGGCTGACCGCCGCCGGGGCCGGAGCGGGCCTGACCACCGGGGGAGTCCTGGTGCTCGCGGCCATGGGCGCGAGCGCGATGTGGCCGGAGACCGACGGCATCGCCGGTGCGCTGCTGCGCCAGCCCGCGCTGGTGACGGTGCCGATCGCGTTCTCGACGGCGGTGCTGGTCAGCTTCGCCACCCGCGCTCGCCTTCCGGGCGGCGTCTCGCGGATCATGCTGCGGATGCACGCCCCGGACCGGCTCGGGTTCCAGGACGGCCCGGCGACCCGGGCGAGCGGCCGGGGGCGCAGGTCGGTCCCGGAAGGACGGCACCGGCGGCGCTGAGCGTTCCGCAATGTCCGGAATGTCGCCCGATCGTTATTCACCGTCGGCAGAAGTGCCGGTGACAACCCCCACAGCACGTGCCAAGCTCTGCTTTCGCAAGTCCGCCTGATGGTCATCCACCCGGTTTGGGAAATTCCTCATTCCGGCGGATTCCGCGAAGATCATCGGGTGGTTAGCGTTCGCGCGTTCACAGCTCGAGCTCCGCCCGGCGCCGGCGGGCGGGAGCGCACCGATGCAGGAGGAAAAGACAACCGTGAACTCCACGGGCCAAAGCGATCCGAGCCCCGGCACCGATGCCGAAGTCTGGATCGAGACCCAGCGCAGTCCCGATTTCCGCACGCTCCGGCAACGGTTGCGTAAATTCGTCTTCCCGGTATCGGCGATCTTCCTCGCCTGGTACTTGATCTACGTGCTGCTCGCGGACTACGCGCACGGCTTCATGAGCATCAAGCTCGCCGGGAACATCAACGTCGGCCTGGTCCTCGGGCTGTTGCAATTCGTGTCCACGTTCGTCATCACGACGCTCTACGTCCGGTTCGCCAACAAGAACCTGGATCCGGTGGCCGAGCGGATCCGCGAGAGCGTCGAAGGAGAGCAGCGGTGAGCGCCACTACGACCGCGCTGGGAATGCACCTGGCGCAGAACCCGAACACCGACACGGCGTCCAACCGCTGGCTCAACATCGGCATCTTCGCGGTGTTCGTGCTGGTGACGCTGGTGATCGTGTTCCGGGCGAGCCGGAACACCAAGACCGCGTCGGACTACTACGCCGCGGGCCGCTCGTTCAGCGGCCCGCAGAACGGCATCGCGATCTCCGGCGACTACCTGTCCGCGGCGTCGTTCCTCGGCATCGCGGGCGCGATCGCGGTGTACGGCTACGACGGATTCCTGTACTCGATCGGCTTCCTCGTGGCCTGGCTGGTGGCGTTGCTGCTGGTCGCGGAACTGCTGCGGAACACCGGCCGGTACACGATGGCCGACGTGCTCAGCTTCCGGATGCGGGAGCGTCCGGTGCGCACCGCGGCCTCGCTGTCGACGCTGGCGGTGACGTTCTTCTACCTGCTGGCCCAGATGGCGGGCGCCGGCGGCCTGATCGCGCTGCTGCTGGGCGTGACGGACAAGGGCCAGCAGGCCATCGTGATCGCCGTCGTCGGCGTGCTGATGATCGTGTACGTGCTGGTCGGCGGCATGAAGGGCACCACATGGGTGCAGATCATCAAGGCGGCGCTGCTGATCGCGGGCACGTTCGTGATGACGGTGTGGGTGCTGGGCCTGTACGGCTTCAACCTGTCCGGGCTGCTCGGATCGGCCGTGGACACCGCGGGCGCGAACGGCGAGAAGCTGCTCAACCCGGGTGCGCAGTACGGCAAGACCGAAGCCAGCAGGCTCGACTTCGTGTCCCTGGGGCTGGCGCTGGTGCTCGGCACCGCGGGCCTGCCGCACGTGCTGATGCGCTTCTACACCGTGCCCACGGCCAAGGAGGCGCGGCGCTCGGTGGTGTGGGCGATCTGGCTGATCGGCCTGTTCTACCTGTTCACGCTGGTTCTCGGGTACGGCGCCGGGGCCATGGTCGGGCCGGACGTGATCAAGGAGGCCCCTGGCGGGGTCAACTCGGCAGCGCCGCTGCTGGCGCTGCAACTCGGCGGGCCGTGGCTGCTCGGGTTCATCTCGGCGGTCGCGTTCGCCACGATCCTCGCGGTCGTCGCGGGCTTGACGATCACCGCTTCGGCGTCGTTCGCGCACGACATCTACGCCAACGTGATCAAGAACGGGCAGGTGGACGACAAGCAGCAGGAGGTGAAGGTCGCGCGGATCACCGCGGTGGTGATCGGCGTGGTCTCGATCCTCGGCGGCATCGCGGCCAACGGGCAGAACGTGGCGTTCCTGGTCGCGCTCGCGTTCGCGGTGGCGGCCTCGGCGAACCTGCCGACGCTGCTGTACTCGCTGTTCTGGAAGCGGTTCAACACCACCGGCGCGCTGTGGAGCATCTACGGCGGGCTCGCGGTGACCATCGTGCTGATCATCTTCTCGCCCGCGGTGACCGGCGACGAGGAGGCGATGTTCCCGTCGCTGGACATCGCGCTGTTCCCGCTGAAGAACCCGGGCCTGGTGTCCATCCCGATCTCGTTCCTGCTCGGCTACCTGGGCACGGTGCTGAGCAAGGAGCCGCACAACGCGGAGAAGTACGCCGAGATGGAGGTCCGCTCGCTGACCGGTGCCGGCGCGGAGAAGTCGACCGCGCAGCACTGAGAAGTGCTCCGTCACTGATAAGTGCTCGGACAACCGCGCAGTCCAGGAACGCCCCGCCCACCCGGCGGGGCGTTCCGCTGCGCGGTGCGAGTCACGGCACGGGCGAGTCGCGGCACGGGGACGTGGGCACCTCACGACATGCCCACGGCCGGCGTGGCAGCATCGTGGCGTGACTACCCCGATGCAAGTGCCCGGTGTCCCGCCGGAGGAGCTGCCCGCCGAACTGCCCGGTGCGGGCAACGCGCTGCTGGACGTCCGGGAGCACGACGAGTGGGCCGCAGGGCACGCGCCCGGCGCGGTGCACATCCCGATGAGCGAGATCCCGCAGCGGCTCGACGACCTGCCCGAGGCCGACCAGCTCTACGTGGTGTGCCGCTCCGGTGGCCGTTCGGCGCGCGTCACGGCGTACCTGAACGCGAACGGCTGGGACGCGGTGAACGTGGAGCGCGGCATGAACGGCTGGCACACCAGCGGCCGCAGCGTCGTCTCCGACGACCCCGGCACCGAGCCGTACGTGCTGTGACTCCTCCCGAGCCGGGTCCGCCGCCGCGGCCGGAGTGGGTGGCCACTCCACCGGGCGGACCGCGCACGCGCAGGCGCCCGCGCCCGGCTCGCCCCTACGCCGGACCGCCCGCGTACCCGGCGGTTCCGCGCTGGGGCTTCCCGCCGCTGGGATGGCGCTGGCCGCTCGCGCTGCCGACGCAGCCGCGGGCCGATCCGGTGCAGCGGGTCGCGTCGTGGTCGGCGACGACGATCTCGGCGCTGCGGCTGACCGCGGGCATGGCCGGTGTGGCCGCCGCGGCGGAGCTCTGGCGCTACGTGCTGCTGCTGATGAGCCGGGACACCGCGCTGTCGAAAACCGCGTTGGACGTCTCGGACGCCCTGGTGCTCGCAGCGGGTTCGCTGAGCTGGCTGCTCGGTTTCTGCAGCGGAGTTTTCGCCGTGCTGTGGCTGCTGTGGGCGCGCGTCGCCTCCGCGGATCGGATCGGGGTGCTTCCGCGCCGCCCGGATTGGCAGGTCGTGGCGGGGGTGCTGGTGCCCGGCGCGAACCTGGTGCTGCCGGGTTCGGCGCTGGCCGAGGTCGAACACGCCGTGCTGATCGGTGCGGGCACCCGCGGTTCCGGCGAGCGTCCCCGTCCCTCGCGGCTGGTGCTGGCTTGGTGGGCCGCGTGGGCGGTGAGCCTCGTGCTCGGCTGGATCGCGTTCCTGTGGGGTTTCCGCAGCGGAGTACAGGCGCTTGCGGACGGCGTGGTGCTGCACTTCTGGACCGATGTGGCCGTGGTGGCCGTGGCAGTGCTGACGTTGCGCGTCGTGCACTACCTGTCCAGCTTGATCGTGCCGCTGGATCCGGCGGGGCTGGCGCGCTGGCGCGTCCTCGACGTCCGGGGTGCGCCGACGCCGCAGCGCGCCGAGCGGCCGTCCACCGCCGCGCGCTGAGCGAGCTTCGCCCAGCGGGCGGTTGGCACAGCGGGCGGCTGGCACAGCGCACGGCGGTTGCCCCGGGGAATCGCCGGTGTCCGCGGCTCGGTAGCGTCGGTGGGTCCGATCACACGACTCGAGCGAGGAGGCTTCGAGTGTCGAAGCGAACGGCCACCCGGTCCCAGGCCGCAGAGGGCGCTGTCGGCCCGAGGCAGCCTTGCCCGTGCGGGTCCGGCAAGCGCTACAAGAACTGCCACGGCACCGCCCGAGGTGCCGGCGACGTGATCGTGACCAGGCCGTTCGAGGGCCTGGCCGCGGAGGGCGACCTGGTGGCCCTGCGCGAGTTCGTCCCGTCGGCCACGGCGAAGCTGCCGTTGCGCGACGGCGCGGACGTGACGGTGGCCTCGGTGCTGCCGATGGCGGCCGCGGCGGTCAAGCGCTCCGACGAGGAGGCGTTCGTCGGGCTGCAGGTGCAGACCCGCTCCGGCGATCTCAGCCGCGACCTGGCCCGCGCGGTCGAGTGGGTGCGCGAGGCCGAGGCGGGCGAGTCGCTGCCGGTCGTCGGCCCCGAGACGCCGCAGCCGGACGCGACCCGGTTGCAGGACCTGATCGACCCGGACGCCGAGCTGGACGTCGAGCTGCACGAGGACTTCTCGTGGTGGCTGCCGGAGGGCACCGAGCCGACCGGTGAGATCAAGCTGTCCCTGGAGCGGGCGAACGCCGCGATCATGCCGACCGCCCGGCTCTCCACCGCCCGCTCGGCGTACTGGGTGGACACCGGCGAGAAGGCGCATCTGCGCTGGGTGCGCCCGGAGCCGGAGGAGAAGCTGCTGGCCGCCTGCGCGCGCCTGTCCGCGCGCGGTGAGCTGGCGCTGGACGACGACAGCCGGTTCGCCGGGTCGTTCCGCGCGCACGGCGTGCTGGTGCCGGTGTGGGACCTGGACCGCGACAAGCACCCGCGGGAGTGGGACGAACCCGCTGCTGCGCTGGGCGAACGGCTCACCGAGGCGTTGCAGTCGCTGGAGAGCACTCCGCTGGACGCGACCGAGCGGCGTTCCCGCGACGGGTTGCGCGGTCGCCAAGTCACGCTGCGCTGAGGCGATGCCGGAGCGCGAAGTGCCCGAGGAGCTCCCGCGCGTCCTCGCCGACGTGGGGGAGCTCGCCGCGGACGAGTCATCCGGTGTGCGGTGGAAGCTCGCTGAAGCCGGGCGGCAGTTGGACGCCAACGTCGTCCGGTTGGCCCCGCACCAGCGTGTGGACGCGCACGCCGAACCGGACCTGGACGTGCTGCTGCTCGTGCTCGGCGGGAACGGCGTGCTCGAAGCCGCGGACGGCTCGCACCCGATGACCGGGGGCGCGCTGCTGTGGCTCCCGCACGGCTCGCGCCGCGCCTTCACGGCCGGGGAAGCCGGGCTCACTTACCTGACCACGCACCGACGGCGTCCCGGGATGTGGATCGGCTCCGCGCCCTGATCTCCGCTGGGCCGTTCGGGTGGTCCGGAACCGGAACGGCAACCCTGCCGACCGCGGGCGCGTACCTCCGTAAAGCGACAGTGCTGCGGAGGGGAGTGGTGGCGTGACCGCTCGATCGCCTGCTGTGCCACCCGCCGCGGAGTCGGCGGTGAGCTGGTCGCGCCCGGTGCGAGCGCGGGACGTGGCCGAGGTGGAGGACGACTTCGCGGAGTTCGTCCGGGCCGCCCTGCCCGGGTTGATGCGCTACGGCCACGCGCTGACCGGCAATCCGCACGACGCGGCGGACCTGGTGCAGACGGTGCTGGAGAAGGTCGGCGCCCGCTGGTCGAAGATCAGCCAGAGCTGCCAGGAACCCCGCGCCTACGTGCGCAAGGCGATGGCCAACGCGCACGTCAGCCGCTGGCGCAGAACTCGCAGGGAAACGCTGCTCGCCGAGTTCCCGGACGTCCCGGCCGCCGATGCCCCGGACCGGCTGGAGAACGAGCCGCTGTGGCAGGCGCTGCGGGACCTGCCGCCGCGGCAGCGCGCGGTCGTGGTGCTGCGCTACTACGAGGGCTTGTCCGAAGCGGAGATCGCCCGCTCGCTGGGCGTCAGCCCGGGCACGGTGAAGAGCCAGGCCAGCAAGGCGCTGGCCGCGTTGCGCCGCAAGCTCGGCCCGCTGTTCGAGGGCGGTGAGGTGTGATGGGGCTCGACGACGAGCTGCACCGCTTGTTCGCCGACGACCGGCTGGAAGTGCCGGTGCGCACGGGCGCCGAATGGGCGTTGGTGGCGTCCGCGCGCCGTCGCCGCAGGCGGCAGACGGCCCTCGCCGCGGTGGGCAGTGCGATGGCGTTGACGGCGCTGGTCGGTGGCGGTGCCACGCTGGTCGCCCGGTCGCCGCAGGAGCCCGTGCGCCCGGCGGCGCCGGTGGTCGTCACGCCCAGCTCGACGCAGCAGCGGACGCATCCGCACGTGGTCCCCACGTCGCCGCCGCCGGACCGGCCGAGCCGGATCGAGCAGCCGGGAGCACCGCCCGAGGTGCCGCGCGGCAGTTCGACGCACGAGATCCCGTCGATCCTGCGCGATTCGGAGTCCTCCCGGCCGGAGCCGACGACGTCCAGTCCGTCGAGCTCGGAATCATCGACCTCGCAGTCGACGTCCTCGGCCCCCAGCGGCGACGCGGACTAGACCAGCGGCGAACCGCGCGAAAAGGGCGGCCGGACAATCCGGCCGCCCTTCGTAATCGCGCCTTGGTCACACGGCGCCGCCCGCCACGGGCGGAGCGGTGGCGTCGAGGCCTTCGTCGCCCACGTTCTCGCGGGCGAGGAAGTTCTCCACGTCGAACAGGTTGCCGTTGGAACGGTCCACCACGGCCAGCAGCGTGGACATCTGCGAGACCTCTTCGACCTGTTCCTTCAGGAACCACTGCAGGAACTGCTCACCGAGGAAGTCGCCTTCGTTGCGGGCCTCCTTGGCCAGCGTGAAGAACTCCTGGGTGACTTCGCGCTCCTGTTCCAGCGCCAGCGCGACGAGTTCGCGGGTTTCGGTGAAGTCGTTGCGGACCTCGTCGATGGCCGGGATGGCCACCTTGATGTCGTTGTCCATCAGGTACTGCACGATCATCATGCCGTGGTTGCGCTCTTCCAGCGCCTGCCGGTAGAAGTGCGCGGCCAAGCGGGGCAGGTCCTCGTTGTCGAACCACACCGCTGCCGCGAGGTACTGCTGCGATGCGTTCAGCTCGTTGCGCACCTGGTCCTGCAGCAGCTGGTGGAATCGGGATTCGCGGGGCTGGAGCTTCTTTGCGGTGACGTTCATGCTGCCGATGGTACGCCGAATTCGCGCCCTCACAATTTGGCGAGGAATACCTGGAGGAACCTTCGCCTCGCCTTTCCCAGGTTCCCTTCACCTAATTTCGGCAAGGCGATCCTTACCGGTGTTCGTGGTGGTTATCCGGCTGCGGCCCGACTTCGCGCGGGATTTTGCTCCGGCAGCTTCGCGATGACTTCCGGGAGGCCGCCCGGCACAACGTGGATCGGGTGAGCGAAATCATTTCGCAGCCGTCAAAGCGCCTCGCGGACGAGCGGGCAGGACATGCAGCGCGGGCCGCCGCGGCCGGAGCCGAGTTCGGTGCCGCTGATGCGCAGCACCTCGACGCCGGCGGCTTCCAGGCGGGAGTTCGTCTCGACGTTGCGCTCGTAGGCGACGACGACGCCGGGGGACAGCGCGAGCGTGTTGTTGCCGTCCTCCCACTGCTCGCGTTCCGCGGTGACCGGGTCCAGGCCGGTGTCGATGACGCGGAGGCGGTCGATGCCCATCGCGCGCGCCGCCGCGTCGAGGAACGGCTCCGGGTCGGAGACGTCCAGGTCGCCGTCCTTGGGGCGCAGCGCGTACGCGGTCAGCGAATGCTGCACCGCCGGGTACATCACCACGGCGTCCGCATCGACCATCGTGCACACCGTGTCCAGGTGCATCGACGCGCGCTGCTGCTCGATCGGCACGGCGAGCACGGTGTGCGCGAGGTCGTCGGCGAACATCGAGCGGGCGAAGGACTCCGCGCCCGCCGGGGTGGTGCGTTCGCCGACGCCGATCGCGACCACGCCCGGCGCCAGCAGCAGCACGTCGCCGCCCTCGACGGGGGCGGAGTGCGCGCCGTACGCGCGGGCAGAGTGCGAGAAGCGCGGGTGGTAGGCGTAGATCAGGTCGGTGAGCGCGGACTCGCGGCGGCGGGCGGGCATCGCCAGCGCGGCGATCGCCGCGCGGTCACCCACCCACACTGAGGAGTCGCGGGTGAACAGCAGGTTCGGCAGCGGCGTGAGCGCGAAGTCGTGCGAGTGGTGCATCCGGCGCACCAGCGAACGGCCTTCCGAACCGGGTAGTTCCTCGAAGGTCATGCCCGCGGTCAGCGCCTCCGCGAGCACCTGTTCGGGCACTGTGGACAGGTAGGAGCGGAGGGTGTCGGCGACGTCCTGGCCCAGCCGCAGCTCGTCGACGCCGGAATGCACCGCCGCGGCCCGCGCCCGCGCGTCGCCGAGGGTCTGCACCAGCAGGTCGCGCAGCAGCACGACCTCGATGCCGCGGCCGCGCAGCACATCGGCGAAGGCGTCGTGCTCGGCCTGCGCGCGGTCCACCCACGGGATCGCGTCGAACAGCAACTGGTCGCTGTTGCGCGGCGTGAGGCGTTTGAGCTCGTTGCCCGGGCGGTGCAGCAGAACGCTGTGCAGGCCGCCGACCTCGCTGCGCACGTGCGGTTCACTCACGTCGCGGAAGCCTAGTCGGCGTAGCCGAAATCGGAACCGCCCCGGCTTCCGGAAGATCGATCCTTGCGCAGAAAAGTCGATCTACGGCGGGATCGTTGCGTTCAGGGCAGCCAACCGACGTGCCCGCGCAGCGCCGCGTAGCCGACGAACGCGACCACGTCGATCAGCGCGTGCCCGGCCACCAGCGGCCACAGCCGGTTCGTCCGCTGCCACACCCGGCCGTAGACCAGGCCCATCACCAGGTTGCCCACGAACCCGCCGAACCCCTGGTACAGGTGGTAGCTGCCGCGCAGCACCGCGGACAGCCACAGCGACCGGTTCTCCGACCAGCCGAGCTGCCGCAGCCGGGTCAGCAGGTAGGCGACCACCAGCGCTTCCTCGGCGAAGGAGTTGCCGAACGCGGAGAGCACCAGCACCGGCGCCCGCCACCACGCGTCGTCCAAAGTGGACGGCTGCACGGTGAGGCTCAGGCCCAGCGCGTGCGCGACCAGGTAAAGCCCGAGCCCCGGAACGCCGATCAGCGCCGCCAAGCCCGCGCCGCCCGCGAGGTCGCGCCACGGGCGCGAACGGTCCATGCCGATCCGGGCCAGCGCGATCCCGCCGCGCCACAGCAGGAAAATCCCCAGCGCGCCCCAGGAGAGCAGCCGCAGCACGCTCGCCAGCTGCTCCAGCAGGTTCAGCAGGCCCAGCTGCGCCTGCGGCCGATTGATCGCTACCGACTGGTCGGCCAGCGGCGCCTGCTGCGAGAGTGCGTCCAGCAGCGAGAGCAGGCTCTGCAGACCCGACATGCCCAGCGTCACGGTGAACACCACGACCAGCTCGACACCGATCATCCGGCGCTGGGCCGGGTCGGTGAGCTCGCCGGGTTCGGCCGGCCGGGCCGGGAACGACCAGGTGCGCACGATGCTCACCCGGTGCACCGTACCGGCCCGCGATTCGCGGAAGATTCCCCGGACGATACGGGGAAAATCGGCGGCGGTCCGGCGGAACCGCACGCGGACGTGAGACATCCGAGCGGGGGGCCGCCGATCTGCGGTCCGGCAGGACACGGGCCGACGAAGCGCGGCCGACGAAGCACGGGGGCCGAGACACGAGGGGGACGGGCGATGACCGGCTACCGGGTTTTCCTGCGCGGAGAGCCCTCCACCGAGCACGTGCTGGCCGCATTGGAGCTGGTGCACCCGTTGCTGGCGCTGGACGGGCCGATCGGTCCTGCGGACCTCGTCGGGGTGCGCGGATCGCTGCTGATCGAGCTGCGCGAGGACCACGAGGAGACCGATCACGCCGGGCTGGCGCGCTATCCGCTGCTGGTGCGGTTCGTGCCCACCGCGAACGAGATGTCGGCGTGGATCGCCGCGCACGCGTTCCTGTGGCGGGTCACCCGCGGCGGACACGTGGACGAGGCGCTGCTGCTGGGAGGCGACGCGGAGCCGCTGCGCTACAAGCGCGGCCGCATCGAGCCGTTGCACGGCAGCCGTTCGCGGACCGAGGACTGACCGACAGCGCCGGTGAGCGCTGCTACCCGGCCTGCTGAGCGGCCAGGAACGGGCAGCCGACCAACCGGCGCAGCTCCAGGCCCAGCGCCTTGGCGTCGGCGACCGGGCCGGAGAACGCCAGCCGGACGTCGTGATCGCCGTCCGCGGACTCCACCCGCAACCGCAGGCCGAAGCGGTCCAGCCCGAGCGGGCGGATGTGCCCGCCGCGCAACTCCTCCGGCAGGTGCCGGGCCAGCAGGCCCACCACGTCCCGGTGCGAGCTCTCCAAGTGCCGCAGCCAGCCGTCCTCCAGCAGGCAGAACGGGTCCGGGCGGGCCGCGCTGAAGTCCGCGGCGGGCACCGAGCAGGTGCCTTCGGCGTCCGCGAGCACCAGCGAGGCCGGGTCCAGCTTGAGCACCGAAGCGCCGTGCCCGGCGTCCAGCAGCCTGCTGTCCGGGCGCTGCTCGGCCACCGCGAGCACGTCCTCGCGGGCCTGCTCGCCGCTGAGCAGCCGGATCGTGCCGGTCAGCCACAACAGGCCGCGCACCGGTTCGCGCAGTTGCACCGGAGTGGGATCGGCGAGCTCGAGCACCGCGGTCAGCTCCGCACGCGGCGACTGCCACGCGGTCCCGACCAGCGGGTGCTCGTCGGCGAGCAGCACCGTCGCGGAGCCGTCCGGGTGCACGTGGTGCAGCAACGGGGAGATCCGCGCGGCGGTCTCGCCGGAGGGCATCAGCGCGGCCCGCCCACCGCGCCGGGCAATCGTCCTGGCCCGCTCCGCCGGGTTCGGCTTCGCCGGGCGACGTGTCGTCCTCTCGCGCACCGCTCACCTCCTACTTAGGTAAGCCTAACCCAATCGCTCCGGTGGGGGAAAGTCGTTTCCGTCTTACCAGGTGATCGGTTCCTGCTGCGCGCATCCGACGGGTGAATCCCGGGTGCTGAGCACGCTCCGTCCCTTCCCCCGGGGGAACCGCCGCACGAGTGATCGGCGCTCGAAGCCGGTTCGGCAGCGGCCGCCCGCGCGATCAGCTCCGAGCGGAGTCCGCGCGGCCTGTCGCCCGCCCGGATGAGGCGGCTTCGCAACGCGCACACCAGGGCCGATGATCGGCCGGTGGGAGGCTGGTCAAGTCCGCCGAACGTTCGTATATCGGCCACCTTTGTTCACTGAACGGCGCGGCATTAGCGTGTTCGCCGTGTCAAGCGCTGTTGAGCTTCGCGCGCCGGGTCCGCGCGGCATACCGCCCCTGTTCTCCCGACTGGTCGACGACGCCGCGCTGTTCCCACCGGGCAGCGCGCCGGCCCCGGAGGCGGTGTCCGCCCACCTCGCCGCCCGCGGCGGGCAATACAGCGGGCTGCTCGGGCCGATGCTGTGCCAGGCGTCCCGGCTCGCCGAGCTGATCACCGAGCTCGCCAAGGCCAAGCCCGCCGAACCGGTGCCGCTGTCGCTGGTGTGCGACACCGGCCTCGGCGGCGTGCCGAAATCGCTGTCCATCATCGAGGGCCGCCAGGAGCTGCTGGCGCTGCGGATGGTGGAGATGCCCGCGCCCTCGGACGTCGACGACATCTGGCTCGAGCGGGTCTCCGAGTTCGTTCCCGAGGACGTGGTGCGCGTCGTGGAACCCCGCCGCAGCACCGAGGACGGCTGGCTGGACGGGGTCAAGCGGGTCGCCGAGCACGGCTGCTGGCCGAAGCTGCGCTGCGGCGGGCCGACCTCCGAGTCGGTGCCGCCGGTCGACGTCGTGGCCGACTTCCTGGCCACCATCAGCACCCTGTCCGTGCCGTTCAAGACCACCGCGGGCATCCGCTCGGCGGTCCGCGGCGAAGACCCCGACAACGGGTACGTGCGGCACGGGTTCCTGAACATGCTGGTCGCCACCGCGCGCTGCCTGTCCGGCAAAGACGTGCGAGATGCGCTGGCCAGCACCGACGCGGAGGCGCTCGCGGAGGAGGCGAACTCGCTGTCGGACGAGGCCGCCACCGCGGTGCGCGACGTGTTCTCCTCCTACGGCTCCGACTCGCTGACCGACCCGGCGACCGACCTGGAAGGGCTGGGGCTGTTGTGACCTGGATCGAGGATCCCGAGTTCGCCGCGGACAAGCCGTTCGGGCCGCAGACGCTGCCCTACGGCGTGCTGGTCACCTCCAGCGGCCCGGTGATCTGCGCGCGCGTCGGCAAGCACGCCTTGCCGCTGCGCGGGATCGCCGACTCGCTCGGACCGCGGCTGGCCGAGCTGGTCAGCGCGAACTCGCTGGATCCGCTGCTGGCCGCGGGCCACCAGCGGTGGCGGGAGCTGCGGGAACGGCTCACCGAGCTGGTCACCGCGGATTCCGCGCCCGCGGGCGCCGGGCTGCTGCGTACCGACTGGCACACGCTGGTGCTGCCGTTCCGCGTCGGCGACTACGTCGACTTCTACTCGTCGCGGCACCACGCCGAGAACGTCGGGCGCATCTTGCGGCGGAGTTCGCCGGTCCTGCCGGAGAACTGGACGCACCTGCCGATCGGCTACCACGGCCGGTCCGGCACCGTGCAGGTTTCCGGCACCGACGTGCCGCGGCCCAGCGGGCAGCGGCGCACCAGCGGCGACCTGCATCCCGCGTTCGGCCCGACGCGGCGGCTGGACTTCGAAGCCGAGGTCGGGTTCGTCTGCGGCGGGGAACCGGCCGCGCAGGTGGCCACCGCCGACTTCCCGGCGCACTGCTTCGGGGTGGCGCTGGTCAACGACTGGTCCGCGCGGGACCTGCAAGCTTGGGAGGCGCAGCCGCTCGGGCCGTTCCTGTCGAAGTCGTTCGCCACCTCCATCGCCGGGTGGATCACGCCGCTGGAGGCCTTCGAGCAGGCCCGCGTTCCGCTGCCGGAACGCGAGCACGGGCTGCACGACTACCTCCTCGAGATCGACCCGTGGGGCCTGGACCTGGCGCTGGAGGTGCGGTGCAACGACATCCCGCTGTCCCGGCCGCGGTTCGCCGCGATGCACTGGTCGCCCGCGCAGCAGCTGGCGCACATGACGGTGAACGGCGCGCAGGTGCGGCCGGGCGACCTGTTCGCCTCCGGGACCGTGTCCGGGCCGTCCCGCGAGGAACGCGGGTGCCTGC
The DNA here is from genome assembly GCF_037023755.1 of Saccharopolyspora sp. SCSIO 74807. NCBI lineage: Bacteria > Bacillati > Actinomycetota > Actinomycetes > Pseudonocardiales > Pseudonocardiaceae > Saccharopolyspora > Saccharopolyspora sp. SCSIO 74807. The sequence goes on along the minus strand of NZ_CP146100.1, from coordinate 1,616,865 downwards.
TCGAACTCACCTGGGGCGGGGCGGAACCGATCACCCTCGACGACGGTGAGCAGCGCACCTTCCTGCAGGACGGGGACCGGGTCACGCTCGGCGGGACCGCGCCGGGGCCCGATGGCTCGGTGGTCGGGCTCAGCGAGGTCACGGGCACCGTGCTGTCCGCGGCCTGGCGGTGACGCCGGTGAGCCGCCCGCCCGTGCCCGAGCCTGCACGCGCACCCCGCTCGCAGGTGCCGCGCGAAGCCCCGGCCGCGCCGAAGGAGACTTCGCTGACGCTGGAGCGCGGCCTGAACCTGCTGCAGGCGGTGGCCGACGCGGAAGGTTCGGCACCGACCATCAGCGATCTCGCGCACGCCGCCGGGGTCAGCAGGGCCGCGGTGTACCGGCTGCTCGGGCCGTTGCAGAGCCGCGGCCTGGTGCGCCGGGAAGGGACCCGGGTGCGGCTCGGGCTCGGCGTGCTGTGGCTGGCCGGGCGGGTGCTGCCGCAGCTGCGGTTCGCTTCGCTGCCCGCGCTGCGCGGACTGGCCGAGCGGGTCGGCGCGACCGCGCACCTGACCGTTGCCGACGGCGGGGACGCGCAGGCGGTCGCGGTGGTCGAACCGTCGTGGACGAGTTGCCACGTGTCCTACCGGGTGGGGACGCGGCACCCGGTGCAGCGCGGCGCGGCCGGGCGAGCGGTGGATCTGCCCGCGGGCGGGCCGCGGTGGGTCGCCGCGGGCGGGGAACCGCACGCCGGGACGTCCGGCGTGGCCGCACCGGTTCGCGGGGTGCCGGGATTGCGGGCGAGCGTCGGCGTCCTGTCGCTCGAACCGCTGCCCGCCGACGAGATCGGGCCGCTGGTCTTCGACACCGCGCAAGCGGTGGCCGACGCGCTGCGCTGATCGGCCGCCGAATTCGTTTCATTCCGTATTTCGCCTTTTCGTTCCGGCAGGCTCGGCGGAGAAGGGTTCCGCGCGGCGCGGGTTATTGGTAGAAAAGAGTGGCCCGAGCCACCTGCCAGGACCAAAGTCCCGGGTGGTGCCGGGACCAAAAGTCCCTTCGTGCAGGACGCCCGTCCCTGATCGGGCCGATTCCGGCGGCGGCAGACTGGCCGCGTGGACCTCCTCGACATCGCCCGCTGGCAATTCGGGATCACGACCGTCTACCACTTCCTGATGGTTCCGCTGACCATCGGGCTTTCGCTGCTGGTCGCCGGAATGCAGACGGCTTGGGTGCGCACCGGGAAGCAGCGCTACCTGCGGATGACCCGGTTCTGGGGCAAGTTGATGATGATCAACTTCGCGATGGGCGTGGTCACCGGGATCGTGCAGGAGTTCCAGTTCGGCATGGCCTGGAGCGAGTACTCGCGGTTCGTCGGCGACGTGTTCGGCGCCCCGCTGGCCATGGAGGGCCTGGTCGCGTTCTTCGTCGAATCCACCTTCCTGGGGCTGTGGATCTTCGGTTGGGACCGGCTGCCGAAGCGCGTGCACCTCGCGTGCGCCTGGGCGTTCTCGCTGGCCACGGCCGCGTCGGCGTACTTCATCCTGGCGGCGAACTCGTGGATGCAGCACCCGGTCGGCATCGAGTTCGCCGACGGGCGCCCGCGGCTGAACTCGATCTGGGCGGTGCTGGGCAACAACACCGTGCTGGCCGCGTTCCCGCACACCGTCTTCGGCTGCTTCGCGGTGGCCGGTTCGTTCCTGATCGGCATCGCCGCCTACAAGATCGCCAAGCACCACCGGAACTCGGACCCGGACGACGAGGACCGCAAGCTCTGGCACGTCTCGATGCGGCTGGGCGCATGGGTCGGCGTGATCGCGTTCGCCGGGCTCGCGCTGTCCGGCGACGTGCAGGGCAAGCTGATGTTCGAGCAGCAGCCGATGAAGATGGCTTCGGCCGAGGCGCTGTGCCACACCGAGCAGCCCGCCAGCTTCTCGATCTTCGCCTACGGCGACGTGGGGCAGCCGAACTGCGAGGACGTCAAGAGCTTCACCGTGCCCTACATCCTGTCGTACCTGGCCAACGGCGACTTCAGCAGCGAGGTCAAGGGCATCCAGCAGCTGGTGCCGGAATACCAGGCCAAGTACGGCACGCACCTGCCGGACGATCCGCGGATGGGGCAGTACGCCGGGGCGCCGATCGACTACGTGCCGAACCTGCCGGCCACTTACTGGGGATTCCGGTTCATGATCGGCTTCGGGGCGATGGCCGCGCTCGGTTCGGTCGCGGTGCTGTGGCTGACCCGCAAGAACCGGTTCCCGAAGGGACGCTGGTGGGCGCCGCTGGCCGTGGCCAGCATCGCGACGCCGTTCCTGGGCAACGCGTTCGGCTGGATCTTCACCGAGCTCGGCCGCCAGCCGTTCGTGGTGGCGCCGAACCCCAATCCGTCCGGTGTGGACGGAGTGTGGATGTACACCGCGCAGGCGGTCTCCTCCGGGGTGTCGCCGGGCGAGATGCTGACCTCGCTGATCGCGCTGACCAGCATCTACGGCGTGCTGGCCGTGGTGGAGATCTTCCTGATCGTGCGCTACGTCCGGGCCGGGGTGGACGCCGCGATGCCGCACGAGCCGTCCGAGGACGAGAAGTCCGACGACACCCTGTCGTTCGCGTACTGACCGGAGTGGATGAGTGATGGACCTGCCCACGTTCTGGTTCGCCCTGATCGCCGTGCTGTGGTTGGGCTACCTGTTCCTGGAGGGCTTCGACTTCGGCGTCGGGATGCTGCTGCCGATCCTGGGCCGCGAGGAGCGGGAACGCCGGGTGCTGATCAACACGATCGGCCCGGTCTGGGACGGCAACGAGGTCTGGCTGATCGTGGCGGGCGGGGCGACGTTCGCCGCGTTCCCGGGTTGGTACGCCTCGCTGTTCAGCGCCGCGTACCTGCCGTTGCTGTTGCTGCTGCTGGCGCTGATCGGGCGCGGGGTGGCGTTCGAGTACCGCGGCAAGGTGGACACGGCGCGGTGGCGGCGCAGCTGGGACACCGTGATCGTGCTGGCCTCGTGGCTCTCGCCGATGATGGTCGGGCTGATCTTGTCGGCCAGCGTGTTCGGCCTGCCGCTGGATGCCAACGGCGATCGGGTCGGTGGGCCGCTGGGCATCCTGACCACCTCGAACGTGCTCGGTGCGCTGGCGGTGTGGGGGTTCTCGTTCCTGCACGGGGCGGCGTTCCTGTCGTTGAAGACCGCCGGTGAGGTGCGGGAGCGGGCGCGGGCCTTCGCGCTGCGCTTCGGTGTGCCGCTGCTGCTGCCGGTGGTCCTGCTGGTGCTGGTCGCGCAGTTCGCGGCGGGTTCCGCGTGGACGTGGGTTCCGCTGGTCGCCGCGCTGGTGGCGGCGCTGGCCGGACTGGTGCGGATGTACTCCTGGCGGGACGGCCAGGCGTTCGCGCTGCAGGGCCTGGCGCTCGCGGGCGTGGTGGTGACGTTGTTCGGTGCGCTGTGGCCGGACGTTCTCCCGTCCACTTTGGACCCGGCGTGGTCGTTGTCCGTCGCGGACACCGCATCGAGCCCGTACACGCTCACCGTGATGACCTGGGTCGCCGCGTTCGGCACCCCGGCGGTGCTGGTCTACCAGGGCTGGACTTACTGGGTGTTCCGCAAGCGCATCGGCGCCCACCACATCCCGCCGGTGCACGCGCCGTGAGCGGGCCGCTGGGCGCGCTGCCCCGGCTTTCCGGTTCCGCTCGCCGAGCCCTCGTGGCGGGCGGTTCGCTGGCCGTGGGCAATGCCGCCGCGCTGGTGGTGCAAGCCTGGGCGCTCGCGAGTGCGCTGGCCGAGGTGGTGGCACATGGCGTCGGTGGTGCCGCGATCAGCGATCGGCTCGGTGTGCTGGCAGGCGCGATCGTCGCGCGTGCCGTTCTGGGCTGGGCGACCGAGACGGTTTCCGCGCGGGCCGCGGCCGGGGCCAAGGAGGAGCTGCGGGCGCGGCTGGTCGACGTGGCGCTGCGCCGCGGGCCGGAGTGGATCCAGCGGCGCGGTCCGGCGGAGCTGACCGCGCTGGCCACCAAGGGGCTCGACGCGCTCGACGCCTACTTCACGAAGTACCTGCCCGCGCTGGTCACCGCCTCGGTCGTGCCGCTGCTGGTGGGGGCGTCGATCCTGTACGCCGATCCGCCTTCGGCGCTGGCGATCGCGATCACCGTGCCGCTGATCCCGCTGTTCGCCTGGCTGGTCGGGCGGTTCACCGAGCAGCGGACCGCGCGGGCGACGGAGTCGATGCAGCGGCTTTCCGGGCAGTTGCACGAGCTGGTGCGCGCACTGCCGGTACTCAGCGCGTTCGGGCGCGCCAGGGCGCAGCGCGAGGTGGTGCGCCGGGTCAGCGACCGGCATCGCACCAGCACGGTCGCCACGTTGCGGATCGCGTTCCTGTCCGCGCTGGTGCTGGAGCTGGCCTCGTCGCTGTCGGTGGCGCTGGTCGCGGTCGGCATCGGGTTGCGGCTGGTTTCCGGTGAGCTCGACCTGGCCACCGGGCTGCTGGTGCTGGTGCTCGCGCCGGAGTGCTACCTGCCGCTGCGGGCCGCTGGTGCGGCGCACCACGCCAGCGAGGACGGCGTCGAAGCGGTGCGGCGGGTCGACGAGATCGTCTCCGCGGCCGAGGACGAACGTGCCGGGACGGCGCAGGTGCCGACCTCCGGGCCGCTGCGGGTGCGCGATCTCGCCGTGGCGCGGCGCGGTGGCCGGGCACCGGACGGGCTCAGCTGCACCGCGGAGCCGGGGCGGGTGCTGCGGCTGGAAGGGTTCGACGGCATCGGCCCCAGTGGCAGCGGTAAGTCCACGACGTTCTCAGTGCTGCTCGGGTTCATCCGGCCGGAGCGCGGCACGGTGACCTACGGGGGCATCGACATCGCGGAGTTCGATCCCGCGCAATGGCGCGGGAACCTCGCGTGGGTGCCGCAGCGGCCGGTGTTCACCGGCGGAACCGTCGCCGACGAGCTCGGGCTCGCGGTGACCGATCAGCCCGCGGGCACCGCTGCGGCGATCCCGGTCGTGCTGCGGGAAGTCGCCGCGGCGCACCTGCACGATCGCCGCGTCGACGGACTGTCCACAGGGGAGCGCCAGCGGGTCGCGGTGGCGCGCGCGTTGCTGCGGCTCGAAGGCGATGCGCGCGTGCTGCTGCTGGACGAACCCACCGCGCACCTCGATCAGGCCACTGCGCACAAAGTCGACAAAGCCATTAAGCGCGTTGCCGACCGCGGTGTGACGGTGGTGCTCGCCAGCCACCGGCCGGACGCGGTACCCGCCGAACCCGAGGCCGCGCACGCCGCGGAACCTGCGGAAGTGCCCGGTTTGGAGCCGGCGCGCGGGCGGCTGCGCGAGCTGATCACGCCGCGCACCCTGGCCGGAGTCGGGTTCGGCGCGTTGTCGCTGATGGCGGGGTTGGCGCTGACCGCGGCCTCCGCGTGGCTGATCGCTCGGGCCTCCCAGCAGCCACCGATCCTCACACTGTCCGTGGCCGTTGTCGGAGTGCGCACGTTCGCGCTCTCGCGCGCCGCGCTGCGCTACGTCGAGCGCCTCTGCACGCACGACGCGGCGTTCCGCCTCTCCGGCGTGCTGCGGCTGCGCCTGTGGGATGCGCTGGTGCGCCTAGGCCCGGCGCGCTCCGCCGCGCTCCGCCGCGGCGACGGCGCCGCGCGCCTCGTCGACGACGTCGACTCGGTGCGCGACCTGGTGCCGCGGGTCCTCCTCCCACCGCTGATCGCGGTGCTCGTCGCCGCGGCGGCGGTCGCCGTGCAGTCCGTCGTGCTGCCCGCAGCAGGTGCACTGCTCGCCGCCGCGCTGCTGCTCGCCGCCTTCGGCGGCTGCGCTGCCGCGCTGTTCGCGGAGCGGCGCGCGAGCGCCGCGGTGGCCGATGGCCGTCGCCGCATCGCGGCTCGGCTGCTGGCGCTGCTGGACGGCGCGGGTGAGCTGATCGCGTTCGGTGCGCACGCCGATCGGCGTGCGGAGCTGGCGGATGTCGATGCGCGGCTGGCCGCTCGCGCGCGCCGCGCGGCCTTCGGCGCTGGTGCGGCCACGGCGGTGCAGGTGCTCGCGGTGGGCATCGCGGTGCTCGGTGGCGCGTGGTTCGCGGCTCAGGCGGTGGCCGCCGGACGGCTCGCGCCGGAGCTGGCGCCGTTGCTGGCGCTGGTGCCGCTCGCCGCGGCGGAGGCGGTGGCGGAGCTGCCCGCCGCGGTGCAGCAGTGGCGGAATCTGCGCACCGCGCACGATCGAGTCGCTCCGCTGCTCGAGGCGGGCGCACCGGCATCGAGTCATGAGTCCGAAGTGGACACGACGGCCGAGCGCGCGGAGACCGGCGACATCGAGCTCCGCGACGTCCATGTCCGCTGGCCGGGTGCACCCGCGGCCGCGCTGCACGGCGCCACGGTTCGGATCCCGGCGGGCGCGCACGTCGCGATCCTCGGGCCGTCCGGAAGCGGCAAGTCGACATTTTTGGCTCTGCTGCTGGGGATGCTGCCGGTGGAACGCGGCGAAGCGCGCGTGCCGCAGCGGTTCGCCTGGTGCCCGCAGGAACCTGGCCTGGTGGCCACCACGGTCCGGGAGAACCTGCGGATGGCCGCACCCGAGGCCGATGACCGGCGGCTGGCCGAGGCGCTGCTGCTGGCCGGGTTGCCGGACTGGGGCGAGCGGCTGGGCGAGTTCGTCGGCTCCGGAGGCACCGCGCTGTCCGGTGGTGAGGCGCAGCGGCTCGCCCTGGCTCGCGCTTTGCTCGGCGAGGGGCCGCTGCTGCTGGACGAACCGACCGCGCACCTCGACGTCCCGACCTCGGACGCACTGCTGCGGCGCCTGCACGGCGACGCCGCCGGACGAACCGTGCTGCACGTGACGCACCGCCCCGCGGAGACCGAGCACGCCGACATGGTCCTGCGCATCCGCGACGGCCTGCTCACCGTTGCCCGTGACGACGCGCTCGAAGTCCGACCGTGAACCGACCCGGCCCGGGTGAACGGCCGGTTCGTCCCGGTAGGCCGGTCGAAAAGTCCGTTCGCTCCAGCACGATTTCGAGTGAACGGCCTGTCTGCCCGATCTATTGGGACGAACGGTCCGTTCACTCGGAGGCTCCGGGTGCGGGTTCGGCCGGTGGGCGCCGCCGGGCGAGGACTAGCCTCGGGATCGTCATGGATTCCACGCTCGCCCAGCGAATGCTCGCGGCGTCCACCGAGATCACCAAGGCCGCGCTGTCCTCCGAGGAGCCCGACGCGGTGCTGCCGATGGTGGTGCGCCGCGCCGCCGCGCTGGCCGAAAGCGACCTCGGCCTGGTCATGGTGCACGCCGACGACGGCCGCCTCACCGTCGAAGCCGCGCACGGCGCCTCCACCGCGTCCAGCGACCCGGTGGGCGCGGTGCTCTCCGCCCGGTCGGCCGCGGCGCGGGCCGCGCGCAGCGGCGTGCCGGTGGTCGTCGACGACCTGATCGACGACCCGATCACCGCGCCTTACGTGCCGCCCGCGCTGCGGGCTTACGGGCCGTTCGCGGTGGCCCCGTTCGGCACCCGGGAGCGCAAGCTCGGCGCGATCGCGGTGTACCGCAAGCGCGGTTCGCCGACGTTCAACCGGGTGGCGGTGGAGGTGCTGACCGGGTTCGCCGCGCAAGCCGGTCTCGCCCTGGTGCTGGCCGAAGGCTCCACCGCGCGCCAGCGCATCGCCGTCTACCAGGAGCGGGAACGCATCGCGCGGGACCTGCACGACGTGATCGTGCAGCGGCTCTACGGCGCGGGCGTGCAGCTGGAAGTGCTGGATCGCAAGCTCGCCGGGCGGCTGGCGGCCGAGGACTCCGAACGGCTCACCGAGACCATGGACCAGCTCGACCAGACCATCGCCGAAGTCCGCGCGACGGTGCGGGCGCTGCGCTCGTCCGACCCGGAGACCGCCGAGGAGGCCCCGGACCTGGCCGACTCGATCCGCTCCGAGGTGCACACCGCGGGGGAACTGCTCGGCAGGCCGCCGAAGCTGGACATCGACGGGGATCTCACCGGCGTGCCCGTCGCGATCGCCGATCACGCGCGGGCCGCGCTGCGCGAAGCGCTGTCCAACGTGGTGCGGCACTCGGGCGCCCGCACCGTGCTGGTGCGGGTGCGGCGCGCTCCGGAGTCGATGCGCCTGCAGGTCGTGGACGACGGGTGCGGGATTCCACGGGACGTCAGCAAACGCGGGCTGCGGCACCTGGAGGAACGCGCCGCGGCCGCGGGCGGGCGGTGCACCGTGAATTCCTCGCCGGACAGCGGCACCACGGTCACCTGGGAAGTTCCGTTGACCTAGAGAGTTGTTTAGCACGTGGTTTGCGTAGGTGGTCGGGCTGAGTCCTCGGGCACCGCAAGCGGCTTCGTCGCTTTCTGAACAGAACTAGCTGGCTGTGCGCGTGCGGCTGCCCGGCCTGAAAGAGCATCGGAGCCTCGTGCGGCTCAGCCCGTGCCGCTCAGCCCTGCCTGCGGGCGACCCAGGCGGCGGCCTGGGTGCGGCGTTCCATGCCGAGCTTGGCCAGCACCGCCGTGACGTAGTTCTTCACCGTCTTCTCCGCCAGGAACAGCCGCTCGGCGATCTGCCGGTTCGTCAGCCCTTCGCCGATCAGGTCCAGCACCCGGCGTTCCTGCTCGGTCAGCGCCTCCAGCTCGTCGGCCGGGCGGTCGCCGCCGCGGCGCATCCGCTCCAGCACCCGCGCGGTCGTCACCGGGTCCAGCAGCGAGCGGCCCGCGGCGACTTCGCGCACCGCGTTGACCAGGTCCTGCCCGCGCACCTGCTTGAGCAGGTAGCCGGACGCGCCGGCGTTGATCGCGCCCACCAGCGCCTGCTCGTCGTCGAACGCGGTGAGCACCAGGCAGCGCGGCGGCACCGGCAGGTCCCGCAGCCGGCGGCACAGGTCCAGCCCGTCCCCGTCCGGCAGCCGCATGTCCACCACCGCCACGTCCGGCTCCGCGGCCCGCGTGCGCACCACCGCCTCGTCGACGCCGCCGGCTTCGGCGACGACGTCCACGTCCGCTTCGGTGCTGAGCAGGTCGCGCAGGCCGCGACGGACCACCTCGTGATCGTCCACGAGCAGCACGCGCACCGGCACGCCCTCACGCTACGACCGCGTGCCCGATCACCTTCGGTAAGGGTGCCCTGATCAGGACGTGAAAAAGCGGACCGCCGGGTGGGCGGTCCGCTCCTCGGGCGGTTCGCGTCAGCGCCGCTTGCGGGCGGTCTTCTTGGCGACCTTGACGCCTTGCTGGGTCTGCTCGGCCACGACGTGCGCGCCGTGCCTGGCGCGGTAGGTAACCGACGGTTTGCCCTCGGTGTCCACCGCCGCGATCAGCAGGCCGCCGAGCAGGCCGAGGTTCTTCAGGAACTGGGTCTGCTGCGCACTGCGCTCCTGCGGATCGTCGATCTCCCAGAAGGCGTGCCCGACCAGCGTGGTCGGCACGACGCTGCCCGCCAGCAGCAGCGCCGCCAGCCGGGGTGCCTTGCCCAGCGCCAGCAGCGTCCCGGCGCCGATCTTGACCGCGCCGTCCAGCCGCACCAGCGTCTCTGCGTCGGTCGGCACCTGGTCCGGCAGCGAGTCCTGGACGTTGCCCACCGTCTTGTCCACCAGCGGACGGGCGGCCTTCGCGTGACCTTCGGCGTCGCGGAGGGCGCCGATCCCGCCGTAGATGAACACGGCGGCGAGCAGGGGACGGGCCAAGCGGCGGATGAGCATGTGGACCTCCTCGGTGTTGCCGCGGATCCCGACGGTACTCACCCCGGCCTCGACACGCTCGCATCAAGGCGCAGAAGTTGATCCCTACTTCGGGAACAATCCGCAAAGTTGAGTCGTTTGCACTCATGTAAGCGGCGTCGGCAGATGGGAACCGGCGCCAAGTGCACTAGTGGAGTGATGCAGCGATGGCTCTTGCCGTTCGAGGATGGGATCCGTTCACCGGCCTGAACCGCCGGTTCGACCGCGACTTCGACGCGCTGGTGCGCCGTTCCTTCGGCGGTCGTGCTGCGCAGCCGTTCGTCCCCGCGGCCGACGTGGTGCGCGACGGCTCGGACGTGCTGATCCGGCTGGAGCTGCCGGGCGTGGACGTGGACCAGGACGTCGACGTGGAGGTCTCCGGCGGGGTGCTGACGATCAGCGGCCGGCGGGCCGAGACGTCCGAGCAGACCGAGACGTCCGGGCAGGACGACTCGGGCGTGCTGGTGCGGGAGATCCGCAGCGGCTCGTTCCAGCGCCGGTTCAACCTGCCGGATGGCGTGACCGGTGAGCGGGTCGAGGCCGACTACGACCGCGGTGTGCTGCAGGTCCGGGTGCGCGAGGCGGTGCCGCAGGCGCCGAGCCCGACCAAGGTGGCGATCCGCGACCGCTCGGCTGAAGAGTCCCGGGAAGCTGAGCAGGCCCGGGAAACCGGGGAGTGAGCGATCGGGCGGCCGCCCGCCGTGCCGCACGGCGGGCGGCGCCGGACGTTCAGCGGAGCACCGTTCGCCCGGCGATGTGATCGCGGGGTCCACCGCGACGTCGTCGTGCAGCGCCCGGCTCAGACGTGGTCGGCGCGGGCGAAGATCTCGTCCCACGCCGCACCGACCTGGTGCGCGCACAGCTCGGGGGTCACCCCGCCGACACCGGTCCCGAGCCCGGGCAGCGCGATGCTGCGCACGACGTCGCGGACCGGCATCCCGTTCTCCAGCACCCCGCGCGACCACAGCTGCAGCACCGCACGCGCCGCGAGGTACGGGTGCACGGTGTCGGCGGGCAGCTGCTCGCCGGGCTCGCGCATGGTCGGCGCGCTGACCAGCCACGCCGGGCCGGGTGCGCCGGTGGGCACCAGCAGCGCCTCACCGACCGGCAGTTCCCCGCCGTGGTAAGCGAGCACGGCG